>CAZAGT010000259.1:0-7556 GCA_964484515.1 uncultured Desulfobacteraceae bacterium | reverse complement strand
CATGAAAATCAATAAGATAATATAAAATTTGCTGGCCTAATAGGATAACTCTATTGGTGAATGTTCCGGCGTTGTCTTCGGCCAAAGCCCGCAGGATGCGTCCCAGGCGGTCATCGAATCCGTCTGGGGTCTCAATCAGGGCCTGGTGGACGGTACCATCGAGCCTGACAGCTGGGTTCTGGAGCGCTCAACCGGAAACATCATCACTCATACCACTCCAAAGAGGACAAGGACAGTTGTTCCTACGGCTGAGGGAGTGAAGCTTGTCGCGCTTGATCCGCATAAATCAGGGCGTCCACCCTTGGAGGCAGAAGGGGTCAAGAAGGTGTACCGGCTAGCAATGCGGGCCGAGGACATCTTTGGGGGTCCGCAGGACGTCGAATGGACATTCTTGAGCGAGGATCTCTACACACTCCAGTCACGGCCCATCACGACGCTCGAAGACGGCCAAGACGACGGTCTTCGTCCCTGGTACCTCACTCTGCGAAGGAGTCTTGAGAACTTGAAGACCCTGCACAACAGGATCGAAAACGAGCTTATTCCTGAGATGATAACAGAAGAATTCCGGCTTGCCCAAAAGGACCTCTCCAAGTTGTCTGACAGGGAACTCGCTGATGAAATTGAGCAACGAAAGGGTGTTTATGATCACTGGACCAAGGTTTACTGGCGCGACTTCATCCCCTTTGCCCATGGCATGCGTTTGTTCGGTCAGGTTTACAACGATATGATGCACCCGTCGGATCCGTACGAGTTCATGGATCTCTTAGGCACCGCGAAGATGCTCAGCCTGGAGCGAAATCGCAAACTCGAAGAGCTCGCCTCAATCATTGCGAAGAACCCTCAGCTTGCCGAGGAATTAAGGACACAGCCTGAAAATGCGACCCATACGGAGTTCGCTGAGAAGCTCGACGAATTCCTTGAAACGTTTGGAGATCTTTCATGGAAACAGTGGCAAAACTTAGGGGACCAGAAGACACTGGTCTCCGTGCTTTTGCAGTGGGCCGCACACTCTTCGGCCAAAGAGACTCTACAAAGGAGGAATGCAGCTGCTTTGAGAGACGCATTCTTCGCGCGGTTTGGGGAAGGGCGCCGGGATGAGGCAGCGGAACTCCTTGATCTCGGGCGGGCCAGCTACAGGCTGAGGGATGACGACAATATCCACCTGGGGAAGATTGAAGGCCAAATGCTTCTTGCCGTAAACGAAGCAAAGCGGCGAGTGGACGAACAACATGCAGGAGGCCCTGCGGGTGATCGTCTTCGCGACCTCCTGAGGACCTTCGAAAAACTGAAGCCGAGGGCCGCAGAGTCTTCTGACGAGCCAAATAAGGAAGTCGGCTATTCAGCCAAGCCCCGTCAGCTCCTGGGTCAACCGGCGGGCCCCGGGATTTCCCAGGGACCCGCCCGTGTGATCATGTCATCGTCCGATATCGCAGCTTTCAAGTCGGGTGAAATCCTGGTCTGTGATTCAATCGATCCTAACATGACCTTCCTGGTTCCGCTCTCCAAAGGGATCGTTGAGCGGAGAGGTGGGATGCTTATTCACGGTGCCATCATCGCACGGGAATATGGACTTCCCTGTGTGACCGGCATACCGGACGCCACAGACCTCATCCACACGGGCGATCCGATCACCGTAGACGGGTATCTCGGCATCGTCATCATCGGCTAGGTCGACACCTGCATTGTCACGTCGCTAAATTAGGATTTTGGATCGGAGAGTTGTCTTTCGGGTGAGGAAGCTATTCCCCTCGTTTACCTTACCAGGAACGTCACTCTGTCCAGGCCGGTGTTGCCGTTAGACGGATCGTAGGCATACACAATGGCCTCATAGCTTCCAGGTGCAGTGACATTCCAGATCCCTTTGAATTCGCTGGGACTTCCGGCATAGTTCATATCGAGTACGCCAGCCGGTTTTCCGTCCTTCTTCAACAGGGCCTTAATCTCGAACGTATCTGCGTCCCACACGCCGCCCGGCGTGAGCGGACACCCTCACTGCATGGCGACGTGCGCTTTGATTTGGACGCGCTGAGGGACTCCGTCAAAATGCGTCGGCGTGGAAGGTGACCGGACGTCTACCAGCAAGCCGGAAAGCTCGATCATCCAGGCATCGTCCGTATCGATGTGTTTGCCTGGGACAACCCACTGGGTGGAAGAGGCCTTGTTGGCCGATTGGCGCTGTGATAGGGGACCATAAACCGTGACCTCGATGTAGCGAGGTTCATCAATATCAAGGGTGGCGTCGAATTTGGCCGTATTTTGATCCGAGATCGGGACCCCTCGAGCTTTGGGGGTCTTCATGATCAGGTTTGTGTTTCCCGAGGTTCCTGCAGTAACCCCCTTTGCCAGAAGCTCACCCGTTAGAGCATCTTTGATCGTGACCAGGGCGCCGCCGATACCCGTCCCTATGAACTTGGCGTCCTTGGTCTTGACCCGCACGGTGATGTGCGTGGGAATAGCGATGGCTGACGTCGAAATGAACAAGAGTATCACCATTGCCAGAAGAATTGATCTTGCCGTCGTCATAATCTCACCTCCTTGAAATGGAGCAACATGAAAAAGGGTGCCCGGGCCTATCTTTGCACGGAACCGGGCCCTTGCCCATACCCATCGTTCAGTATTCCACATCAAAAAAATACGGCGTATCCCTACCCTGGGAAAATGGTTACGATGATTATGTTTCTCAGAGATTATCGAATACTAAACATTTCTTCGGCTTCGCTTCAAGTTGGTTTTTTATGGCTGTTTAAAAAGTTGCTCTTGTGTAGTGGACACACCCATAAGCTTCGTCTATAGAAACAAAGTCTGTAGAGAAGAAAAGGGGCGCCGTGTCTATGGGTTACAGACTGTAACGAAGGCACTCTGCCCCGATCGAGCGAGGCATCAGTTAGGGAGTCCTGACGGGTCGGCACGATCGTAACGACCGGCTAGGGTTCAGGGAAAGTCTGGGAGGGGTATCGGAGGCCCCTGGCATGGATCTGAAGCTCAAGAGGGCGATTAGAGATATCGTCGGCGAGGAGAACTTCTCGGATGCCTTGATCGACCTGGTCAGCTATAGCTATGACGCTTCGCCCGAGAGTCATCGACCGGATGGGGCTGTCTGGGTCCG
Organism: uncultured Desulfobacteraceae bacterium; assembly: GCA_964484515.1. GTDB lineage: Bacteria > Desulfobacterota > DSM-4660 > Desulfatiglandales > HGW-15 > CAZAGT01. Next base: position 4,450 of record CAZAGT010000259.1, on the reverse strand, counting down.
AACCACCGAGGAGGTCTCTGCCATTCTCGGCTTGGCCAACGAACACAGATTACCGGTCATCCCCCGTGGTGCCGGCACGAGCCTGAGCGGCATGGCCGTACCCTTGCACGGCGGTATCGTCTTGGACATGGCACGCATGAACAGGATCCTGAAGATAAGCATCAATGACCGATTGGTGGTGGTCCAACCAGGGGTTGTCAATCAGGACCTGCAGGACGCTTTAGCTCCCCATGGCTTCATGTTCCCGCCGGATCCGGCTTCGGCGAAGGTGGCTACACTTGGCGGCAACGTGGCTGCCAATGCCGGCGGACTGAAAGGGGCCAAGTACGGCAACACCAAGGACTACGTCTTGGGCGCGGAGGTGGTTCTCGCCGATGGCTCGGTCTTGAGAACGGGTTCGGAATGTATGCGGTCGGCCTCAGGCTTTGACCTCACCGCATTATTCGTTGGATCTGAGGGAACCCTAGGTGTGATTACCGAGATGACACTCAAGATCCACCCAAAACCTCGCTGCACGGCCACGTGTCTTGCGACCTTCGACGACATTGCCGAGGCCGGCAAGGCAATCAGCGAAACCATGTGTTCAGGCACCATTCCGACGGTCCTTGAGCTCCTCGATGAACAATGCGTAGCGATACTCAATCAGGCGGCGAAACTCGATTTACCCGCGGCAGCCGCTATGGTGCTGTCGGAGGCGGATGGGTACACGCAGGAGGAGGCTGATGCCATCATTGCCCGGGTGGTTGAGATTTTCAGAAAGAACCACGTGAGCGGAATTAAACGGGCAGCTTCAGCGGAGGAGGCTGAAAAGCTTTGGACCGCGCGCAGATCGATTGGAGGGGCGGTCACGCGCCTCAATTACAATCTGCTTGCGGTGGATATCACAGTACCCATAAGCAAGGTGCCCGACGTGCTGATCGGCGCCAGGAAGATACGCGAGCGTTACCAATTACCCATGCCTATCTTGGGTCATCTTGGAGACGGCAACCTCCACCCGGGCATAATCTTTAATCAGACCGATCCGGGGGAAACGGCGAGGGTCAGGAAGGCTGCAAAGGAGCTTCTGGAATTGGGAATTGCGCTGGGTGGGACTCTAAGCGGGGAGCACGGCATCGGTATAGAGAAGGCGGCGTTTATGTCAATGGAGCATGACGCTGAGGAGATGAGGGTCATGAATTCCCTCAAGGAACTCTTTGACCCGGCCAACATCCTCAACCCAGGCAAGATGGGATTAGTCATCTAGAGTGTGGTTTGAGCGCTGATGCTCAATTCTGTTTGGCGTCTTCCTCCATCAGGGCCTTTAGTTCACTGCCATCGATCTTTTCCCTTTCCAGCAGAATGGCGGCGGCCCTCTGCAGAAAATCCTTTCTGGCCTTCAATATCTCCATAGCCCGCGCGTATTGCTGATCGATGATCTCCTTGACCTCCTTGTCAATCATCTTGGCGGTCGCCTCGCTGTAATCGTTCGCGCCCGCGATCCCTGTCTGGAGAAAGGGGGCCTTGTTCTCGCGGGCGAAGTAGACCTGGCCGACCTCTTTGCTCATGCCGTATTCCTTGACCATGCTGCGGGCGATGTCGGTGGCCTTGGCCAAGTCGTTATGGGCGCCCGTGGACACGTCCTCGAAGATGATCTCCTCTGAGACGCGTCCGCCGAGCAGGGTCGCGATCTTGCTTTGCAACTCGGTCCTCTGCATCAGGAAACGATCCTCGGTAGGGACCTGCATGGTGTACCCCAGTGCGGCGATACCCCGCGGAATGATCGAGATCTTCTGCACGGGGTCCGTGCCTGGCAATGAAAGGGCCACGATGGCATGTCCGAGCTCGTGGAAGGCAACGATCTCGCGCTCCTTTTGATTGATCAGCCGGTTTTTCTTTTCCAGCCCGGCAACGACCCTTTCCACGGCCTCCTCGAATTCGGGCATCCCCACCTTCTTCTTCTTCTTTCGGACCGCCAGAAGCGTCGCCTCGTTGACGAGGTTGGCCAGATCCGCGCCCACCATGCCCGAGGTCATGGCGGCTAACCGTTCGATGTCGAGGTTTTTTACGGCGACGACGTCCCTGAGGTGGATCTTCAGGATCTTGGCGCGTCCCTCCTTATCGGGGCGGTCCACGAGGATCTGACGGTCAAATCGTCCCGGCCTGAGGAGGGCCGGATCCAGGATCTCCGGTCTGTTGGTCGCACCCATCAGGATCACGCCGATCTGTGGATCGAATCCGTCCATTTCCACAAGAAGCTGGTTGAGGGTCTGTTCCCGTTCGTCGTGGCCACCAACGGCCCCGAAACCGCGCGCTTTACCCAGGGCATCCAGCTCGTCGATGAATATGATGCAGGGCGCCTTCTGTTTCGCCTGTTCGAAGAGGTCGCGGACCCGTGCCGCACCGAGGCCGACAAACATCTCCACAAACTCGGAGCCGCTCATGCTGAAAAAGGGCACCCCGCTCTCACCGGCCACGGCCTTGGCCAACAGGGTCTTGCCGGTTCCCGGGGGTCCTACGAGTAAGACCCCTCTCGGCATCTTGCCCCCGAGCTCCGTGAATCGGGCCGGCTCCTTGAGAAACTCGACCACCTCCACCAGCTCCTGTTTAGCTTCGTCCACCCCGGCCACATCCGCAAAGGTCACGCCCAGCTCGTTCTGCATGTAGATCTTGGCCTTGTTCTTGCCGAGGGTCATGAATCCCGCCTGTTGTCCCATCATCCTGCGAATGAAGAAATACCAAATCCCTATAAAGAGCAACACGGGAAAAACCCACGACAGGAGGTCTCTCAGGAAGGTCGACTGGATCTGGCCCTTGAAGGTGACGTTCGATTTTTCCAAGAGTTTGGATATGTCGGGATCGACCCTGACGGTCTTGAACAGTTCGCCCCGCCCGGCCTTATCCCCTTCCGCCCGCATGCGTCCTTGGATCTGATTCGTGGCCACGGCCACCTCCGAAATCTTGTCCTCCTTTAATAGCTTCAAGAACTCGCTATAAGGGATCGTGTGGATGGAAAGGGCCGTGGCAATGTAGTTTTGAATGATGAGGACGATCCAGAATCCCAACAGGATGTACCATACCGAGAATCTGTGATGCTTCTCCATTTTCGAGATCTCCTTTCATCATGAGTCAATCCGACTGTTGTATAAACAACACGTCGAAAAGTGTGAAAAGACAAGAAGAACAAAGGCCTGCGCCATTTTTCGCGTTCGCTCTGGATATCACCGAGTGTTAAGTCCAGCGAAACCCAAAATACGCCGTGTTGTTTACCCTCCGGGAAAGCCGATGATACCGCATCTTCTGCGTTGCCGTGGGTTTGCAGTAGGCTATCCCGACGCGTCGGGACTGCACCCTCGGCGCCTGGAATCTGCAGCATCCTCGACTTTTGCAAAGTTAGGGTCAAGTCAAAGCGCTTTTACGCTGTTGCGCTCAGGTTCTGAGAGATTTCCCACGGCGCTGGCGCGGATGCATTGATCCTGAGCGGATGGACTCTATTTAAAGGCCCCCAGGAGTTTCTGGAAAGATGCCTTATTGATCCGTTGCTTTACGAGGCACCCCTCCTCGATGGCCCGTTCCTGCCCGTCGCGGGTAGGCCGTTGGGTCTTGTATAGCAGCCCCGTCGGAATCCTCTCACCCCACTCCTGGGCCCTTTCGAAGGCCATGTTTCGATTGGTCGGTTCAAAATCTGCCTCGGCGTTAATGTTGTATACCCGGTTCTTGTACCAACCAAAGGTGTTTACGCGATTGAATGAGACACAGGGCTGAAGGATCTCGATCAGGGCAAATCCCCGGTGCCCAATCCCTGCCTGAATGAGATTGCTGAGCTGCTCTTTGTCCCCTGAAAAGCCGCGTGCAACAAAGGTGCAATCCGCGGCGATGGCCAGGAGCAGCGGCATCATGGGGGGAGAAGGAGAACCGGAGGGTGTGGTCCGCGAGACATATCCCAGCTCGCTCGTCGGTGAGGTCTGCCCCTTGGTAAGACCGTAGACCTGATTGTTGTGGACCAGATAGGTAATGTCAATGTTTCGCCGCATGGCATGGATAAGATGATTCCCTCCCTCGGCATAGCCGTCGCCATCCCCGCCCACTGCCAGCACCGTAAGCTCGTGGTTGGCCAGCTTCGCGCCCGTGGCGACGGGCAGCGTCCTGCCGTGAAGACCGTTGAAGGCGTTGCAGCGGAGGTAATGGGGAGTCTTGGCTGCCTGCCCGATGCCGGAAACGATCAGGATTTCGTTGGGGGCCTTGCCCGAATGAACAAGCCCTTCTTTGAGCGCCTCAAGAATGGCATGGTTTCCGCATCCAGGGCACCACGCGACCGGATCGTCGCTCTTGAAGTCCTCCAATGTGATCATGTTCTCGACTCCTTATCTCTCGTATGAAACCTTATGAAATGAGGTCTGTGATACCTTATCGCCAGGTCATGGGGGTCTCTTTTCAAAAACGAAACGTTACCTGCTCGAACGCTGAAGAAGCT
>CAZAGT010000258.1:0-7582 GCA_964484515.1 uncultured Desulfobacteraceae bacterium | reverse complement strand
GGACTCCAGGGCAATCAGATTGAGATTCGAAAATCCGGATGTCGATCGATAAACGGTGGTACTTCAATGTATGGTGCTTTCGATATCAACCTATTGACCCACAAGTTCTTGTGAGGAGCCTGTTTTTCTTTGCCTCAGGCCTCACGGCTTGTGCCTTATGCCTCCACTGTAACTCGCAGTCACTAAGGCTGGGGGTTTTCCGGCAGCTTATTAGCGAAGAATGAAATACAGGTTCATTCATTCAGATTTTCGAAATACGGCATCCCGTTCTCTTCCGACAGGAACCGGAAGACCGGGCTTTGCGCCTCTAAGTTTCGGGTAATGTAGCCGGCGATGTCGTGCAGTGTCAGGCAGTTGCGGTCGGGTGCCGCCGCCTCCCCCTCCAGGGCCTCGATCAGCCTTTTGGTAAAGGCGCTCTGCCGCATGTGCTTGTACATCCAACTCTTCTCATCCCTATTGCTGGCTGCCATGAGATAGAAACCATCGGCCTCGAGAAAATCCTGATCGCATCCCCGCTGGGAATAGGGAGGCGACTTAGATACCTTGGCCAATGCCGCGTAACAGGTGTCCAAGATGAGCAGTTTGTGTCTGGCCGCGCTCAGGGCAAGCGTGTTGACCAGCCTCCCCATCTCAACACAATCCTCTTCGTACGGCCTATCCTGCGCCTTGTCGTATCGTGCCTTATGCGGCACTATGAGTCCATACTCGTTCTTAGCATCCGGATTCATCCTGAATCCGTGGCCGGTAAAATAGAGAATCAAATCATCATGATTCCCGATGACAACATTTTCTCCCGAATCTACGGTCACATGGCTTCCGGATGACCTCAGTCTTCTCAGGATCCTATCCAATTCCTCCGCCTTCGGATCAAGAATCGTTTTGATGAGATAGCCGTGCCTGATCAGCACCTCCTTCATGCTGGATAGGTCTTTATGCACGTAGTCCCGCTGCCACTGGGGGTCCCAGGGGTACTCCCCGACGCCGACGAGGACTGCGACCTTTTGATACGCGGGTTCCCGGCGCAATAGGTCGACAGAAGCCTCGAATCTGCGACCTTGGCGATCCGTCACGGAAACGAACAGGACGTTCTTGCCGATCACAAGCCCTGCAAGCCTGATATCGCGATAGGTATGCGTCTCTTTCATGAGCGTGGTAGTCAGCTCACGGGAGCCCTTGCGCACGCCATCTCCAGTTTGGGTCCCCTTGAGAATACGGAATTCGACACCGTAACGAGGATCGAATGTGCGCCCTCGAAGCTCAACCCGCACACTGTCCAATGTCACCGTGGCGGCTTCGATCGGGATAACTTCATTGTTTCGGTAAATGCCGTTTCGAAAGGTTACGATGAGTTCAAGTTCGCTCGGCTCCGGTGTTACCACTTGGGGTACGCCGGGAGCCTGTCCTATACCTTCCATTAGCGCCAGGGTCCTTCCCATTCGGAGGCTGGAGATGTTCGCCGGCATCTCGGGAAGGGCTTCCCGGTAACGTTGAAAGGCCTCATTCCAGCCCTCGTGCCCCTGCACAAAGGCGAGCATACTGAGGCCAAGACCGGCGAGTTTACGATTTTCGTCTCTTGCTAGGGCCTGCTGCCACGCCTCCATCGCTGCTTGGTCGTTTTCGCGTTCGAAGTCGACGAACCCGGCAATCGTCTGTGCGTCAGGGCTATCGGCCAACCTCCCGGATCGGACAATTTCGGCCGCCGTCTCAAAATCACCTCGGTAAAAGGAGATCATCGCCTTTGCCATGGCGAGCTCAGGTGGATTCGTGTATCGTTCCATCTCCACCAAGTTGGCAAAGGCCAGGTCGTACTCCCCGGCGTTATAATGCCGCCGCACCTTTTGCCAAAGCCTTTCCAGAATCATGGCCTCTGTCTGCTGCAGTAGAGGCGGATTCGAGTCACCTTTGATGTCGGCAACAAGCGCGAGCGCCTCGCCGTATTTCTGCTCTACAAACTTCTGCTTGACTTGGTCGTAGAGCTGACCGGGATCCTCTGCGGCCGCGCGGGCCCCCATTGCCCACAAGGCGCCCAAAGAAGTCGTCACCAGAAGAACAAAAAGAGTGTTACGTAAGACTTTCAAAGCCCTTTCCCGGCATTTATGAACACGACAAATATAAGATCAAGTCCGTCATGCCGGACTTGATCCGGCTCCAGAGTTGCTTTAGACTCGTGCGTTCGCGCGAATGACAATCTATATGGCACTCACGCGTTAAGAATTAGCCGCCCGATCGCTATGCTCTCTCGACATCCACAGATGTTTTGCTTTGCCGACCATGGCAAAGCAAGAGGTGCTACCCTTCGGGTGACGACTGATCACATGAAGGGTTCTTGGCGAAGCGATGACTCTTTCGTTGTGCTATCGGCCGAACGACATGCCCGTGCCAGCTTGTCTGTCGGAAGCTCTTACGCGAAGCCTGGTCTGTGTGTATCTGTGGTCGGATTTCATCTCTGGCTTATGTCCTTCATCGGGCGGCAGGAAGGCCAGGCGAAAGCCAACGTAATTGAATCTGGACTGGGGACCGTATCTCTCTCGCTTGGCACTCCGAACGAAGCGCGGGCCAAGACTCCAGGCCCCGCCCCTTAATACACGGCAACGGCTCAGGCTATTCGCGCACAGGGGATTTATCCCCCTCGCCGCTCTCATCCGATAGAACGTGCGATCATACCAATCAGCGCACCACTCGCTGACATTGCCGAGTAAGTCGTGAAGAGCGAACCCGTTGGCCGCCAGGCTTCCCACGGGCGAGGTAACCCTATATCGATCGTCGCGATGCGAGGTCAGATCATGGAGGTTTGCATACTTGCATAGGGCATCGGACTCCTCTGGCCAGTATCTCACACCCTGTGTACCGGCCCGACAGGCGTATTCCCACTCGGCTTCCGTGGGGAGTTTAAATATCAATCCTCTCTCATCATTGCGAGTCAACCACGCCGCATAAGCCTGGGCTTCCTCCCATGATACCCGCGCGGCAGGCTGGTCCTTTCGCTCCAGTGTAGAATTGCGAAATGACCCGTTGCGATTTTTCGGTTTGAACAGTCGGTACTGTTCATTCGTCACTTCGTATTTACCGATCCAAAACCGGGACAACATGACCTCGTGGACCGGGCCCTCGTCTTCTTCCCGCCCTTTTTCGGGCGGGCGATCGTCATGTAAAATCCTGCCTTCCAGGTCGATTTTCTTGTGACTGCCGTCCGGGCTCCCCATAAAAAATCGCCCACCCGGGACGAGGACGAAGATCATATCAAGTTCTTTGTCCTCATCCCGGCCGACAGGTACACGTACCTCCCAGAAGCCCCTTTCGTTCAAGACTGACTCGGGAAAGGGAGCCTCCCGCGGATAGGCCTCCGGTTTCAGTGTCACCAGGGTCTCAATCGGCTTCGCACGTCGAACCGGCTCATGGTTTAGGAGGTATTCGCGGAATCGCTCTGCCGAAATCTCCGGAAGGCTCAGGCTCCCGGCGCACGCATCCTTTGAGCAGGTGATAACGAGCAAAAGAATGACAATCAAATTCACGGTTAGGTAGGGTTTTCCCATAGCTCAACCTACGATTTCCCTAGGTGTAATCGGTCGTCACAGGAGCTCTCTCAGTGGAGAATTGGGTTTACAAGCTGGCGTGACGCTAAATAAGGCATACGAATTCCTGGGCTTGGACTCCACCCCATACCCGCCGTGAGGCTGGATGAGCTTAATCCCTTCGCAACAGATAAGCGTTTTTTGAGAGCCTGTTAGTCCCCGTTTATCATAGGGGACCCACAGCTTTGGCTGAAGAGGGGTTTTGAGAGGGATGAAATGGGTAGGTTGAGTCCCTATTGCTCCTCGAAATGGCGCCATATGGCGGACCGAAGGGTCGGGAAATGACCAGTATGGTCGGCAAATTCACCGACCTGCGGCTTGAGGTTTGAGGTATGTGGTGCAAGGAAAGACGCTATAGTTTTTCGTTCTTGCGCGAATTAAAGGCAGAGGTACTTAGGGAGTCCGTATTCTTCGGCACCCTTAACGTTCAGATTGGGACTCCATTTGACCCCTGAACACTAGCTTTCATTTCGTCGTATCTTCTTAGATCTCGTCACTTGTCACTCGTCACTGCTTCCTTGCTCCCACGTATTATGTGAGTTTGGTCAACTGGTCTTGGGCAGTCAACCGGAATTCATCTTCACCTTTCTATCGTCTTGGTCAGTTCTTCCAGTTCCTGTTTGGCAGACTTCCACAGGTAAACCGAGTCACTCCCCATGCCGACGAGGGTCACGCCCTCCGCGATGTGCTTTCTGGCCGATGCCGGCCCGTTTGCGAAGACACCGATCGGCATACCTTTGGCAAGGCATGCCTGCTTTACCCTTTGTATGGCGGTCTTCACCTCGGGGTCTTCCAGTTGTCCCATGCGACCGAGGCTGCCGGATAGATCATAGGGACCGATCAGGATGGCGTCGATTCCCGGCGTGTCGATGATCGCCTCAACGTTGTTGACGCCCTCGATGTGTTCTATCTGCAGGATGATCGCAATCTCCTCGTTGGCATTTTGCATGTACTCTTGAAACTCCATCCCGTACTTGGAGGCGCGCGCCAGACCCAGACTTCGTATGCCCTCGGATGGGGACTTGCAGGCCTGCACGGCGGCACCCTCTGGGCGGAGAGCGACGGTGAGGACAAAGGAAGCACGTTCAGTTTCCAAATCCCTCTAGGGATTGTTTGACAGATGAACGTCGAGCTCGCCAAAGGCGCGTAAGCACTTGTCTGCTCCCGGCGAATCGAACGTCCAATGGAAAGCACACACCCAAAACCTGGCCGCCGACCTACCAGGTAATCTCTTCCTGTAAACCGACCTTGCCCTTTTCTATGTTTCTGGAATTACGTGTCTTTTAGTGACAAAGACTGGCACAGAACTTGCTGAAATCCTTGGACAGCCCTCGGACTTCGGGTCTCGATTCACTCCCTGGGACGCGGCGCCACATCTATTTGACGGTTGATTAGACCTCAGACGATGAAAATCAAGGAAGGCACCTGGATGACTGGAAAAAGGGGCAAACACGAAAGCGGTTTCACCCTGGTGAACCTGGTCATGGTGACGCTCGTGTTGGGCATCATTGCGACGGCGAGTCTGCCTTCCTTTAACGCCGCCCTTGAGGATTATCGGCTTGGCGGCGCCGCCGAAGAGGTCACTACGGCCCTCGAATACGCTCGCTCCGTCGCCGTGAGCTCAGGCACTCAAACGAAGGTAACCGTTGATGCCACCGCGGACACCATTCTGGTCGAGCAATATAAGACGACTGCCAATCTTCTAGGTACTGAAACCGAATTACCTGAGGCCGATGTCGAAACCGGGACGTTTGCGACCATAGAACGCCCGATGAACCGAGGGACCGATTACAGCATCAATCTTAGGGACGAAGAGCGGTTCAACGGTGTGGATATCTCCGGGTCAGTATTCGGTGGCGGGAACTTCGTCATCTTCGATCCTACAGGGGCTCCCTCCGACGGCGGAACAGTTACCCTGGTCATCAAAAGTCGTCAAATAACTGTGTCCGTGGACAATCTCACCGGGAAGGTGAGTGTCATCTGAAGTGACTAAAGTTTTGAAGCCGTTTGTCCTCGGACCTTTTCGGAAGCAGCGCCTAAATGGGCATGTATTCTAAGATTCCAAGACATGTTGGCAGAGCCGGTGGTTTCACCCTCGTTGAAGCGCTCTTTGCGGTTGCCATTATGGGCCTGCTGGGAATCGCTGTCTCGGCCCTCTATGCATCAGGGGCCAAGTCGCTCGATTTGGTTTCTGACCGCGCCCTGCTCGACAGTCATCTCCGGAGTCACCTGGAGCTGCTCATTAGCACCGATTTTGGGGCCCTCGGCAACGGCACGGAGGTAATCACAGTCAACGGGAATAACTACACGATCAAGTGGGCTGTGAGTCTGATCGACCTGGACGGTGATTCTAACCCGGAACCCAATGCGAAGCAGATCAAGTTAGCCGTCATGGAAATACCCGGGCTCTCCCTGACAACTGTCGTCACGACTACCGAAGGGAGGGTCCAGAAGATATCATGACGCGGCTGGACACCAGGGGATTCACATTGATCGAACTGCTGCTCGCCTCCGGGATTCTGGCCTTGATCGGCGCCGCAGCCGTGGGCCTGATTACCACCGGCCTCAACGCCCATAGCCAGGGCAGCACCCGCTTTGAACTCTATCAGGAAGGCACCATGGCCATGCAGCGGATCACAGACGGTGTGCGCCGGTGCACCTTCCTTCAAATCCCCAACGCCCACGCTCCGGTGAGGAATATCCTGGCCTTCTCCGGTTTCGATAATACCGACGACGACTACTACTTCGACGACCCCTTGTTTCCGCGAATCGACGAGGATCCCAGGAGCGATATGAACTGGGATGGGAAAAACGGTATTGCCGGTTTCGATGACGACGGCGACGGTACCACCGATGAAGTGACGCACGCCTATCCTGCCAACGACGATGAAGACACCGAGTCGAATGAGGATCCCCTTGACGGCGTGGACAACGACGGCGACGGCAACATCGACGAAGACGTACAGCATGACGCGAACGCTGACGGCTTCCCAGGGATCGCGGGGATGGACGACAACGGGGACGGGCAGGTGGATAACGGCTTTGACACAACAGATGATGACGAGGACGGGCAGAGAGATGAAGATCTCCTCGGGGAGACGGTCTATTGGATACCAAGCGGAACGACGCTGCGCGAGGATCACCAGTACAGCGGAGAGAATCGCACCCTTTCCGAATACGCCACTGCTTTTCAGGTCACCTATGAGTCGCCCGAGAGGATCCTGATCGAGTTGACCCTAACGGGGAAGGACGGCGAAAGCGTCACCCTCTCTGAATATGTCTGTCCTCGCAACCGGCTGCAGAAGTTGGGTAAGCGGGTGAGGTGAGCGATCACGTTGTCAAAGCCTTCTAACAGAAAGGGCCTGAGAGACGAGAGGGGCATGGCCCTGGCGGTCATCATCTTCCTCGTGGCCATCATCTCAGCGGTTGGCATGGCCTTCCTTTACCGGGTCGGTGCCCTGACGGCCTCTTCCACCGACCATGGGCCCGGCATGCAGGCCGAGTATTTGGCCGAGAGCGCGGCCAACCACGCCCTCTGGCGGTTGCTCAATGAGCCCGGTTTCCCTGAAAAAGAAGATGTCTACTACATGCACGCCCTGGGTCCCGGGCGGTACGGGTACAAGGTCCGCAGACCGACCGCCACGACCTTCGCCGCGGTAGCAACCGTCGGCGGGGTCACGGAGCAAACGGTTCATCAGAGCTACGTCCCGTACATCGTCCCAGAAAAGGTGATGACCGTCTACGGCGACACGAGCAGCACCCTCCCTCCCTTCAGGCGCATGGTCGGGGCGAGCTTCGATCCGGCCAATCCCACCCTCGATATTGGACACTCGGAGGCGAGGTGGGTGGAGCTCGAGGGGCACCCGTTCAGTAACGAGTTCGTGGCCGGTTTCCTGGACAGTGGCGACGACATCGAACTCGCCGTGTGGGACGGGAGCGCGTGGGGAAATTATCTTCAGTTCATCGCGACGTCGAAAAACGATTGGAAGTGCTTTGACGTCGCCTACGAC
>CAZAGT010000257.1:0-7584 GCA_964484515.1 uncultured Desulfobacteraceae bacterium | reverse complement strand
GGCTCAGTCCCCACCCCTTTGGGGCGGGTCCCCGGTTTCGGAAGCCTTACATCTGAGCATTTTCCATCAGCCTTTCAGGAGAAGGTTCTTCGACAGTCTCCTAAGCTTCATGAACACGTAAACCAGATTTCAATGAATCTTGAATGGCTAAAGGACTACTGTTGCTCTATTCCCAGACCTTCACCGTCAGATAAAGGGAGGAATTGCCACGCTTGACCAGGAAGAGGATCGTATCACCCTTCCTGTACCGGCGGATCCCATTTCGGTAGTCCGCCAGATCGCGCACGGGCTTCTGGTCGATCTCGAGGATGATATCCCCTTGCCTGAGGCCGGCCTCATCGGCAGAAGAACCCCCTTCGACGAAGACGACCACCAGACCGCTGGCCTCCCTCAGGCCAAACCGTCGCGCGAGCTCCGGCGTGATCTCCTCAACGGTCAACCCAAGGTCGGACTCTTCCTCCTCCAGCGCGCCGGGCTGTTCCCCCTCTTCCAGTTTACCGACCTCGACGTTGAGGCTCTTCTTCCGCCCTTTGCGGATGACCTCTACGGTGACCCGCTTACCCACCGGCGTGGACGCAACAATAAAAGGCAATTCGCCCATCTCCTTGATCGGCTGTCCGTCAAATGAGACGATCACGTCCCCCCGCTGTATCCCCGCCTTATCGGCCGGGCTGCCGGCAGTCACATCCGCCACTAGGGCTCCCGTGGTCTCGGTCAAGTCGAGCTTGTCTTTCAGCTCAGCCGTGATCTTCTGGATCATAACACCGAGCCATCCCCTGACAACCTTTCCCCGCTTCAGTTGCGGCAGGAGTTCCTTGGCCATATCGATCGGGATGGCAAACCCGATGCCGACGCTCCCCCCACTGCGTGAAAAGATCGCCGTATTGATGCCCACCACTTCGCCCCTTATATTCAGAAGCGGCCCGCCGCTGTTGCCGGGGTTGATCGGTGCATCGGTCTGAATGAAGTTCTCATAGGAGCCGGCCCCGATCTTGCGGTATTTGGCGCTGACGATGCCCGCCGTGACCGTGTGAGTCAGGCCGAAGGGGTTCCCGATCGCCACGACCCATTCCCCCACCTCGAGCGCGTCCGAATCCCCTAGCGGCAGTGGTTTCAGAGGCTCGTCCGTCTCTATCCGGATCAGGGCCAAATCCGTTTGGGGATCCCGACCGACGATTTCAGCGAAGTACTCCTTCTCGTTTGCAAGCTTCACCTTGATCTCGTCCGTCTGCTCGACCACATGATTATTGGTCAGGATGTAGCCTTCCTCATCGATAATGAATCCCGACCCCAGGCTCCGCTGCCGGTAGTCCTTCGGGATCTGATCCTTGAAAAACCGATCAAAGAAGTCATGAAACGGATCGTTCGGATCGGAGGGCCAGCCGAAAAACGGTTGAGTGGGCCCCCGCCGACTCTTGATCACCTTGACGGTCCCGATATTGACCACCGAATCTCGCGCGCCCTTGACCAACTGCGCAAAGGAGTCTGGCGCGGTTGACGTCAAAGGAGTGGCCCGGGCCGCCACGTTAAAGGGCCAGAGCGTTATCAGGCCAAACAAGGCCGCGATGTACACCCAGGCGTATCCTGTGCTTCTTCTGTTATTTCTGTTATTCATGATATTCTCCCTCTGGACTCGCAACACCGTCCAGAAATGCCCCTTTTCGCGATCGCATCTCGAATCGCGCCAGGCTGCCGCGTCCGCCCTTCTGTCCTGGACGGAACTACTTCGCCGCTTTTACGTAACGCCATCGGAGGTCGGTCAGGATGTTGTCCAGGAATTTACCCTCTTCATCGCTCAGATTTCCCTTCGTCTTCTCCTTCAGCATGGCGATCGTGTCGATGGTATGCTTGGCAAGCACGAGGTCCTTTCGAGTTTGACCGGTTTGGGGGTCCGCGATCTCACCGATGTGCAAGAGGGCAGATGAACTCAAACTGAATATGAGCGAGTTGAAATTGGCCTCGGGCAGAGGTGGCCTCTGTTCTTCTGTCTTCTCTGGTTCTTCCTCTTTCTTTACGTGGGGCTGGTCCTCCGCCTCGGGTGGCACTTCCTTCTTCAGCTCTCCCTGATCGTCGAACGACCGCCGGTCCTTGACGACAAAACCCTTTTCTTCCTCATCCATCTCCCTGCACTCCTTATTCACCATTTTGGTGCTCTGCCAATCTCGATGAGTCTGTCGAGACTCACCAAGGCCGATGAGAGCGTCAAAGACCTCCAGCTTCGAGGCCCACCGTTCCTTGAGGAATGAGGTATACACCGAGTTACACCGCGGTCACATCGGATGCGGCCCAACCCGGAAAGCGGACCTCTCACGACATCTTCAAAGCCGCATCGTCGGAAACTCATCGCGCTCACGTTCTCACCGGTCATCAGCGAGAAAAACCGTCGAAGCTGCCCTTTTCATTGGGATTTAGATGACTAACTATGCGCCTAGGGCCCTTATTTGTCAAGATGGATATCTCCCTCCGAGGGTTTCATTGCTTGACTCCGGCTGCATACACGTTATTATCCTAACGAGGGTATCGAAAGTCAGACACCAACTTCTTGACCGCCGAATCCACTCCACAGAGGGGGATCTTCGGAATTTTTTGCTTGACATTTTGTAGCGATTTGCTTTATTAATTCCGTTATTTATTTTAGCTTTTCATGTCGTAGACAGTCGATCGGCCTTGTAAGGCTCTAAAATGCAGGAAAGGAGGTGGCTACCGGAACGAATTGGTAAGAAGGAAGTCCTTTGGAATCTTTAGATTTGTTAATCGAAAAGGAGGAAAGATGATGAAAAAATGGGTTTTGGTCTTGATCGTGGCAGTTGCGCTATGCTTACCGGGTGCCGCATTCGGCAAAATGATTAAGGCTCAGGGAACCATTCAAGGCCTGATGAGCACCTGCGAAGGAAAGGTCTGCACCCCCGGTGAAGAAATGATCACCGCCGCTTTGGAAGAGATCTTCATCCTTCTGACCGACAGCGGAGAGAGCTACTTACTGCCCAACATCAGAAGCGGTGTCCTGTCCCGTTACCTGAACAAGATGGTTCGGGTCGAGGGCGAATTGAGATTCGACGGCAAGGCGATCATGGTTGACAACGCCGAGGCGTTTGAGAAGGGTAAATGGAGAACCTTTTACAACCGCGAGATCGCCGAAAGGGCGCAGAAGGAACTGTTGCAGCCGAAGCCGTAGTCGACGCCGGTCGATATACCGAACAGCTATATCCGTATTGATAGAGGGATCGCGAGTGATCTGCGATCCCTCTTTTTTTGAGCTCACGCCACGCCGGGACCGCCACGTGAAAGAACGCCCCCAGGATCTTCCCCGATTCGACCTCAGCACCTTGGCCATCCTCGCCGAGAGCTATCTCTTCCCGATCTTGTTCGGCTACTACGCTTGCCGCAGCGGGCTGTTCCTGGTCGAAAGATATGACTTCCTCTATGAGATCCTCCTGCGCCTGAAGGCCGGGGGCGGCTTCACGATCCAGTACCTGAACTTCATTTCCCGGTTCCTGTACAATGGAATGCTGCTCATCTTCAATCTCTTGATCGTTTGGTCCCTCTTGATCCGCAAGAAACTGCACCGAAAGCCGGAAGGCTCCCTCGAACTGATCCTGCCGCTGGCGGGCACCTTCTCCTATTTATGTTATAGTATTGTGCCTTACCTCCCGACCGACTGGGATCTCCGGCTGGCCCCCGTCGAGCTGCAACTCTGGTTGACGGCCATCGGCTCCATCGTAAATCTCTTCGGTGTTCTCCTATGCTGCCTGGCGACCTACGACCTCCGAAGGTCCTTCGGCGTCTTTGTGCAGGTCCGGCCGATCGTCACCCGCGGCCTCTACCGCTACGTCCGGCACCCGATCTATCTCGGCTACCTGTTCATGTTCGCCGGGTTCCTGTTGATCATCCCGAGGCTCTATAACCTCGTCATCACCCTCCTCTCCGCCGGCTTCACGGTCGGGAGGGCCTTCCTCGAGGAACGCAAGCTTGCCCGTTACAAGCCCGAATACCGGGCCTATATGGAGCAGACCCCCATGCTCTTCCCCATCACATGGAGGTAGGCCCCTCAAACGGCGAGACTGTCACGTTTATTGCATGGTGGGGAAACCCAGGTAGGGAAAAGACACCGGCCTGAACGCGGTGGGCATTTTTTGCTTGAGGCGCAGCGCCTTTTCGTATTAAGTGAACGGTAGGTGTCTCTGTCGCACTCTGGCGGGTGATCAGATAATCGTAACCTTTTGGGCCTTTTGCGATAAATTTACTTGACAATTTTTTCAAGAATTGTTACACCTTCCCGAGCAAAAGTTATAAAGCGAGAGTATCCTTTTGATCCACTTTGAAAGAGAAAGGAGGTGAGCGGAAGCAGCGTTTCTTGTTTGGTCGTGTCCATCTTTAACCACAGACTTTTTTAGGAGGAAAGAGTTATGCGGAAAGTACTCATTTTGATTGCAGCGGCTGCACTATTGTGCACATCCGTGCCGGCCATGGCGGCCGATTGGGAGTTCTTTGGGGTTGCCAACTTCCGAACCCAGTGGCGAAGCGCCAACACCGAATCGAGGGACAACATGCAGGTGGTAGACTCGGTCACTGGGGTGGCGGCGCAAAAGAGTGACGGCGACCTCGAGTGGGACCGGATGGTGACCGGCGCCCTCGGCGCCACGGTCCAGGCCGGCGCCATCGGCGGGAAGTTTATGTGGCGGGTCCTGGAAGCTAGCGGAAATGTAGACACCACTGCAGGGAACATGGCCGAATTTTACGGCACCTGGGATTTCGGCATGGGCCAGCTGCTGGTCGGTAAGACCCTCGGCCCGGTCAACTTCTTCCCGAGCGCCCAGGTCTCCCTGGACGACTTCGGCCTGGTCGGCCTCGGCGGTCTCCTGAGCTACTTCAAGCCGATGCTCCAGGGGAGCTTTCCTGTCGGCCCCGGTCAGCTCAAGGTCGCCCTGCTGGCGGTCGAGACCCAACAGCTCTACAACCCCTTCAACACCCCGTCTTCCTGGCAAAATAGTCTAGGCGGGTCGGTCCTCCAGGGCGGGACTCCGGGCGTTGCCGCTCCGGTTCAGGGCGCCGCCGCTGCTAGTCCCGGCGCTCCTTTGGCGTATGCCTTCACCGACATGGATGTCTCGGTCCCGAAGATCGAGGCCAGCTACCAGTTCGATATCGGCTCGCATTCCTTCTGGATCGGTGGCGGCTACCAGACCTATGACGGCGTCAACTTCGCCTCCGCCAACGGCGTTCAGCTTGAGAATGACGTTTCGATCGACTCCTACGTCTTCGGCATCGGCTGGCTGACCAACTGGGGCCCGTTCTACTTCAACGGCGACGTCTTCATCGGCCAGAACGGCGATCAGTACCAGATGACCTTCCAGCAGGGCAATGACGCGGCCTACTATGACCCGACCACCAATACGATTTACGACAATAAGCAGCTGGGCTTCAGCGTCGTGGCCGGCTGGAAGTTCAACGACATGCTCAAGGTCGAGGCCGGCTATGGTTATCTGCAGAACAAGCTCGATGCCGGCAGCTTCATCAACAGCGCCGGTGTCTTGATGAACGATCCCGAGGACGACATGTGGATGGCCTATATCCAGCTGCCGATTACGTTGTCGCCGGGCATGATGATCATCCCGGAGATCACCTACGCTGACTGGAGGGACAACGAGATCAGTCCGCGCCCGGGCACCGGGCTCGTCGACGGTTCTGATGACGAAGGGACAACCACCTACTTCGGCGCCTGCTGGAGGATCACCTTCTAAGGGACGCGCCCTAACGGTCGCATGACGACAAGCACCCGGGACCCCTTGTGGTCCCGGGTTTTTTTGTGGTGGATTCCGTTTGACTCGCGATCGTATTTTGGTTAGCATCGCGCCATGCCATCAATTACAATGCGCCTGTCCGCAAGGGCTCTGCTCGTCTTCTGGTCCCTCTGGCTGTTTCTTCCCACAACGGCCCCAGCTGCGCCCAAGACCGTCCTCCTCCTGCCGATCGTCATCTACGGGGATCCATCCAAGGCCTACCTGCGGGAGGGCATCAAGAGCATGTTCCGCTCGCGCCTGGCGGGCGAGGACCTCAAGGTCCTCAGCGATGAGGCCCTCGAGGGCCGCTTGTCGGAGGAGGAAAAACTGGGGATCGACTCCAAGCCGCGAGCCGAGGAGCTCGCACGGCAGCTCGGGGCCGAGTATGCGATCTATGGGAGCGTCACCACGGTCGGCGGAGGCTACAGCCTCGACCTCTCCATCCTCGGCCTGAGCGGTGATGAGGTCCTCGTGACGCGGGTCTCTGAGGCCATGAGCGAGGATCAGTTCATCCCCAAGCTGGCCGGTGTGGTCACCCAGTTCCGGGCGGCCATGGCGGGCCCCAGGGCCAAGCCCGCCCCCTTGCCTGAAGAACCGGATTTTCGGGCCCCTGCGGCCCCTTCCGCGGCCGACCAGCCGCCCGAGGACGAGACCGCCATGGGCCTCTTCTACAAGCCGGCCGAGGATGGGCGGCTGTTTGAACCGACCGGGCGGGCCTCCATCCGATTGGCGGTGGCGGCGTTCGACACGAGCGACCTCGACGGAGACGGGATCGCGGAATGGCTCGTCCTGGGCCGCAAGAAGCTCTTCATCTACCAGATGAGGGGGGGCAGCCTGGAACTGCTCGCGACCTTGGACGCCCCGATGGGCGAAGATTACCTGAAGGTGAGCGCCGGAGACGGCAACGGCGACGGCAAGGACGAGATCTATCTGGTCGGCCGCTACGGCGATCGGGCCCGAAGCACCATTCTGGAATGGTCCGGGAAGGAGTTTAAGCGTCTCCATCGCCAGGGCGGGCACCTACGGATTCTCAAGGATTCCGAGGGCGGTGACCCGGTCATCCTATTCCAGGATTCCAAGGTCGACGGCACGCTCTTCTTTGGCAAGATTGCCACGCGGGTGTTTGCAGACGGAGAGCTCACAGAGGGAGAGGAGCTGCCGACCCCGGAGCAGGCCGACTTTTACAGCCTGGCCCTCTACGACCTCGACCGGGACGGCGAGATGGAATACATCGGGGTCGGAAGGGAGTCACGGCTCTACCTCTGGGACCGGAACGGCCAGGCCGTCTGGAGGAGCGACGAGCGATTCGGCGGCAGCAACAATCACATTCAGGTCGGACGGGCCCTCGGACGGGAGTTTTCAGATCGTCCTGATGGTTCTGCCGGCTTTGTCCCGCCCAGATTCTACCTGAGCAGCCGGATGGTGATCGCCGATGTGGACAAGGACGGCGTCAAGGAGGCCGTGGTCCCCTACAACAAGCCCCTCGTGGGACACATCAAGCACTTCAAGGCATACACAAAATCACGCCTCTTCGCCTTCCGCTTCGAGGGCATGAGCTTGAGCCAGGCGTGGCAGAGCAAGGAATTCGGGTATGCGATCTCCGACATCCAGATGGATGGTCAGACCCTCTTTATCGCGACTCAAAAGGGCAAGATCGAAGACGTCACCAAGGGTTCAAGCCGGATTATGTGGTTCCGCTGAGGCTGATGGAAAACGCCCATCTGTCCCGATTCCATCGGGATTACCTTCATACCTCGTCACTGCGGGGTATACAGAAGGTCAAAGGCAGAAGGTGGAAGGCAGAAGA
>CAZAGT010000256.1:0-7587 GCA_964484515.1 uncultured Desulfobacteraceae bacterium | reverse complement strand
TTCAATGTATTGTGCTCTCGATATCAACCTATTGACCCACAAATTCTTGTGAGGAACCTCTTTTGTCCTGAGCGGCTTACTGCCGTTTTCCTGCGCGCAACCTACCATATTTGGGCCTCTGCGAAAATCCTTGTGGGCTTAGGGAAAAGTCGAGTGAATATTTTCATGTCGTCCACATAGGGTTGAGACAAAATATGATTCCACGATTGCGGGACGTGAATGTAAACCACAAGTTCTTTTTGACACGTGCCGATAGAACAAGTATGATATTACAAAGTAATAAGATTTAAGTCAAATGCGATGGCATCGATCAATTTTTAAAGGAGGTGAGAATAATGCCGCGTTTTGACGGTACCGGTCCCCAGGGACAGGGTCCTATGACGGGCGGAGGCTTTGGCTTTTGTGGCTCGGGCGGTAGAGCCCGGTCCACGTGGGGTTTTGGTCGGGGTCGAGGCAACAGAGGAGGTTTCGGGGCTGGCTTGGGCCGGGGGCGAGGTTTTGGCCGCGGGTTCGGCTGGCAAACCTCCCGTCCCGGTTGGGGCCCGGCATATGACCCCACGGATAGGGGCGCCTATGCCATGGACCCCCAGGAGGAACTCAATATGCTTCGAGACGAGGCTGATACCCTCCAAGCCGAACTCGCTTCGATTAACAGAAGAATTCAAGATCTTGAGTCCCAGTCCGTCGCGCCCTAGCGCAACGGTAGCCCCCTCCAGACGGACCCCCGGTGCGCTCTTCCAGAATCGCGTACGCTGGGGTCCGTACGGACCTTATCCCTTCCTCCACTTGCTCCATCACCCTTCTTCGACCCAATTTCAAGACAGCTGCCTTGACATATAGTCTTACATTGATTAATGTATTCCTGTAATGCTAAATCATATAGTCTAGAGGTTTCATGAAAAGGAGGGATCGGCAGTGAAGATCTGCTGCAGCCCAAGGCCGACCATAGAGGAGCGACCTCTCATCGATCCGGAAAAAGCCGCTGAACTGGAGGGAACTTTCAAGGTGTTGGCCAACGGCACTCGCCTCAGATTGTTGCATGCCCTAATTCGCAGACCTGACACGTGCGTAAGCGAGCTGGCGGAAAAGCTGAAGATGAAGATGGCCGCCGTCTCCAATCAACTTCAGTTGCTGACGCTTAAAGGGATCCTGTCACCCAAGCGCCACGGAAATCAGGTCTCGTACCGTATCATCGATCCGTGTACGAGAAACCTTCTTGATTACGGCCTTTGCCTGACCGAGGAACTCGCCGCAGATGTCGAACCTCCTGCGACGATCGCGGATGAATCTCGGTAACCCGGAACTGATCATCTCAGACTATCGGAGAAAATACATTCCTCTATAGAATTGAGAAAGAGGGTCGATCAGGAAGACCGGAAGGAACAGCGCATGAAGAAAGAGATCATGGACCTCGCAAACCCCTTGGAGGTCGAAAATCGAATCGGCGATTTCCCCATGGCGCCGTCGGTGCAGAGCAAAGGCAGCTCTTGAGCTTTGCCGCAACAGGCTCAGTTGAGCCTGCCTCGACTTGACCAGCCCTTTGTAAGAGGGTCTGTAGATACTCCGGTTGGTAAGATCCCCCTGGTCTCAGCTGAACTCAACTTCCCGGACCGGTGGGGGGCATTCAAGGTTCGTTGCAATGTGGGCCGTATGAGCTACACGGTCGATCCGGGTCTGTATGCCCTCGGACATCCTGACGCTGAATCAGAGGTCCTGGTGACGGCCAACTACAAACTGACGTTTGATAGTCTAAGAAGCGCTTTGGCCGGGCGCGATCTTTGGCTCCTGGTGCTCGATACGAAAGGGATCAACGTCTGGTGTGCGGCCGGGAAGGGGACTTTTGGAACCCAGGAATTAGTCCGGCGCATTCGGGCGAGTGGCCTGGAGCAGGTCGTCCATCACCGGAAGCTGATTTTGCCCCAACTGGGAGCCCCCGGAGTCGCGGCTCACCAGGTGAAAAGACTCGTGGGATTTGAGGTTGTCTACGGACCCATCGAAGCCAAGGATTTGCCGGCGTTCATGGACAACGGCTATAAAGCCACCTCGGCGATGCGCCGGAAGGCCTTCCCGCTGCGGGAACGAGCCGTGCTGATCCCGGTTGAACTCGTTACGGCCTTCAAATGGTTTCTCGTTATTGGGTTGTTTTTCTTTGTCTTGGGCGGACTGTTGGGTGAGGAGGGGTTTCTGGCGTCTGCCCTGAATCACGGTCTCTCTGCGGTGCTCGCTTTGTTCGGCGCCCTGGTCGCCGGGGCGGTGATGACCCCCCTTTTGCTGCCGTGGCTACCGGGACGAGCTTTTTCGTTGAAGGGCGTCTGGCTTGGTCTCATCTGGTCCGGGATTCTCTTGACCCTCACCTACGCTGAAATCGGGCCCTGGAAAGGTCAGATCGAGGTCTTATCCTGGGTACTGATGTCTCCAGCCATCGCGGCCTTTCTGGCCATGAACTTCACGGGGGCATCCACCTACACATCTCTTTCCGGGGTGCGGAAGGAGATGAAGGTTGCGGTCCCTCTCCAGATCGTGGCCGCAAGTGTGGGCCTCTGCGTCTGGATCGGGTCGCTTGTGCTAGCCTAAGAGGTGGTGTCGCGTCAATGCAGCCTCTTTCAATACACGGTTGAGGAGTAAAATGATGGGTGAACTCGTTTATTTAAGGAATGTAGTGACGCTTGAGTATGATGTGGAGAAGTGCGTGGGCTGCGGTATGTGTACGGCCGTTTGCCCCCATGGCGTGATCGCCATGAATGACCGTCACGCTCGGATTGTCGATCGGGACGCGTGCATGGAGTGCGGGGCATGCGCACGGAATTGCCCCACCGAGGCCTTGAGCGTGGAAGCGGGCGTAGGCTGTGCAACCGCCGTCATCAACGCGGCTCTCGGCCGTCAGAACTCGGCCTGCTGTTGCGTGGTAGATAAGGGTGAGGCCTCGCAAGCGTCCTGTTCCGAGTCGGCCGAGCCGACGTGTTGTTGAAGCCGCCGGAAGACACTTACCTGTCCCGATCACATCGGGATGAATCTCATCCGCCCCCAATGGGGCATGGGTAAAAGGCTCAAGGCCCAAGGTTCGAGGCTGGGAAGAGTAACCTCTTTAGATGCTTTACCTCATACCTCCAACCTCAAGCCTCAAACCGGAGCATCCAACCGAGCGTCTTTGCTCAAACGATCTTTAGTTGGGCCGGATTCAGGGTCCGATACTTCGGCTTGTTTGTGGTGATCTCGAGGACCTCGGGCAGATTTTCGATCCCCTCCACAACATGATTGATCAGGGGTTTCTGCTGGATGCGGCCCGAAGCAACCAGGTTGATCGTGTACTCCATCAGCTTGTTCGTGGGGAAATCCGGAAACACCCATTTGATGCTTCTCAAGCGGAATAGGCCGGTCGCAAGGCTCTCCAACGGATTTTCAAAATGGGATATCTCGAGGATCTTGCCGCCGGCGGAAACCATCTCCACGGCTTGATAAAAGGTGTCCGTTCCGGAGAGACCGACCTTGCGCGACCCGCTCGCCGCCTCGATGACCAGGTCAGCCCCGATTCCGTTCGTCAACTCGAGGACTTTCTTGACGGGATCAGTCCTTTGGGCGTCTATGACCTCATCTGCACCCAATTTGCGGGCCATCTCCAGGGCCTCTTCCCGGATGTCGGTCACGAGGAGTCGGCCTGCACCCGTTATCTTGGCTGCCTGCATGCTGGACAGGCCCATTGCCCCCTGGCCGAGCACGGCCACCGTATCCCCTGCATTCAGCCCTACCGTAGCTACTGCGGTGACACATTCACCCAGCGGTTGCATGGTCGCTCCCTCGCTGTCAGAGAGTGTGTCCGGCAGTTTGTAGAGGATTTGGGCTGGTATCAGGGCATACTCGGCCAGGGCGCCCGGGATATCGAACCCTAACAGTTTCGTATCCAAACAGAATTGGACGCGGCCGGCCCTGCAATTGGGGCATTTATGGCAGGCGACAACGGCCTTGGCCGTGACCCGATCCCCCACCCGGAGGTGTTCGACGCCTTCCCCCATCTCGATGACCTCACCCGCGAACTCATGCCCAAAGAGTTGAATCGGGGTCTTTTCCGCCAGCCGTCTTTTGACGGCCTCCACGAGTTTCGGGAACGTCGGCAACCCCTGTGAGAGCAACGCTTCCGTGATACTGGGCTGGACCACGTTCACCTTGACGATCACGTGTTGTGGTTCGATGGTCGGATCCGGAACATCTTCGAGCCGCATGTCAGTAAACCCGTAATGAACCCATGCTTTCATAAGCCCTCCTTTGAGCCCTGATTGTGCCGAGCCACAACCAGAATGTGTTTGCCTTACGCCTATCGGTCTTTCCGCAACACGCCGACATCGGGTCGAACGTCTTTTGCGGTTGAACTTGAATAAAAGTAATAATTTAAGCCACTTTTACTATTTGAGGTCACTTTAGAAGCCAGCGTGGAGCATGTCAAGGAATTCCGGCCATTGCGAGCCGGCTCACTGGCCTTCGCCAGGTTTACCCGCCCCGGGGGGGATGCTCCGCGCGGAAGCACGGGAAGGAATGGCGAGAGGTGACCGCGGCGTAGCCCATAGGGTGCCCGTCCTTCCCAGTAGCCTGCAACGGAGGACGGAAAACGGGTGGCGATAGGCATGGCGGTGATGTGCAACCCCGACATCATTATTGCGGACGAACCGACAACCGCCTTGGATGTTACAATCCAAGCTCAAATCCTGCAGCTCTTGAGGAGACTGAGAGAGGAACATGGGACTTCGATTATATTTATCACCCACGATTTCGGCGTTATTGCGCGAACGTGCGACACCGTAGGAGTCATGTATGCGGGTAGAACCGTCGAATACGCCGGCGTTAGGGATCTTTTTGGAAATCCACGGCATCCTTACACCGTGGGTCTGATGAAATCTATTCCGATCTTGTGATCAGGGCAGGACAAGTTACATTCATTACGAGGCCAGCCACCAGACCCTATGGATCTACCTGAAGGGTGTGCCTTTGAACCCAGGTGCGAGAGAAGGATCGCGAAATGCAGAGTCCAATACCCGCCCGAGGTGCATATAGGCAAAGACCATTATGTCTCCTGCTGGGTTCGTTAAACCCGACAGCTCGTATGGGACCTCATGAAAGAAGATCTTGGATACCTTAACGTCAGGCCATGGGGGTCTCTTTTCAAGAAACGAAACGCTACCTGCTCCAACGCTGAAGAAGCTTGCAAGCCAGGCGGCCGGAGCAGACTCGGAGTATGCGCCAAGGCTGTCAATCCGGCCTATTCCGCGGTGGTCAGAGGCAGAGGATTGGTATTGCCAGGGCCATTTCAACGAACCCGAAGTTCATTGTCTTAGATGAGCCGGTATCCGCACTCGACGTATCAATCCAGGCGCAGATCATAAATCTCCTTGTTGAAATACAAGCGAGTGCTAACATAGCGTATCTTTTCATAGGGCATAACATTGAAGTCGTGGAACACGTA
Organism: uncultured Desulfobacteraceae bacterium; assembly: GCA_964484515.1. Taxonomy (GTDB): domain Bacteria; phylum Desulfobacterota; class DSM-4660; order Desulfatiglandales; family HGW-15; genus CAZAGT01. The sequence continues at coordinate 2,135 of CAZAGT010000256.1, read as the reverse complement.
GCGGATAAGATCGCCGTCATGTATCTCGGCAAGATCGTGGAGTTATTGGACGCCGGAAAAATACTCGACCAATCGTGGCACCCCTACACGCGGGCCCTTATCAATGCTATTCCGATCCCTGATCCGAATGTGGCTCAGGATGAAATCGTACTGAAGGGGGAGATTCCCGATGCGCATGATTATCCTCAGGGCTGTCGTTTTCATCCGAGATGTCCGGACGTACATAAGAGGTGCCTGGATGAGGAAGCAGAATTCAGAGAGATTAATGACGCCCACTTCGTGGCCTGCCATCTGTAGGTATCAAGGCTTCCTTCCCAAACTCCCAGTCTTGAATCATACCATTTAAATATAGTTATACTTATATTCATTTACTTAAACTCATTTTCTGTTGACAATTATGTATTACTTGGTAATATGAAAATGTGATCTGGAGTAGATTTGCGGGTTCCATAGTCTCTGCTAGAGGGGAGAATAGCGTGGGAAAATATCTAATCATTGCCAACAACGGACCCGAAGACGCCAACCGAGCGACAGTTCCTTTTGTAACGGCGCGGGCACTTGCTGAAAAGGGACATGAGGTTTCTATCTGGCTTTATAACAACTCCGTTTATCTCATACCGGCAGGAGTGGCTGAGAACATACAGGCTCCGGGTCTTCCCAATCTTGAAGATCTATTGCTATTTCTTACCATGACAAAAAAGGTCCCGATTTATATCGGCGTGGCATGTGCAATGGGGCGCGGACTTGTTAGTGAAGGGCAGAGTGCATTATGTGATTTTACGTGTGGAGAGCTGGGCACTCCTTCACAACTGGCCGATCTCATTGTGGCGGCGGACAACGTCATTGGTTTCTGATACCGGACCGGTTCGGTAATTGGGACCTCATCACGAAGGGTCAAGGCTCCTCACAAGGATATGTGGGCGACAAAACAGCCCTCCCACCGGACTGCGCGGCAATCAGTTTAGAATCGGAAAGCCCGGATTTCGATCGACAACAGATGTGAGTCCAATCGACTGTGCCGGCAATACGGATTTACTGACCCACACATTCTTGTGAGGAGCCTGTTTTCACTTGTGTCTGTGGAGGTTAACCTATAAGGTTTTGATGAATTCAGACGCAAGTCTCTTAAGCGCTATATTTAACAGCAGGAGGCATTGATGAAAGTATGAAAGCAATGGATTACACTGGCGTGATTCCACCCATGTTATCTTCTTTCACCACGAACGGTGAAATCTATGAACAGGGAATGAGGGAGATCATCCGATTCACATTACCGCACGTCCACGGGCTTTATCCCATTGGGACTTACGGCTGTGGCCCCCTGATGTCAGTGTCGGAAAGGAAACGGATGCTGGAGATCATCCTCGATGAAGTGAATGGTAAGGTCCCCGTGGTCGCCCACGTTGGGGCGGCCGGTACGCAGCCCATGGTCGACCTGGCCAAGCACGCCAAGTCCGCGGGGGCCCAAGGTGTGGGCGCAATTTCCCCTTACTACGCCCCGAATCTCCCAGAAGAAAGCCTTTTCCGCCATTTTGCGGCGCTTATAGACGCCGTCAACGAGGAGGAGTTTCCGGTCTTCGTCTATCATAATGCCCACTACTCCCAGAACACCATCACGCCAAAGCTCCTGAGACGACTTGCAGAATGCGGCTTGCGGGGATGCAAGGACAGTTCCTTTGATCTGGTCAACTTCATCTTCTTTCAGGAAGCGGTGGCTGATTACCCTGACTTTAATGTCATCGTCGGCACGGAGGCCATTTTTGTCGCCGCCTTTGACGCTGGGGCGATCGGGATGGTTTGCGGGATGGGAAATATTTTTCCCGACCTGATGGCCAAAATGCATGCGGCGTACTTGGAGGGTGACAGGAAGAAGGCCATGGAACTCCAGCGATTGACGTTGAAAGTCCGGGCGATCACAAAACTTGGACCAACCGTTCCGATTATGCATGCCATTCTGAAAATGCGGGGTGTCGATGCCGGTTACTCCCGCAGTCCCCTGATCGAAATCGAGAAAGACATTGGGGCGCGGGTGGAAAAGGAATTGAAAGGCCTCGGCCTGCTTGACAAATGAGAGCGCTGCTTACTAATGCGGTCATAAATATGTAGACGTGATCTGTTACAATTCAAAAAAGCTA
>CAZAGT010000255.1:0-7634 GCA_964484515.1 uncultured Desulfobacteraceae bacterium | reverse complement strand
GCTACAGCCTCATCAGAGGGCTTGTTCCCGAGGAGGCCAAGCAGCCCGAGACCGGTCGCGCCTTTCACCGCATGCTTACCTCCAGAGCCCGCGACGTGGCCGAGGATATCGCCGAGTTTCAGAACCAGTTCAAATGGCTCCACAGCAGCTTCGTCGATTTGGTGAAACAGGAGGCACACAAGAAGGTAAAAGACATCATGTCGCCCATCCATCCCATCTTGAACGAAGATGACACGATCAACAGGGCCCTCTATCTCATGTTCAAAGAGGATGTGCGCCAACCACTGGTCGTCCGAGAGGAGCGCATCGTCGGTGTCATAAACCTGATGGAGATCCTAAACGAACTCCTCGAGATCGCGGGGCCCGAGTGTTACGTGACTTGGGAAGATGAGCAGTGAAGTACCCCTTGCTGACGCACGGGGCATCTCGCCCAAGGCGGGTAAACCCGGCAAGGACGGATGAAATGAGAGGTTGAGGCTCTCGGCAGTATAGCTCGGCATTATGGGCGGATCCTCTATTGTACCGTGTGCGGAGGACTTACCTCTCAACCGGGCGATCCGGGCGTCCGGGACAATGCGCCCACGGATAGATCGACTCTCTTCCGTGTGAGGGCTTGTGAGAACAGTGTTCCTGGTGGGAACAGCTGATCAGACCACATGTGGGTTCGTACCCGGAATCACACCTCGTATACTCCACCAAGGTTACAGGCGTGCCAACCTTCCGGCAGTAAAATGTTCGAGATCGGATTTGACGCAAGAATCCCTGCTCCTTCGGTCGGTGCTACCCCTTCGGCAAGGCGGTCATGAGGAACACCATCACAAAGAGGGCAACTGTTTCAATGATACCCAGGACCATGATGTAGTAGCCGAAGCCCTTGCCCGTCTCCGCAAAGGCATCGGCCGCACAGGCGCCCGCCTTTCCCTGCATCCACGAGGATAGCCCCATGGCCAGCCCTCCGCCAACACCGTAGATGAGTTGCCAAAGATACGCTTCTGCCGGCAAATTAGCGGCCTGAATGGCGTTCCGTACGATCATGCCGTATATGGTCTGCGAGAGAGGCGCCCCCACAAAGGCGATCAAAATAAACGGCGCCGGCCTGTTTTCTATAAAGCACTTCTTCCAGGCCCCCATGGCCGCCATCCCGGCGGTACCGGTTCCCAGCGCCGATCCCATTGCAGCAAGGCCCAATGAGGCCCCGAGATCACCAAGACCCTCTACCATCCTCTTGCCCTCCTCTTGCCAAGCTCAGAATGATATATCATCGTTGCTACCACTATAACCTTACCCTTATCGGCTCTTGCTCTTGGTGTTTGACTTCCCCGCAACGTGCAAAGATGCTTCCAGGCCCTCCGGAGGACGGTCTCTGGAGAGCGCGCAACCGGCCTGGTACCTAACGGCCTCGATGCACCAGCGCTGATAGTCTTCGGCAGACAGGCGCAGATGGCTGTTTCCCGCAGGGCCTCCCGGCCTGGATCTACCCAAGGAGACCTATGACGATTTGGCGCCGTTTTATGGAGCGCGGAGGAAATGGTTGCCGGTCGTAAGAGATCATCCTCCGGTAGGGCTACAAATAGAATTCGGTTGCGGGTGAAGGCCTGCATTATCTCTCCCTCACCCTTCTCCTCCCGTTGTAAACGGCTTATAGGGATGTCCCGACCAGGTCATCCCCAGATGGCTTGAGAACTCGAGCATGTTTAGCCTGACACCGTGGACGAGTACCGCCATCGTGGCACCCACGATGTTGATCGTGTGCCCCACCAGCAGGACAAACGCCGCTCCGATACCCTTCAGCAAGGGGGTTGCCTCAATCCCAAAGGCCAACTCGTTGAAGCTGACCGCCACGATCAGGGTTGCGTAGCCTACCGCAAAGATCCTAAGATAGGAAACCAGGTCGGAAAAAGACGTCACCACCTTGAGAGGCATCTGACCAAATGCGACCAGCGACGATCGCAAAAAATTCCTTTCGGGAGCGTCGAACAGGGCCCCCAATAGAACCCCCGTCAAAGCCAGCTTTCCCGCAAGGGGAGACAGCGTATCTCCCATAACGAGATGGAGAGCCAGAAAATGGAGTGCCCACAGGATGCATAGCCAGCCGATATCACCAAGTGCGCGCAAGGATTTGGCGCGTTGAAAGGTCCTGAGCAAATGGGCAATGCTCAGGTGGACGGCGCCCAGGAAAAAACAAAGCCGCATCATGAAATCCTGATTGTCGGAAAAAACATCAAGCCGCGGGACGATGAAACGATGTAACCATGGGAACTCCGACAGCATTTTGGAGCCAAACCAGTTGCCCGTAACGAGACCCCAGATCACGGTGCCGGCACTGAGGACATAGAGCAGGATAAAAGGTTCCTTCGGCGCAGACCTGTATCCGCGATGGGCCGCCATGGTTCCCAGCAAGAAGAGCAGCCCATAGCCGCCGTCGCCGATAAGCATCGCAAAAAAGAGGCTCAGGGCGAGTAAAAACCAGAAACTCACATCCAGTTCTTGATAGCCCGGCAACACCCCCATCAAGCTGAATACCGGTCTGACAATCCTAATCCAAGCCGGGTTCCGGGTGAGGGTTGGGACCTCGGAGACGTCTGATGGTTCTTCCAGCATTAGCGCCCAGCCCTCGGCCTGTGCCTTTTGCTTCAGGGGTCCAAGGTCACCGGCCGGCACGTATCCTGTTAGGTACGAAATCGCTCCCTCACGACCCATCCCGGCAACGGCTTCCGCAAAGGCAAGTTGATCAGCCAGGAGCACGGACTCATGCTTCAGTTCCGTGACATGGGCGGCGTAGCGATCTAGCTGGGCGTCGGACGCAGCGAGCCCTTTTTTGACCTCTTCTGCCTCCTCTTTCAGCTCGCCTAGGCCCATGGCCGGCACCTTAATCTCTTTGAAAGGCAGGGCGAATTCCCCCCGACCCAAGGCCAGGAGGTACCGGTCGGCGCCGTCTTTTGCCACGACGAAGATATCCGCTGCCGGGATTTCGGCCTTTTTTAGCTCCCGGTTGGTACAACGATAAATCTTTGCGAAGAGACCGCGCGCCTTCACGAGTTCGAGATCGGACGGTTGAAATTCGCCTAAAGGCTTCAGAACCTCGATATCCTGTGTGAGGGCCTCGAGGCGTTGCCGGGCCCGTTCGCGACGGGCAACGATCGCGAAGATCTCCTCTGCCTTCACGGCGGGAGTTCGTACCGGCTTGTGCTTCCTGCGGACCTTTCGCGAGGTGAGGATGTCGATGGCCTGTTGATTGGCGTCAATGTGCGACCTGAGCACCTGGATCGTCTCCGATGCGGGGCGCTGCACGGGTTGAATATGAAGAACGCCCATCGCACCGACGGCTTGCAGGCCTTGCTTCGTCTTCGCGCCCAGCATGGCGATGGTCGCCTTTTTCATTTCAACGATCACGACAACTCACGCTTCCCCTGATTATCATACACGATTGCCCGCCGCGGCCTTCCGCTTGGCAATCTTGCCGCGGGCCACAGCAGCCGCTTGCTGATCACCGAGAAAGACCTGAATGATCCGAATGTTGTTCTGGGCCTCCGGGATCTTAACCTTCTCAAAGAGATTCACCCGCTGAATGGTCGTCTGCAATTCACGTTCAAGGACCTTGATCTGCACCGAAAGGGTCATGATCTCCGCTCGGAGCGTCAGCAACGGACGAAGCGCCCCCAAAGCCTGGTCTACCCATAAAGGTGTCGTGTACAGATCATATTGAGATTCCCTGAAGCGAACGCCTTCAAAGAGAGGCACTTCCACCCCCGCCACATTGCTCTGACGGAGCTCGACCTCCTCGACGCCCAGGATCTCACCTGTCCCGGGATCCTCAGCCAGGACAGCGATCCAGGGCTGAAGCGCCTCCATGCGCTCACCTTCCTGTCGCAACCTCTGTTCCAGGGTCGCTTTCGCACGGTTCACTTCGATTTGAAGCTGGAGCTTCTTGAGGACAAGGGTCGGCAAGTAGCGTTGGTATCGCCTCAGGGCATTCCTTTGGCGCTTCAGCTCCTGCATGCTTAGCTTGATCTTGGCCATCTTTTCAAAAATCTGGGCGCCCGGCCTCCGGGAGTTCTCAACGAAATCATGCGTTAGAAGGCGGCCAAAACTTCGCTTTCAGTTCCTCTCGCAAACCCACCTCTTGGGGGGCGAAGCAGCGTCCCAAGATCTCCCAGCCCATATCCAACCCGTCCTCCAATGACATATTGACGGATAGATCCATCATCTTCGATTCGAACAACCGACCGTATGTGGCCAACTTTTCATCCCACGCGGACAAGCGAAAACCCATGGCCCGCTTTTCTTCGGTCTCCTTTGAGGCGGCATAAAGCTGAATCATGGCGTCCATGAGGGCGCGATGATCTTCCCTGGTATCCTTATTCACCAGCTGTTTGAGCCGACTTAGGGAACCGAACGGATCGATGCGTCCGTTTCGCAAATAGAGCTGGCCTTCGGTGATATAACCCGTGTTGTCCGGCACCGGGTGGGTCACATCGTCCCCGGGCATCGTCGTGACAGACAGAATCGTGATCGACCCCGCACCTTCGAAATCGACCGCCTTCTCGTAACGTTTCGCTAATTGGGTGTAGAGATCACCCGGGTATCCACGGTTGGAGGGCACCTGCTCCATCGTAATCGCAATCTCTTTCAGGGAGTCCGCATAGTTGGTCATATCGGTCAGCAACACGAGAACACGTCGCCCGCTGAGGGCAAGGTGCTCGGCCACCGTCAGCGAGATATCCGCAACCATCAGGCCCTCTACCACCGGGTCAGAAGCGGTGTGGACAAAGAATATGGACCGACTCAAGGCGCCGCTCTCCTCCAGGGTCTCCTTGAAGAACAGGTATTCGTCGTACTTCAGGCCGATGCCGCCCAACATGATGACGTCCACCTGAGCCTGCAGTGCTATACGGGCCAGGAGCTCATTATAAGGCTCGCCCGGAATCGAGAATATAGGTAGCTTCTGGGATTCCACCAGGGAGTTAAAGACATCAATCATGGGGATATTCGTGCGAATCAGACGGCGAGGGATGATCCTCTTGACCGGGTTGACCGGCGGACCCCCTACCTCCACGAGATTCTCGTGAAGCGGGCTCCGCCCGTCTCGGGGATTACCGCCGCCGTCGAAAATGCGACCCAGAAGGTTTTCTGAAAAGGAGACCCGCATGGGATGCTCCAGAAAGCGGACCTCGTCGTTGGTGGCGATCCCCCGACTCCCGGCAAAGACCTGCAAGGAGACGAGATCTTGCTGCAGGCGGATGACCTGAGCGAGGGAAAGGCCGAACCGCGTGATGACTTCGGCTAAATCCCCGTATCTCGCGTCCCGCGCCTTCACCGTCAGGACGTTGCCAGCGATGGTGAGAATACGGCTATGAACCTTCTTCATGGACCTTAGCCCCAGCCAAGCTGTGACGAATCCGACTCTCCGTCGCCTTAAATACCTCCGATCGCCAGGGAGTGTAATTCCAGTCGACAAAGAGCTGCCTGAGATCTTGGAAAAGTTGCAGTGCCTCGGCTTTATCCGAAAAAGAAAATCTCGCCGCCATGATTTCCACCAGGAGGGCGAAGACATGGGCCTGCCGTTCTTTGGGTGTTGCCCCGTCTACATCATCGAAGGCATTTTGCTGGAGGTAGGCCTGGTCAAAGAACTCCGACCTTAGGTACTCGACATAGTCCTCCAGTGAAGTCCCCTCTTCACCGACGACCTTCATCATTTGTTCGATGTCAAGGCCCTTGGAGAGGACGGCCCTGGCCGTGGCCAAGTGGTCGGAATCGATGAATCCAGGATACTTGCTCCAGCTTTCATAGGGGTCGATGGCGGGGAAACGACGAGCGTTGGCCCGCTCGCGCGAAAGTCCATGAAAACAACCCACGACCTTGAGGGTTGCCTGGGTGACCGGCTCCTCAAAGGTTCCACCGGCCGGGGAAACCGTCCCACCGATCGTCAGGGAGCCGGTCTCGCCGTTGTAGAGTCGCACGGCTCCCGCTCTTTCATAGAAATGAGCAATACGGGACTCCAAATAGGCGGGATAGGCTTCTTCCCCCGGGATCTCCTCCAGTCGACCTGAGATCTCCCTCATCGCCTGGGCCCAGCGAGAGGTCGAGTCGGCCAATAACAGGACGTCGAGTCCCAGCTGGCGATAGTACTCGGCGATGGTGACGGCCGTGTAAACGGACGATTCCCGGGCGGCAACCGGCATGGCGCTTGTATTGCAGATGATGATCGTCCGCTCCATGATGGACCGCCCGGTCCTCGGATCTTCGATCAAAGGGAACTCTCGCAGAGTCTCCACAACCTCTCCGGCCCTTTCACCGCAAGCGGCGATGACAACGACATCCGCCTCGGCGTGTCGGGCCATGATCTGCTGGAGGACTGTCTTACCTGCACCGAAGGGCCCCGGAATACAGTAGGTGCCCCCTTTCGCGATCGGAAATAGGCTGTCTATGATCCGGATCTTTGTAATCAGTGGCTCGGTGGGTCGGAAACGTTCATGATAGGTCCTGATCGGAATCTTGACCGGCCAATGAAACATGAGCTTGACGGCGTGTTGCCGACCATCCGGACCCTCCAACTCCGCCACGGCGTCATCGATTCGGTGTTGGCCTTCTTCCGCAACGACAGCGACGTTGAACGGGCCCGTCAGATCGCAAGGGACCATGATGTGATGCTTGAAGATCCCTTCCGGCACCCAGCCTAGATAATGCCCGGCCGCGACGCGATCCCCGACCTTGACAGAAGGTGTGAAGTCCCAGCTCTTGACAAGATCCAAGGCCGGCAAGGATACACCCCGAGGTAGAAAGAAGTCATACTGTTCGGCAAGCTTAGGGAGGGGGTTCTGTAACCCGTCGTAGACTTGTCCCAAGAGACCCGGCCCCAATGCCACGGAGAGGAGTTCGCCGACAAATTCAACGCGGTCGCCGACTTTGATCCCGCGCGTCTCTTCGAATACCTGTAGCGAGGCTTCGTACCCTTCGACGCGAATAACCTCCGACCGTAGTCGGCTTTCATCTGAAATGACGTAGGCGACCTCATTCTGCGAGGCCTCGTCTGAAAACGCGGCTCTGATCAGATTCCCTGTGACGGCCGTGACCTTACCGATCTTGATTGTACTCATGGAGATTTCGCTCGCAGATACGTTCGAGAACCAGCCGACCTTTCTCGGCATCGAATCGATGCCGACGCTCAAGGAGCTGAAGCTTCAGTCCATAAAGGATTAGGGCCGTTAGATCGAATGGATGTCCAACTTCCTCCTGACTCAAAAAGGTCCAGCGGACCTTCAATAGATTCACTTCTACCTGAAGCGGCGAACGATCGTCGAGGGCTCGACGCACCATTTTCACCGCGCCTCCATCATAGAATTCCTCCAGCCTCAGGTAGGAGCCGGCGTCCACATTCAGATTCTTGGCCCTCATCTTGACGAGCTCGTTGCGGAGCGTGTTTTCAAAGGCGTACCATCTTTTCAAAGCGGCGTTCGTCAGCCGCTCCGGCGATGTGTGTTCGATATCCACCCGCGCCATGCGCAATTGAGCGATCTCGCGCGAACCGAGCCAGGGCGTGCAAAGGGACTGCAACTCATCGATCGATAGTGATGGGGCGCGTTCGAATTCGAGGTGGGGCAGGCTTGAGAGGATGTAATAATAGGGCCTCATGA
>CAZAGT010000254.1:0-7673 GCA_964484515.1 uncultured Desulfobacteraceae bacterium | reverse complement strand
CTTCAGCCTTCTACCTTTGACCTTCTGTATACGCCGCAGTGACGAGGGATGAGGGCAACGCGGCAGATGGGCGTTTTCCGACAGCCTCAGCATTGAAGTGAAATGGCCTCGGAGCCACCTCGATGTCTCATCAATATGGCAACATTCTGGATTTGATCGGTAGGACGCCCTTGGTCCCGATCAAGAAGCTCAACTCCGGAACAGGAGTGGAAATCCTTTCTAAGTTGGAGTTTTTTAATCCTGGAGGGTCGGTCAAAGACAGGCCGGCCCTTTCGATGATCGAGGACGCGGAACAAAGGGGTGAATTGACGAAAGACAAGATCATCCTTGAGGCCACCAGCGGGAACACGGGAATTGGGTTGGCCCTGGTGGCGGCGGTCAAGGGTTACCGCGTACTCCTGGTCATGGCGGAGTCGGTCAGCGAAGAGCGTAAGAAGATCCTGCGCGCACTGGGTTCGGAACTCGAATTCACCCCGGCGCATCTATCTACCGACGGCGCCATCGAATTTGTCTACAACCTGATCCGGAAAGAACCGACCAAATACTGGCTCGCCGACCAGTTCAACAATGAAGCCAACTGGCTCGCCCATTATGACCATACGGCCCCGGAGATCGTGGAGCAGACGGATGGCAAATTAGATGTGGTGGTCGCCACCATGGGGACCACGGGCACGCTGATGGGTATTTCCAAGTGGTTTAAAGAGAACAAACCTGAGGTCGACATTGTCGGCGTGGAACCTTACATGGGCCACAAGATTCAGGGCCTCAAGAATATGAAGGAGTCCTACTGTCCAGGGATCTTCGATCGAAGCCTGCTTGATCGCGTTGTTCACATCGACGATGAGGAGGCCTATCAGACGGCGCGGCTTCTCGCTCAACAGGAGGGGATTCTCGTCGGCATGAGTTCGGGCGCCGCCATGGCCGCGGCCTTGAGGTTGGCGAAAACAATGAAGAGTGGTCGTATTGTGGCCATTCTGCCCGATGGCGGCGAAAGATACTTGAGCACGGCTCTTTTCACCGACAAGAAGAAATCGGGGCTCCTCCTGTACAATACCCTTTCCCGCCAAAAGGAAGAATTCGTCCCGCTGCAAGAGAATCGGGTCACGATGTACACGTGTGGTCCGACGCTCAATGGAATGATCGATATTGGGCAGTGGCGACGTTACGTTTTTGCTGATCTGATGCGGCGCTATTTGGAATTCAGGGGTTTTGAGATCAAACACATCATGAATGTGACGGACATTGACGACCGCACGATCAGCGATGCCGAAAAGGCCGGGCAATCGCTGCCAGAGTTCACCGAGCGGTATTACAGGACGTTCCTGACCGAACTAGACACCCTGAACATCAAGCGGGCGGCAAACTACCCAAAGGCCAGTCAGCACGTGGATGACATCATTCAACTCACGCAGAAGCTGCTCGAGAAGGGTTTCGCCTACGAGAAATTTCGCTCGATCTATTTCGACATATCCCGTTTCAAGGATTACGGTAAACTCTCCAACATCGACCTTGAAAAGATGCGGTTGGGCAAAACCGTCGATCTGGATCAATACGAAAAGGACAATCCGCGTGACTTCACGCTTCTGAAGAGGTCAACGCTGAACGAGCTCAAGAAGGGCATCTTCTACCAAACACGATGGGGCAATATAAGGCCTAGCTGGCACATGGAATGCCCTGCCATGGCCATGCGGTATCTTGGCGAAACTTATGACATTCACACGAGCAGCATTGACCTGATTTTCCCCCACCACGAAAATGCCATAGCCATCAGTCAAGCCGCCACCGGGAAACCGCCCGCCAATTACTGGATTCACAACGAATTGGTCATGCTCAATGGACGCAAACCTATCAGGGGAGCTGAAACAGCGGGTTACACGCTCAAGGACATCCTTGCCAAGGGGTATACGGGTAGAGAAATCCGCTATTGGCTCATCTGTCGCCATTACCGTAAGCCGATCTCCTTTTCGTTCTCCAAGCTGGACGTTGCCAAAAGGACGATCGGCCATTTAGACATCTTTGTTAGGAAATTCCGCGCCGCTCCGGCAGGAGACTCTCAATCAAGCATTGATCAGTTGGTCTACGATTTGACCCACCGATTCACGTCGGCCCTCGACGATGATTTCAACGTTTCAAAGGCGCTGGCAGCCCTTTTCGAATTTACACGCCACACCCATCGCACGATGGACGCACGGGGTCTGTCTGCGGAGGACAAGGGCAAGATTGAAGACGTTTTACGAAGGATAAACTCGGTGCTCGGAGTTTTGGACCTCGAGGACGCGAAGATGGATCAAGAGATCGAGACCCTTGTCAAGGAGAGAGAGTCGGCGCGCAGCAGAAAAGACTGGCCCCGCGCAGACAGGATTCGAGAGGAGCTTTCAGCCAGAGGCATCGAACTCATCGATACGAAGACCGGCACCGTTTGGCGTAAAAACACCGATTAGAGCGCGAATGATTTTCAGAAGAGGGAGACTTTGAAAGCGTTAACGGCAAAGGATATTATGACGCGGGACGTCCTCCTGGCGCGGGCCGACTGGTCGGTTCCCCGCCTCGCCGAATTCCTGGCCGAGAACTCCATTTCGGGCGCTCCGGTGATCTCAGAGGAGGGCAAATTGATCGGCGTGGTCTCTTCAACCGACATCGTCATTCACGATACGCTCCCGCAAGAGGAGGCCCCTTCCGGCGAGCCTCATGAATACTATCTGCAGGCCTCGGAGCGGCGTTACGCCTCCGAGGAGTTCACTTCCTCCCAAATTGCCGGTGAACCGTTGGTGACGGTCCGTGACATCATGACCCCGGTCATCTACAGGGTGTCCGAGGATACCCCGGTGCCGAAGGTGGCCGACACGATGATCAGGAATCGGATTCACCGCGTGTTCGTCACCCGCGATGAGCAGTTGGTGGGCATCATAGCGACACCAGAGATGCTGCAATTGGTCAGGGACCTGTAGCCGTTTCCGAAATGAGAATCATCGACGTTCACTCTCACGTCTGGGACGAAAAGGGGCACTTCAGCGACGATTTTCGGATTCAGGCCACACGGGCCCGAACCGGTGCCAAGCTTGATCTGAGCGTGGACTACGACGCTTACCGCCGACAGGCGCCTCCTGATACGATCAGGATTGTCTTCGGCGGCAAGGCCAGGTTGAGTGGGCTTTGGGTGGATGATCATGATGTCGCCCAACACGTGGCCCGTCATCCTGAGACCTTGATCGGGTTCATGTCTTTGGACCCCACTCAGGAAAGCTGGGAACGGGAGATGCGCGAGGGGCACCTCGAGCTGGGGCTCCGCGGGATCAAGCTTCTTCCCATGTACGCCGGCTTCCGCGCCGACGACGATACCCTTCAGCCTTTGTGGGAATACGCTCAACAGCACAAGCTGCCTGTGATTCTACACGCGGGCACGACCTTCGTATCTCAGGCTCCGTTGGTCTGCACGTTTCCGCGCTGGCTGGACCCGGTCGCCGTCCGCTTTCCGGAACTCAAGATCGTCTTAGCCCATCTGGCCCATCCCTACGAGCACGAATGTGTGGCGATCATCCGAAAACACGAGCATGTTTACGCCGATATCAGTGCCTTGCACTATCGACCATTCCAGCTCTACCAGAGCCTCATGCTCGTCCAGGAATACGGCGTCTGGCACAAATTGCTCTTCGGCACCGACTACCCGTTTACGACCGTTAATGCCTCGCTCGATGGTCTGCGCCGTCTTAATCGGATGCTCGATGGGACCGCCCTGCCGCGTCTTGATGCCGAGCAGATCGAGGCCGTGATCTACCGGGAGAGTCTTGCCGTTCTCGGCCTCTAATCTTTGGCCTTTTCATGATTCAACTCCGCCTCCAAACAGGGATGCCGTCAAAATCCCCGCACGATCCGACCGCCGGGCAGAGGCCTTTCCGGCCCTGTCGGGCGCTAACTACTCAGAATGCAACCCGATACGAGACCAACCGCAATGTTGCATAAAACTTGCAATGGTAATCGCCCAGTTTCGTCTGAAGAGACATCCTGCCCAAGGCCTCTCCGAAGGGCCGTTTTGTCCGGCAGCGTGTGCCGTTTGAAGCTTTGATTCCACCCGTATCGAATGGCCTCCATCGTAGGGGAGCAAAAAAACTGTTTCCCTCCGACCAGGATTTGCAATAGAAGAGGACGTACCTCGTTCTTCGCACGGTTTTCTGATTCGGGCTTACATCTCCACCTGGGGGCCTATGAAGGGCCAGTCAATCAGAGACGGCGTTTGGCCTGATAACACAGATGGTATTTGGATGACGATGAGCACTATCTTGACACCGAAACTGAGGAGGTTCCTCTTCGCGACTCTCGTCGCGGCGGCTATCTGCCTCCTCCTGTCCAAGCCTGCTGCATCCTCCGACGTGTTCCCCGCATACGAGGCCATGAGGCCCAATGTGGCTTTCTGGAAAAAGATCTATACCGAGTACGACACGACCGACGGGGTCATTCATGACAGCCGGGATCTGACGATCATCTATGACGTCGTTAAGCTGGTGAGGCAAGACAGGCCTGGCGCTGGCAAGATCAACCAAGCCCGAGTCAAGACTGCCAGGCGAAAATACAAACGGATCCTTGGGCAGTTGGCCCAAAAGGGGGTTCCCGCAACACCAGAACAAGAACGCGTGGCGGCCCTTTTTGGTTCGAAAGCAGGCCAGGCGACCTTCCGAAGGGCAATGAGAAGGGTCCGGCACCAGCTTGGTCAGAAAGACCGATTCCGGGCAGGACTCATTCGGTCAGGGGCCTACCTTGAGGAGATTCAGGAGATATTTCGCACCGCCGGTTTGCCGGAAGACCTGGCCTACCTGCCCCATGTGGAGTCATCGTTTAATCCGAAGGCCTACAGCAAATTCGGCGCCGCCGGAATATGGCAATTCACCCGGTCCACCGGCAAGCGGTTCATGGAAGTGAGTTACACCGTCGATGAAAGACGTGACCCTATCATCTCATCGCGAGCCGCTGCGAAACTCCTCAAGCACAATTACCGAAAGCTGGGCTCCTGGCCTCTGGCACTCACGGCCTACAATCATGGTGTCGCCGGGATGCGTAGGGCCAAGCGCTCAAAGGGCTCCTACGAGGAGATCTTCAAGAACTATCACGGCCGGCGGTTCAAATTCGCGTCGCGAAATTTCTACTCTGAATTCCTTGCCGCACGCGAGGTTGCTAAGAATTACCGACTGCACTTTGGAGAACTCCGTTTAGATCGACCGGTTCCACGCCGAGAGCACAGGCTGACGGGGTATGCCTCCCTCAAAAGCATCGCGCATCATCTAGAGGTGGACATCGAGTTGCTTCGCAACCTCAATCCGGCGCTGCGCAAACCGGTCTATACCGGGCAGAAATACATCCCCGAGGGGTGTGTGATCAGGCTGCCGATCTGGATCGATCAACAGGTCCTCGTCGCTGGGCTACCGCCGGAGGTCTACAAGTCGCGCCAAAAACCCAGCCGTTTCTACCGAGTCCAGAGGGGAGATACCGCAGGTAAAATTGCGAGGATGCACGGCGTCGAGCTAGCAGATCTCATGTGGGTCAACAACCTCAGTTCAAAGGCCACCATCTATGTCGGCCAAAACCTGCGACTGCCCACACGGGATGAAAGAGCCGAGCGCTTGGCCTTGGCCGAGCCCCCCAAAAAAGAAACGGTTACGACGACACCGATCCTCGCGCAAACCCAGCCACCAGCCCCGGGACCTCCTCAATTCACTGCGGCTGTGGCAGAGGCTGAGCCTGCCAAACCATTATTTCCGGTAACTGAAGCCGAGCCCAGCGGTCCCGTATCTACTGAAACCGAACCCGCTCCCGTGAGACCGCCCTTCCCCGAAGCTGAAGCGAAACCTATGCCCCCGGAACCCAGCATCAATCCTGAGGTGGTTACCGGGAATCTGCTTGTGCGTGAGATGACATCTCCCCGAGGAAAGCGAATCGGTATCCTCCGGGTGGAGGCCGAGGAGACCTTGGGACACTATGCCGACTGGTTGGGTATTCGAACCCAAAGAATCAGACAGCTCAACGGCTTTCGTTACGGTAGGGCGATCCGGATCAATCAACGCGTCAAGATCCCTCTCGACACGACCTCGAAAGAGCAATTTGAGGAGAAACGCTTCGAGTATCATAAGGAGATCGAAGAGGATTTCTTCGGCTCCTATAAGGTCGACGACGTGCAGACCTACCGGGTCAGATATGGGGACAACATCTGGACCCTTTGCCGTGATACGTTCGAGGTGCCTTTCTGGCTCGTCAAGAAATACAACCCTAATTTGGACTTCTACGAATTGAGACCCGCTCAGCAGATCATGATCCCTGTGGTCTCCCAACTCGAGGCCTCACCCGAGAATCAGGACGATCCCCCACCCCTGTCAACGGCACTCCGTTCTACGAACACGATTCTTCACGAGAATTGAGAATCAACCCCCATCACGATAGAGGCTCCAGGGCGTTCTTCTTGATGGCCTAGCGGTCTGGCCCTCACAACGGATAAAGAATCCCCACCCATAGGACGTGGTTTTCGACAACGAAATAAGGGAAGAGGTACAGAGATTTAGTGCTCAATTCAGAGATCATTCGTCATCCGTCGTATAGTACATGAGTTCCGCGGAGTTTCTTGCCTTGAGGACGAGCTTGTTGCGGCCGACAATGTCGGTTGGGGTTTGGGTGACCTGCGAGATCTCCGTGAAGACATCGGACAAAGGTTCGCCGCTTTCCGAATGTCTTTTTTGCCAGAGTCGAAGCGCCCTTTGCGGATCCCATGGAACGACCTGCATCTTTCCCGCGGCGGGTTTGAAGACCGCCGCCGGAGTGGTGATCGAGTCCTTGGGCATATCCTCCAGTCTTCTCAGATCACCGTATTTCCGGATCATTTCCGTAAGGGGACCGAATTCCAAGGCCCTCATCGAACAGCTCAACACACAGATCGGCGTCAGGCCCTTTTCTAGGCGGTCAAAACACATCGTGCACTTTGACATCCTGGCGCCTTCATCATCGCTCTCAAACTGGGGTGCCCCATAGGGACATGCCTTCCAGCAGCTCCGGCAGCCTTCGCACTTGTCGGCGTTCACCAAGACGGCGCCGTAGGTGTCCTCTTTGACCAAGGCCTCATGCTTGCAAGCCTTGACGCAGAGAGGATTCTCGCAGTGGTAACACATGACCGGTAACATGTGCAGTTCGACGTTCGGGAACCGGCCCTTTTCCCATTGGTACACCCGCATCCACTTGACAGGGCTGGGAGGTATATCGTGCCACTGCATACAGGCGACCGTACACGCGTTGCATCCGATGCAACGGCTCTGATCAATGAAGAAACCGTATTGGGTCATTTGAAGTCTCCTTGATAGTTCCCTCATTGAGCGAAAACGCTCAATGAGTAGACGGCAGGAATCAGGATTCGGAAGTCAGCCCAGCCACTAGCCGTGGAGGCGGCCAGGTTGATCGACCGGGAAGCTTCGTGAAAGCGGTACTTGAATTTGACATCTTCAGGTCTTTCAAAGTGCGTTGCCCGGTCATGGGGGTCTCTTTTCAAAAACGAGGAATTGAGTGCGTTGTCGCGGCATAAGGCGCTACCCGAGGCGGCCGGAGGGTCTCCGCGGTATAGGCCGGGTTGACAGCCTTGGTTTATTCACTGAATCTGCTCCGGCCGCCTTGCCCCTCGGCCGTGAGCTCGGGGCCGAACGGCT
>CAZAGT010000253.1:0-7683 GCA_964484515.1 uncultured Desulfobacteraceae bacterium | reverse complement strand
CTTCTTCAGCGTTCGAGCAGGTAACGTTTCGTTTCTTGAAAAGAGACCCCCATGGACAGGCGCTAAGATATCATAAACCTCATTTCATGACGTTTCATACGAGGGTTCGGTTCCACATTGACCGTTGATAGTCGGTGGTTGGACACTTCCTGATTGGATCTTGGTTCATTCAGGGTCGTACGTAGAAAGAAAGGACTGATCTCAAAGTAAGATGCCCACAGGCCCTGCTTTTGTTGGGATTGACGTCGGTGCTTCGCGAACAAAGGTGGCCGTCCTTGACGCTGAAAAATCCCTGATTGGACGGGCCGTACGGAAGTCGGGTACCGATTTTGCGGCGTCGGCGCAAAGCTGCCTAGAGACGGCATTGCAGGCAGCGCAGCTGAGTGGCGCTGATGTCGAGAAAGCGGTCTCGACTGGGTATGGCCGCCGGAACGTCACTTTCGCTCAGGAGGCCAAGACCGAGATCAGCTGTCATGCGCGGGGCTGTTATCACTATTTTCCGATGGCCATCACGATCATTGACATCGGGGGTCAGGATAACAAGGTCATCAAGGTTGACGCTGCGGGTGGGCGTTCCAGCTTTAAGATGAATCGGAAGTGCGCCGCCGGAACGGGCGCCTTCTTGGAGGAGATGTCCGTGCGCCTTGACATTCCCCTGGACCGCATGAATATGTTAGCGCAACAGTCCACTCGTTCGGTCGAACTCGGAAGCTACTGCACCGTTTTTTCTGCAACGGAGGTGCTAGAGAAGATCAGACAAGGATACGAGGTGCCCGACATCGTGAAAGCGCTTTTCTTGTCGGTGATCAAGCGGGTCATGGAGATGGAACCCTGGACTGAGAGGGTCGTCGTAACCGGAGGCGTGGTAGCCCATAATCCGATCCTGGTGACCATGATCGCCGAGATCAGCGGCCGGGAGGTCCTGGTTCCAGAGTACCCTCAGTTTACGGGTGCGTTCGGGGCGGCCTTGTTTGCGATGGACGGTTACAAGGCCACTCATAAGTGAGTTCATCATACCAGGTTGAGTCTTCAAAAATGACTGCGAGTAAGTGGGTCCATGTCGGGACTGTCCTGAAGCTCAATGCTGCGGCCTACCCTGACAGATTGGGGTGGCAGGACAAGAAGCGAGAATACAGCTTTAAGGCTTGGAATGAAAGGGCCTGCCGGGTGGCTAACGGTCTCCGGGCGCTGGGGGTGAACTATCGCGATTCATTTGCCATGATAGCCTATAATCGCGGCGAGTGGATGGACGTCTATGCGGGTTGCGCCAAGGGCGGTCAGATCATTGTGCCCGTGATGTTCCGATTGCTGGAGCCGGATATCGAGTTTATCGCCCAACACTCCGAGTGTAAGGCCTTTATTGTCGAGAAGCCCTTTGTAGCGCTGATTGATAGAATCAGAGGTCGGCTTCAGGTGCCCGAACAGGCGTACGTCTTTATGGGGGAAGGCCCTGTTCCCGAGGGATATGTCGGCTATGAGGAATGGCTGAAGACCTCCTCGCCGGAAGAACCGAGTACCGTCGTTGACGGCGGAGACACCTGGACCATCATGTACACCTCCGGCACCACGGGTCGCCCCAAGGGTGTCGTCAGGACCCACGAGAGCTACATGGCGCAATATGTCTTGAGTAACGTCAACATGGGTGTCCTCCCAAAGGACAAGGTCATGTTAGTCCTACCGATGTGCCACGTGAACTCCATCTTTTATTCTTTCCCCTACACCCTCGTGTCGGCACCGGTATTCATTTACAACATGGTCAGTCTTGATCCTGAAGACCTGTTGCGGACGATCGAGAAATACAAGATTACTTACACGTCCTTGGTCCCCACCCATTACGTTATGCTCCTCGCCCTACCCGCCGAGGTCAAGGATAGCATCGATGTATCTTCAGTGCGACAACTCCTTATTTCATCGGCCCCGGCGCGCAAAGATCTCAAGATCGCAATCATGGAATACTTCCGAAACGCCGAGCTTTGGGAGGCGTACGGGACGACCGAGGGGGGGTTGGTGACGTTGTTGCGGCCGGAAGACCAGTTTGAAAAACTCGGTTCCATCGGCCGGGAGGTCTTTGGAACCGATCGGATCAAGGTTTTGAATGAGCAACGAAGGGAAGTCCCGGACGGTGAAGTGGGTGAGCTCTTCTACCGGACTCCCATGATATTCAAGGAGTACCTCAAAGACCCCGCCACGACCCAAACGGCCTTCGAAGGAGAGTGGTCCACCGCCGGCGACATGGTCAGACGCGATGCGGACGGCTACTATGTATTGGTGGATCGCAAGGCGAACATGATCATCACGGGGGGAGAGAATGTCTACCCCTCGGAGGTGGAAGGCGTTGTCGGAGCCCATAGGGCGGTGAAATACGTAGCGGTGATTGGGGTTTCGGATGAACGCTGGGGCGAGTCCGTGAAGGCGGTTGTTGTCCTGAACGATGATTATGAAGCCGACGAGGCCTTGGCGGAGGAGATCATCGCCTTCACCAAAGGCAAATTGCCGGGGTTCAAGCGCCCCAAGTCGATTGACTTTATTGCAGACCGCGACATGCCGTTGACACCGACCGGGAAGATCCTGCATCGGGTCCTCAGAGAGCGGTATGGCTGGTGGAGTGACACGGAGGATGAGTAGATGTTGACCAAGGCTTTCATTCCCTACCGGTGCTATTATTCGACCCCCTTTGCTCGCTGGCAAGGCAGCATGGCCAATGAGAACGCGCTGGTACTCGCAGCCAATACCGCCAGGCGATGGCTGGCAGAAAAGAGTTGGGACCCGCAGGAATTTGAGTATTTGATCCTGGGGATGACGATCGGTCAGCCGCAGTGGTTCTACGGCGGCCCCTGGGCCGCCGCCATGATGGGTGCAACAGGGATTCCCGGGGTGACCATCAGCCAAGCCTGTACGACCGCCGCGACCTGCGTTTACCAGGCAGGTCTCGGTGTCGAGACCGGACTCTTCAGGACCGCCCTTACCCTGATGACCGATCGGTGTTCCAACGGGCCGCATACGGTGTGGCCGAATCCGACCGGACCCGGCGGGGAGGTCGTGTCGGAGAACTGGATGATGGACAACTTCAACCAAGACCCTTGGGCCAAAGGTGCCATGATCCAGACGGCCGAGAACGTCGCCAAAGAGACCGGTATTACCCGGGAGCAGTGCGACACCTTGGCCCTGAGACGTTACGTCCAGTACACGGGCGCCCTTGCGGAAGAACGGTCATTCCAGAAGCGTTACATGTTTCCGGTCGAGGTGAGGCTTTCAAAGAAGAAAACCGTCCTGATCGAAGCGGATGAGGGTGTTACCCCGTGTACCAGCGAGGGTTTGGCCAGCCTCAAACCTGTTCTGGAGGGTGGCGTCCATACGTTCGGCACCCAGACCCATCCCGCCGACGGAAACTGCGCCCTGGTTGTCACGAACCGGGACCAGGCGCGGGCCTTGAGCGCCGATCCATCCGTCGACATCCGAATCATGTCCTATGGTTTCGCGCGGACAAAGAAAGGCTACATGGGCATGGCCGTGGTCCCCGCGATGAGGATGGCTCTTGAAAACGCCGAAATCGTTGTCGCAGACGTCACGGCCGTCAAGACCCATAACCCCTTTGCCGTCAATGATCTCTATGTCGCCCGCGAGATGGGAATCGACGCGGATCAGTTCAACAACTACGGCAGCTCATTGATCTTCGGCCATCCGCAGGGTCCAACGGCTGGACGATGCATCATTGAAGGGATTGAGGAGGTCGTCATGGCGGGAGGAGGCCACCTCCTGTGGGGAGGGTGCGCCGCCGGTGACACAGCCGCCGCCATGGTGTTCAAGATTGGGTAGTTCCTCACGCAATCCCAAGGAGGCCATCCCCTCCTCAAGGGCGCGCACGCAGTGCATTCGTTGTGGGGAGTGTTGTTCGAAATCCAGCCCTACTCTCCAGATAGAGGATGTGCCACTCGTGAAGAGTGGATTCATACCGGGTCGATCCATCTACACGATCAGGAAGGGCGAAGCCGTCAGGGACAATATCGAAGGTGACCTCAAGATCGCGCCTCAGGAAATGATCAAGATCCGCGAACACGGGGAGGGGTTGAAGGGCTGTGTCTATTATGATCACGAACAGCATGGCTGTGAGGTCTATTCTCAGCGTCCGGCCCAGTGCGCGGCCCTCCAATGCTGGGATACGGCCGAATTTATGGCGACGTACAATAGCCCGAAGGCGAAAAGGAAAGATCTGATCACGGACAAGACGCTGCTTCGGCTCATCGAGGAGCATGAGAGACGCTGTGACTATAGAACCCTGGAAGCACACGTGAGACAGATTGAGAGCAAGGGAGAGAGTGCCGTGGCCGGTGTTATTGAGCTGCTGAGGTTCGATCTTCACTTGCGATCTTTCGTTCCCAAAAAACTTGCCATCTCGTCCGATGAGATGGACTTTGTATTTGGGCGCCCCCTTGTCGCGACCATTCCGATGTACGGGCTGAAGGTGGTGCGAGAATCGGACGGCGGTTTCTTCCTCACCACTGATAAACCCGCTCAACAAGGAGACATATAGGTTAGGCGGTTCAACGTTTATCGGCTATCCTGAGGCTGGTGAACCTCAGGCGGGTTCACGGTTCCCAGTTGTCATGCTCTACTTGGTCTCTAGCCATTGTCTTCTGGGTCAATCGGGTCGAATTCTTCGTTACACCCGACGGGAGACGATGGGCAAAGCTAACGTTGGAGTATAAGGTGACGGATATCATCATTTTACAACCTCTGAACCGTGAATCCACCGGAGGCGGACAAGCCCTGAACCTGGAACCGATCATATCAGGAGACAGTTCATATCTCCGTCGTGTGGAAGTGCGCAATATCCTTTGTCCGTAACAAAGAACAGGTACTGAAAGGAGATTTGGATGTGTAGCCTTATACGAGCGGGAGAGACGGATATTGAGAAGATGTACGTATCGCGGACGGCAAAGTCCAAGTCGGCCGATGAAGAGGCCTGTAAACACCTTCCAGGAGGAAGTACCCGCTCCGCCACGGATGCACACCCTTACCCCATCTATATGGAACGGGCAGAGGGGTGCCATTTGTATGATGTGGATGGGAACGAATATATCGATTTCATGAATAACTACACGGTCCTTATCCTGGGCCACGGTCATCCGAAGGTGCAGGAGGCCCTCTTGGAGCAGGTGCAGGCCGGCATCCTTTTTGGGGCCCCCTCACGAAATCAATATCAGCTGGCCGGGATGATCTGTAAGTGCGTCGATTCCATAGAAAAACTCAGGTTCTGCAACACCGGGACGGAGGCGGTCATGTACGCCCTGCGAGCAGCCCGCGCGGTGACAGGGAGAAGCAAGGTGTTGAAGATGGAGGGTGGTTTTCACGGGAATGCGGAGTAAACCGAAATCAGCGTATCCCCCGATCTCTCTCAAGCCGGGCCGGTCGAACGGCCGCACGCGATTCCCGAAACACGGGGTATCACCGATGGTGTCCTGCAGGACATCCTGATTGCACCCTTCAACGATATCGAGGCCACCAAGAGGATTATTGAGGCGCACAAAGACGAAATCGCGGCCGTGATCGTCGAGCCTGTCATGGGCTTTTCCGGGATGATCCCCGCCGAAGACGGATTTCTGCGATTCCTCAGAGATATCACGACCCGTTACGGCATGGTCTTTGTCTTTGACGAAATTATTACGTTACGGCTCTCGACCGGGGGATATCAGAAGATCTGCGGCGTGACACCCGACCTGAGCACATTGGGTAAGATCATCGGCGGCGGGCTTCCCATCGGCGCATTCGGCGGCCGATCGGATATCATGGACATCTTCTCGCCGAAGGGGCCAGACCCCATGCACCACTCGGGGACCTTTAACGGAAATGCGATCACGATGGCGGCCGGGATTGCGACCATGCGTGAGATCGATGAATCCCTCATCCGGAAGATCAACGATCTCGGGGACGAATTGCGCCAGGGGCTTCAAGGGGTCTTTGATCGGAAAGGCATCCAGGGACAGGTGACAGGCATCGGGTCGTTGCTGAATGTCCACCTGTGTGTGCCGGACGTGGTCGACATGCGGTCAGCCAAGACCGATTGGAGCGCCACCCAACCCTTGAGGGAGCTGTTGAGCCTGGCGCTCAAGAATCACGGGATCTACACTCCCAAAAGGGTCATGCTCTGCATATCATCCCCGATGACAACGAGAGAAATCCAGAAGGCCATCGAGGCCTTTGACAGCGCCCTGGAACAGCTGAGGCCCATGATCAAACGGCACTGCCCGCAGTTGCTTGGATAAACGGCCGCGACTTTATAGAAGGCTCTCCACAGAGAATTGGGGTCAAGACATGATACCTAGATTCTTAGGCGGGAAGACAGTGATATCTTTTCGGAGTGACCGGCGGGGGGGCGCCGTCCTCCCACCGGAATCCACTGTATTCGAATTGGAATCCGATCCTGGCAAGGGTCGAAACAGTAAGAGGGGCTCTCTAAGGAGCCCCTCTTACTGTTTCAGTGTTGGGAGAGGTCGTTAAAACAGGCCCTTGACCTTGCCTGATTTCACATCCACATCCACACGACGGAAGGCCGGATCAGAGCTCGTCCCCGGCATGAGGCTGATGGTTCCCGCGCACGGGCAAAGGAACTTGGCGCCGGAATAGATGAGCACGTCCCGAATGGGGAGTGTCCATCCTTTGGGCACGCCCTTGAGCGCCGGATCGTGGCTTAGGCTCAGATGGGTCTTGACCATCATCGTGGCGTAATCGGCATACTTCTTGTCACTTTCGAGCATCTTGGCCTTGGCCTCGGCCTCAGGTGCCCAGTCCACGTCCTTTGCGCCATAGACCACTTTGGCGATCTTCTCCACCCGGTCGCGAAGCTTTGTTTCCATGGGATAGAGGAACTTGAAACGGGTCTTTTCGGCGCACGCTTCCTTGACGGCTTCGGCTAATTCCACGGCCCCGTCGCCGCCATCCGCCCAGTGCGTCGAGACCGCGCATCGGGCCCCCGCCTTTTCGGCATACTTGCGGACCAGTGCGATTTCGCGCTTGGTATCTGTGTGGAAGGCGTTGATGCAGACGACCGGATTGATTCCAGCCTTCCGGATCGTATTGACGTGGTGAACCATGTTGGGAATACCGGTCTCCAGGAGCTTCAGATCCTCCTTGGTGTAAGCCGCGTCAAGGGGCAGCCCGGCGACGACCTTGGG
Source organism: uncultured Desulfobacteraceae bacterium (assembly GCA_964484515.1). Lineage (GTDB taxonomy): Bacteria > Desulfobacterota > DSM-4660 > Desulfatiglandales > HGW-15 > CAZAGT01. Next base: position 511 of record CAZAGT010000253.1, on the reverse strand, counting down.
TCCGCCGCCATGCATCTTCAGGGCCCGAATGGTCGTGGTCAGGACCGACACGTGCGGTTTCAGACCGCTGTTTCGGCACTTCACATTCCAGAATTTTTCGAATCCGATATCGGCACCAAACCCGCTCTCCGTGAGATGGTAGTCAAAGAGCTTGAGACCGATACGGTCAGCGATAATCGAGGACTGTCCGACGGCGATGTTCGCAAACGGACCCGCGTGGACCATGCACGGCTGGTACTCGACGGTACTCATCAAGGTCGGATTGATGGTATTTCGCATCCAGGCCGTCATGGCACCGGCACATTCCAGATCACTGGTGGTAATCGGCTTTCCGACTTTGTCAAAGGCCACGGTGATCTCACTCAGGCGTTTTCGCAGGTCGGCGAGATCGGTGACAATGGAAAGAATGGCCATCAACTCGGAAGATACGGCGATCCCGAATTTGGATTGCATGGTAAACCCATCGAATCTGCCCCCGAGGCCAATAATGATGTTCCTGAGGCTCTGGGCG
>CAZAGT010000252.1:0-7688 GCA_964484515.1 uncultured Desulfobacteraceae bacterium | reverse complement strand
CCGAGGAATGAGGCGTACATAGAAGTACGTCGCAGTGACGAGGGATGAGGGTAACACAGCAGATGGGCGTTTTTCGACAGCCTCCACGGAGATCTGCATGAATGAAGAACCGGCCTATAAACCCAAGCTGAGCGCTGCGCTGGACGGCGTTGTGCGATTCATCGGCGAGCTGACCTCCTGGCTATGCATCCTTCTCATTGCGGCGATTATCGTCCAAGTCATCTTGCGATACGTCTTTGGCCGCGGCCTCGTCGTCTTGGAGGAATTGCAGTGGCACTTCTACGGTGTCATGATCATGATCGCCATTCCGTACGCCGTGATCACCGATTCGCACATCCGTCTCGACCTTCTTCACTCTCGCTTTTCGCAACGTAAAAAGGAGTGGGTCGAAATCTTCGGCATCATCTTTCTCCTCCTTCCGATGATCGTCGTCATATTCCTCCATAGCCTCGATTTCGTGGCCGATTCATGGCGCGTCAATGAGCGTTCGGATGCGCCTATGGGGCTTTGCTGTCGGTGGGCTTTTAAATCGTTTATCCCCATCGGCATGGGGCTTTTGGGCGTAGCCGTCATCTCGCGCCTGATTCGTGCGGTGGCATTTCTCAGAAAACACAGAGCAGAAAGCGAGTAGGACATGGAGGTCAATGACGTTCTCGTTATCCTGATGTTTCTCACCTTTATCGGCCTCCTGTTCACGGGTTTTCCGATTGCCTTTGTCCTGGGCGGCGTTGCCATGCTGTTCACTCTCGTCGGCTACTTTTCCGACATCTATCTGGGAACCATTACGGGTCTCGATTTCAACGTCGTGGGGATGGTGGCCCATCGCATCTACAAGCTGATGGACAACTGGGTCCTCGTGGCAATCCCCATGTTTATCTACATGGGCATGATGCTGGATCGCTCCGGCATCGCAGAGAACATGATGAAGTCCATGCAGGACCTGTTCGGTAAGCTACGCGGGGGGCTCGCCGTCACGGTGACCGTGATTGGCGTCATCCTGGCGGCATCCACGGGCATCATCGGGGCCTCAGTGGTCCTTTTGGCCCTGCTGTCATTACCCGTGATGTTGAAACAGGGGTATCAGAAGACCCTCGCCCTCGGAACGGTGGCCGCCTCCGGTACACTCGGTATCTTGATTCCACCGAGCATCATGCTGGTGATCATGGCCGACCAGCTCGGGCTGGCCGTCGGTGACCTGTTCATGGGTGCTGTTTTTCCCGGCCTGATCCTGGGTTTCCTTTATGTAGGGTACATCGTGATATACGGTCTGCTCAGACCGGAAGGTGCCCCGCTCCCCGCGGAACGGCGCCCTTTCAAGCTGATAACCATCTGGAAAGTCTTCAAGACGGTCTTGCCCCCGGCCGGACTTATCGTGGCCGTGCTGGGCTCCATTTTCGCCGGGATGGCCACGCCCACCGAGGCCAGCGGCGTCGGCGCGTTGGGGGCCACCCTGCTTGCCTGGTACAACCGCCGCCTCAACCTCAGGGTGATCACCGAGGCCGTGCGGTACACCTTCCGGGCCATCGGCTTCGTCTTTGGGATCTTCGTCGGCGCCACCTGTTTCTCCCTCGTCCTCCGCTTGCTTGGCGGTGATGAGTTTATCGAACGTGCCCTCAGTGGAGTCCCGTTGGGGCCGTACGGTGTCCTCGCCGTCATCCTGGGGGTCGTCTTCCTGCTCGGATTCTTCTTGGACTGGATCGAGATCAGCCTTATCATCTTACCGTTGCTCGGCCCGGTCGTCAGCGGGCTGGATCTCAACATCAGCGGCTACGGTGTGGTCGAAAATCCCGAGCTTATCTGGTTCGTGGTCCTCGTCGCAGTAAGCCTCCAGACCTCTTTTTTGACGCCTCCTGTAGGTTTCGCCATTTTTTTCCTTATGGGGGTCGCACCTGAAGGGGTAAAGCTGGGGGATATCTACAAGGGTATCGTGCCATTTGTGATCCTGCAGCTGATTGGATTGGTGATCGTGGCCATTTGGCCCCAATTGGTCATCTGGCTGCCGGCGGTGGCATACCGCTGACCACTTCTGGACCGCTCGCGCTCCGAGACATTGTCACGATGGACCAAACCAGGCAAATATGTCTTTTTGTCATTCCGGGCTCGACCTGGAATCCATTGCTCTTTCACAGTCCTACATTAATGGAGGCCGGATCAACTCCGGCATGACACTCGCAAGTCAGTGCCGCCGCTTGGCGCAGGAGTTTACCCGCCTCGGGGAGCGCCTTATGCCGAGACAACGCACTCAATTGCTCGTTTTTGGAAAGAGATCCCCATGGCCGGGCGTTAAGGTATCAAAGACCTCCTTTCATGAAGTTTCATACGAGACGCTTTTTTGAATTGTGGCACAGCCCTTGTAAGCGATAACTTCAAGTGCCGAATGTGGCTGCGCCGCGCCGTTTCGGTATCCCCGTGTCCAGAATCGACGGCACCGATTTTCTTCTGAGCCATTCGGCCCACGGCAAAATGTAACCCGCCGAATTCATGTGTGTTTCTTGCCTGTGTGCTCCCTTTCCGGATTTTATTGACCTCCCTCAATTTTGCCTTTATAATATTTGTAATTTCTCTCAGATGACGACCTTCACACCGGAGGTTGCCCGCATGGGAAGAAATATTAAAATGGGCATACAAGACTCCCGATAGGAGTGTACCCTCTTATTGGGAGACCGGATTTTCAGCATGAGAAAGCCAAATCCATCGCGAGATGGAGACGGAAAGCCAACGGGTCTTTAGATTCTCCTGCTGGCCGCGCTTAAGCTGAATAGAGCTCCGGAAAAGACAGCCGGGCTGCCGAACGTGACATCGTTAAGGTCACAGGATGGGTAGCTCGGCTTTTTTTGTGATTTACCAGGAAAGGGGGTGTAGGATAATGTTATCACTAACGAATTTCATCCTGATCCTCTCTTTTTGTGCCGTTGTCCTCATCTGTTTAGGCCTCTTTTTCATTCACAAGACAAACCGGCTGGAATGAATGCCAAGCGTTTGAACGAGCGAATTCGAATCTATTCACGGCTCTGTAAGGATCGCCATGCTGCTCGCTGTCCAAATCGAGAGATCCATGCTCTCAAGGGAGGACATCATGAAGAAAGCGATTATGAATTATGAGACGATCTTACGTGTGACGAGGGCTGTCGCCATGTCGCGGGACCCCGAGGAAGTGGCCCTCCTGGTCGTCGAGAGTGTAAAGACGGCACTGGAGATCAAGGGATGTGCCCTGCTGCTTTTTGACCGTAAAACGGACGAACTCCATGTCGCCGCGTCGCATGGTTTGAGTGAGGAGTATTTAAACAAAGGCCCCATCAGTTCCATCAAGTCGATTTCGGGCTCCTTGAGAGAGGGACCTGTGGCCATCTACGACGTCGCGGACGATCCTCGCATCCAATATCCGGATGAGGCCAGGAGAGAGGGTATATCTTCTATCCTCTCCGTGCCTATCTCCATCGGTAAGAAACCGATCGGGGCCCTGCGGGTCTATTCGGCCGAACCATGGGAGGCGGGCCTGGAGGATGTCAACTTTGTGCAAGCCCTCGCGGAGATTGCCGGCATGGCGCTGGAGTTGTCCAGGCTCTACCGAGGGCTCAAAGACAGCATAGAAATACTGAAGGCAAAGCGAGATCCACGGACATTAAGCTCCAGGAAGTGGACACCCCATGAAGGGGTCCCGAGGTCGGTAGGAACGGTCAGGCCCATATCTCAAGAGTTGCCCGGCTGACAATACCGAACATCTGATTTGTTTTGATGCGGGAAGCCACGTCCTGTGAGATTGTGTCGCGATTGACAAATCCACCGATACGGTTGTTTTGGTCATTCCGGGATTGAGCCGGAATCTAGTGTTCTTACGTACCCCGAAACTCCTGGACCCCGTTTTTCAACGGGGTGACGACTTTCTGCGAGATCACTAAAACTGAACCCCTACGTGCCCTAGGGTACGCCTCCTCTGAGTCCCGCCCTGTGGGCGGGACTTTATACTCTATCCATCCCGCAAGCGCCCTTTCAAGCGGCTTCCTCCTCTCTTGAGTGTATCTCGCCCACTGATTTTTCTTGACTTTTGATATCCCTTTAACGTTCCATCCCCTAAGACCTACCTCATTCACCAACCTCTATTCATGGCTGAAGCCGATTGAGAACCAAAGCATCGGGCTCATACCGCCTCATAGCGGGATACGGTTTTTCGCAGGAGAGAAGGACAATGGCATTCGAGTTCGGTAGAAGGCGCGGGATCTACATCGATATCACGGAAGAATTGGCTAAGGAAGGTACTCCCCTATCAAAAGCGGCGCTCTCGCATTTTAAGATACTCGACCTTCTCTATCGCTCTCTCTGTGCCATGTTATTCAACTATGTGCCCCAGTCGGGCCATCCGGGAGGTTCCATTTCTTCCGGGATGATCGTGATCGGCCTCCTGTTCGACCTGATGGACTACGATGTCTCGAACCCGGACCGAGAAGACGCCGATATAATCTCCTATGCCGCCGGCCACAAGACCTTGGGACTCTACGCGCTGTGGGCATTGCGGAACGAAATGGTACGGATCGGAGCTCCGGACCTACTCGCCAAGGATGACGCTCATCAGCTCCGTCTTGAGGATCTACTGGGCTTTCGGCGGAACCCTGTCACAAAGACCCCTCTTTTCCTGAAGCACCACGCCAAGGCCCTTGACGGCCATCCCACATCGGCTACGCCCTTTGTCCGTTTATCCACCGGCGCCTCCGGCGTAGGTCTGGCCTCTTCACTGGGACTGGCCTTCGGTGCCCGTGACTATTACGGCCAAAACGCTCCTCGGGTTCATATCATCGAGGGAGAGGGCGGCCTCACGCCCGGTCGTGCCTATGAGGCCCTCGCCGCCGCCGGAACCGCCTGTCTCGATAACGCCGTCCTCCATCTGGATTGGAATCAGGCATCCATTGACAGCGATCATGTCTGCCGCGACGGAGACACGCCCGGCGATTACGTGCAATGGACGCCGATGGAGCTCATGTACCTCAACGACTGGAATGTGATCTTCGTGCCCGACGGCAAAGACCTCCAGCAAGTGATCGCCGCCCAACGCAAGGCCGCCTCTATGGGTAACAGCCAACCAACGAGTGTCGTGTATCAGACGGTCAAGGGTTGGCAATACGGTATTACCGGGCGGGCTTCTCACGGCGCTGGCCACGGCTTGTGTACCGAAGGCTTCTATCAAGCGCTCACACCTCTCAGCAGTATTACTGACATTCATCTTCCATCCTGTGAAACCGGCGAAAAACGATGTGCGGGGGAGGGCGGGGAAGATGTGCGGGAAGGGTGTTTTTGGGAATCTCTGATGCTTATCCGCCAAACCGTCGCGAACCACCGGGATACGGTCGAGTACCTTTGCGGAAGATTGAAAGCCTCTTCCAAACGACTGGGGGCGCGCAAGCGGGCACCCAGAGAGCGTGCGCCTCGAGTGGAGACCATTTACAGGCTTGCCCAAGAAAGCCAGGCCGTGATCCCACCCGAGTTGGTCTTGGAGCCCGGTTCGGTGACGACGCTGCGAGGGGAACTGGGCCGCGTATTGGGCTATTTAAACCGGATGAGCGAAGGGGCGATCTTGGTCTCATCCGCCGATCTACTCGGCTCTACGAGCGCCAACAAAGTCGGCGAGGCATTCGCGCAAGGCTACTTCAACGCCTCCTCAAATCCCGAATCGAGACTCCTCGCCCTCGGCGGGATCTGCGAGGACGCCACGACCGGGATCATGAGCGGTATCGCCACACTGGGACACCACATCGGCGCCGCGTCCTCTTACGCTGCCTTTATCGCCCCCTTGGGACACATTTCGGCAAGGCTGCACGCCATTGGTGCCCAGGCCCGCAACATCGCCTTCAAAGACCCGTATCATCCCATTGTTCTGATCTGCGCCCATGCGGGCCTGAAGACGGGCGAGGACGGTCCAACGCATGCTGATCCGCAACCGCTTCAGCTCCTCCAGGAAAACTTCCCTCGCGGCACCTTGATCACCCTCACACCCTGGAGCCCACTAGAACTCTGGCCCCTCGTTACCTGCGCGCTACACAAACGGCCGGCGGTGATAGCACCTTTTGTCACGCGACCCAATGAGAAGGTCCTCGATCACGAGGCCCTGGGCCTGGCAGACCCCTCCAGGGCAAACACGGGTATCTATCCGCTGCGGGTGGCCGACGGCAAAGCCGCCGGGACGGTGGTGTTGCAAGGAAGCGGTATCACCTACGCCTTCATCGAGGAAGCTCTACCCCTTTTGGAAAAAGACGGCCTCGAACTCGATGTGTTTTACGTCGCAAGTGCCGAGCTTTTCGACCTCCTTTCTCCAACCGAACAGGAAGCCATCTTTCCTTCACGGAAAGCGCACGAAGCCATGGGGATCACCGGCTTCACCCTGCCGACCATGTACCGCTGGATCCGTTCGGAGCGGGGGCTTTCGGCAACGATGCACCCCTTTCAGAAGGGGCATTACCTGGGAAGCGGACAGGCCAAGATGGTCCTTGCCGAGGCGGGACTGGACGGAGAGAGCCAATATCGGGCGATCAAACGTTTCGCGGAATCGGCTGGCTAGGGAAAAGCGACACTCATTTCAATCTTGGATAAGAACAGGGGGAAGCTATGAATAAACCCAAAATCTTCATCACGCGACTACTGCCGGAGGAATGTATAAGATCGCTGCGGGACTCCGCCGAGGTCCGTGTTTGGAAAGAGGAAAGCTACATGTCCCGCGACGAACAGTTTCGCCTCATCGCGGATTGTGAAGGTGTGCTTGTATTTCCGGAGAACCGTGTCGATGAAGAGTTTCTCGATGCCTGCGACAGATTAAGGGTGATCAGTAATTTCGGGGTCGGCTACGACAATGTCGACGTGAAGGCTTGTACCACCCGAGGCGTGTTAGTCGGCAACACTCCTGATGTCCTTTCCGAGACCACCGCCGATTTGGCATTTGCCCTGATCATGGCAACGGCCCGCAGGGTTGTTGAGTTGGCGGAGTATGTCAAGAAAGATTTATGGCGTCCCAGTATCGACGTCTTTGATAACGCGGCCATCGACGTGTATCATTCAACCCTGGGAATCGTCGGGCTGGGCCGGATCGGGTCCCAGGTCGCTCGACGTGCATCCGGTTTTGATATGAACGTCCTCTACTGTGACGTGGAGCGTCGAACAGATGTTGAAAAGGATGTGAATGCCGCCTATGTGAGCCAGGATGAACTCCTCGCGCAAAGCGACTTCGTCACACTTCACGTTCCACTCAACGACGCCACTCGCCGGCTCATTGGTGAACCCGAACTCGCAAGCATGAAGAGGTCGGCAATCCTGATCAATACGTCCCGCGGGCCGGTGATTGATCAGGCCGCTTTGCTTGACGCCCTACGGCACGGTCAGATTGCCGGCGCCGGTCTGGACGTTACCGATCCCGAGCCGATGCGGGCCGAAGATCCCCTCCTGAGCTTGCCTCAGGTGATTGTATTGCCCCACGTCGGTAGCGCCACGCGCGCCACACGTCTCAAAATGGTGGACGTCGCCGTGCGCAATCTTTCATTCGGACTGCAGGGTCACCAGATGGTCGCCTGCGTAAACCCTGAGGCGAGGGGCACCGGGCGCAATAAGTGAAACACTCCTGTTTCCGCTGGGCCGTCCTGGCGAAGACGAGTAGACCCTACTGTTGCATAAACAACACGTCGAAAAGTCTGGAAAGACAAGAATAACCA
>CAZAGT010000251.1:0-7695 GCA_964484515.1 uncultured Desulfobacteraceae bacterium | reverse complement strand
GGGGCGGGTCCCCGGTTTCGGAAGCCTTGCATCTGGACATTTTCCATCAGCCTCATAGAAACGGTTTTTCGACAGCTTCACTAATGCCTGAAGTGTTTGGGTAAACGTTGAACTGCTTAACCTAGGTCATGCTTAGATTCCAACAGTTAGGAACCGATGGAACGGCGAGGGCCGGCAGGCTTTATACCTCCCATGGAACGATCGACACGCCAGCATTCGTGCCCGTTGGCACGCAGGGGAGTGTCAAGGCCCTTTCAAGCGATGATCTTGGCAGGATCGGCACGCAAGTCATCATCGTCAACGCCTACCATCTACACCTTCAGCCCGGAGAGGTCCTCATTGAAGATGTGGGCGGTCTGCACAGCTTCATGGGCTGGACGGGGCCGCTCATGGTCGACTCCGGAGGGTATCAGATCTTCAGTCTGGGCGCCGCCAAGCTTCATGGGGTGGGGAAGATGGCGCCTATTTTCCCGCAGGAGCGAGACCGCGGAGGTCATTTTGCCTCGAGAAGACGAAAACCGCTGGTCAAAATCGACGAGGATGGAGCGGAGTTCATCTCCTACTACGACGGTTCCACCCACCGTTTTACGCCCGAAAAGGTCGTAAAGATCGGGAGGAGGCTTGGGGCGGATGTGATTCTGGTATTAGATGAATGTACATCCCCGCTTCACGATTACGAATATACGAAACGTGCCATGAAGCGAACTCATCGTTGGACGGTACGTGCCGTGGATGCCTTTCAGCGTGAAACTGACAGGGGCCAGGCCCTGATGGGAATTGTGCAGGGTGGGGCTTTTCAGGATCTGAGGGAAGCCAGTGCCGACTTTATAGCGGGGTTGGATGTTGCCGGGTACGCGATCGGAGGATCGCTGGGCGGATCCAAACGCGATATGCACCAGGTACTCGAATGGACAATCCCAGGTCTTCCGGACGACAAGCCCAGGCACTTGTTGGGGATCGGGAAGATCGAGGATATCTTTGAGGTGGTTACAAGAGGAGTCGACCTTTTCGATTGCGTCGTCCCCACACGCATGGCGCGCACGGGGACGCTATTTGTAAAGGAAGCTGATGCCTTCAGGATCCATATCCTCAATACCCGCTTCAAGGAAGATCGTCGTCCCATCGAGGAGCGGTGCCTATGTTACACGTGCCGTAACTATTCAAGAGCCTATTTACGTCACCTCTTCATAGCCAAAGAATTGTCCGCGATGCGTTTGGCGGCCATCCACAATCTGTTTTTTCTGGAATCACTGACGAAGGATATTCGAGACGCCATTATGAACAAGACGTTTGGAGCTCTCAAACAGGATTGGTTGGCCACGAGGAGGATTGAAGGGCGAAGCGCGTGACTCTTTAGGATCGAGGAGCGGGGAAAAACAGTTGGAGCACGACGAGGAACCATCTTCGGTGATCAGACAGACCTTCGGGCATTTGACCTGGCTGAGGAGGTATTCCTAAGACTCATCGGGTGATGGCAGGCTGCAGGGAGAAAAGTTGGATGGTTTGATTCGAGTGCGGGGAGTTTCTTGAAATCCTTAAATCTTCAACCTAAACGCCTGGCTTTACAAGCTGATAATCATCGGCGTTGGGCAGGGCTCATATGCTCCCTTCATACTCCAGCAAGAATCTTTCGAAGAACGCCTCCATAAACGTGTGGCGGTGCTCAGCTATGCGCCGTCCCTCTACAGTCAGCATGCGATCCTTGATCTTCGACAGTTTCAACTTGAATTCCCGGTAGCCCGTATCCTCCTCGGAATAGGGCTCCGTGTCTTCGGCTCGAACGTAGGGAATGTGCAACCGGGCACCCACTTCCCCGGCAAACAGAAAGGCCCTGCCGATCCCGATCGCCCCGATCGAATCGAGTTTGTCCGCGTCATAGAGTACCTTGGCCTCTAATGACTCCGGCGTGCAGTTCTCTCTGAAGCGATGAGAACGGACACAATGAATGATGTTTGACCGCTGTCCATCAGGAAAGGGATACTTGCGTAAGAGTTCCGAAGCCATGGTGGCTCCCCTGGCTGCGTGGCAGATCTTTCCTTTTGATGCGTCCTGCTCCGGGCGTGCAATGTCGTGTAGAAAGGCTGCTGCCTCGACGACATCCAAATCCGCCCCTTCAACCCGTCCGATGTGGAGCGATAAGTTGTGGACCCTTATCGTGTGTTCCCAGTCGTGACTGCCCGGAGAATTCGAAAAACAACGCTCTGCAAAGGCCCTGATGTCCTCGATGTGCGGGTTCATGACGATACTATCTTTCTTCTCAGCGTACTGTTTTTCCAATGATTTGAAGGGATAGGGGCACGACAATCTAGTGCTTTTTGGCGTATATGACAATACTCCTTTCGTTTCGATGTGGGAAGCCACCACTGCCGCTTGCCGCAGGAGTTTACTGACCTCGGGAGGGCGACCAGGTTGATCGCCCCGGAGACTTCATGAGGTTGATACTCGAATTTGACCTTTTGAGATTCTTCGGCGTCTGTTCGCCTGGTCATGTGGATCTCTTCTCAAAAACGAGGAATTGAGTGCGTTGTCTCGGCAGAAGGCGCTACCCGAGGCGGCCGGAGGGCCTCCGCGGAACAGGCCGGATTGACAGCCTTGGCGCATTCTCCTTGTCTGCTCCGGCCGCCTTGCCCCTCGGCCGTGAGCTCGGGGCCGAACGGCTTGCAAGCTCCTTCAGCGTTCGAGCAGGTAACGTTTCGTTTCTTGAAAAGAGATCCCCATGCCCGGGCGTTGATGTATCAAATACCTCATTTCATGAAGTTTCATACGAAGACCTTTGGACATGATTTTTTCCTTTACTCCGAATTTAGCCTCCTAAAGAATGAGGCAGGTACGAGCAGGGAAATCTGCTGAAGAGGGGATCGTTTCGATGCAGGGTTTGTGGCTTGAGAACCAGACGTTACGCCTGCGCGATGATTTGCCGATGCCGCGGCCACGGCGCGGTGAAGCCCTCGTGCGGGTGCGCCTGGCAGGGATCTGCGGGACAGACCTGGCGATGACTGAGGGCTACTATCCGTTCACGGGTGTTCCGGGGCACGAGTTTGTGGGGGAAGTGGAGGCAGCGCCGGACAGCCCGTCCTGGGTTGGGAAACGTGTTGTCGGCGAGATCAACGTCACCTGTGGCTCCTGTCTGAATTGTCGACGCGGGCTCGGACATCATTGCGAGCGGCGAGCCGTGTTGGGGCTCATCGATCGCCACGGGGCATTTGCGGAGTCTCTCGTCCTGCCTGTGGCAAACCTCCATGAGGTACCTGATCCTGTATCCGATCAGGATGCGGTCTTTTGCGAGCCTTTGGCTGCGGCCCTTGAAATCCAACAGGAGGTCCAAATACGCCCCGCGGACACAGTTCTGGTCATTGGGGCCGGTCGCTTGGGACAGCTCGTAGCCCGGACCTTGGCCCTGACCGGGTGCAACCTTCGCGTGATAGCTCGCTATGATGCCCAGCGATCGCTCCTGGCTGCGCTCGCTATTGCGACCATGGGCGAAAAGGAAATCGTCGCAGGCCGGGCCGATGTCGTAGTGGAGGCAAGCGGTTCCCCCGGCGGGTTCGCCTTGGCGCTTCGCGCGGTGCGACCCCGAGGCATGATCATCCTCAAAAGCACCTACCAGGAGACACCCCACGTCCACCTAAGCTCATTTGTTATTAACGAACTAAGAGTGGTGGGTTCCCGTTGCGGTCCCTTTGCGGCCGCCCTCCGTCTCCTGGAAAAAAAAGCCGTCGATCCGCTTCCCCTCATCACAGCATCTTATCCCCTTCGCGAGGCTGTACAGGCCTTCGAGCACGCATCTCAAGCCGGAGTCATGAAGGTTCTTCTGGAGATAGGAGATCTAGAGGATTCTATAAGGTGATGAAGGGGCTCAAAAGGGTGGGGACCCTGCGGAAGCTGTCGAAAAACCGACTTCTCAGAGGCTGATGGAAAATGTCCAGATGCAAGGCTTCCGAAATCCCGAGGAATGAGGCGTACATAGGAGTACGCCGCAGTGACGAGGGATGAGGGTAACGAAGCAGATGGGCGTTTTCCGACAGCCTCGTGAGCAGCTGGAAACTGGCCCCCGTTGCCTGCCTGGTGGTACTTCGATCGAATAAGGATATTAGAGGGCGTGACAGCCTGCGCACTTCACGGGCGCTGTGCCCTCTTCTTGATGGCAGCCGATGCACAGGGTGTGGAAGGCGTCTTTTCTGCTGAGAGGATCGTCCATATCCTGGAAGTGGCACTCCCCGCACTTCAGCGGCATGGTGCCTTCGTCCTCCCACATGTGATGACACTCCGTGCAGTCATCCAGACCGTATCCCTCATCCGAGGTGTGGGTCTGGTGATCAAAAATGACGTTGCCGGCGGTGTTCTTGAGCAGGATTCGAATAGGCTCATCCGGTTGTCTGTTCGGGAACGCGGCATAGCACACCACACCCACAACGAGGAGGGCGCCTGCCAGGTAATAGACGATCGTCTTCTCGGTCTCGGCTTTCATGATATCGCTTCCTATGTCACTCTAGGGCCTCGGAAAAGCCCGACGGCTGGCGCGTCAAAGAATCTCAGATTGAAAGACCGCTGTGGCTTCCTCAATAGGCACATGATCTTCGGCCTCGTCGCCCTCAAACCCCGGGTCAGGCGCTTTATAAAGGTGTAGACATGTTTTGTCAAGGCCGGCACGCTTGAAATCCATAAGAAGTTCGAGTTCTTTCACGGGCGGAGGCTGGGTCGGGGGCTGATGAGATGGGCGCATCTCCACATTCTCCAAAGCCGACGGTCTCCCGAATGCCGGTGATGCCCAGTTGAAGGCCTTCGAATCGGCCCTGTTAGGTGCTAGAATGGGGTTGCATAATCCAAGTCTGTTGGGTAATATAAATGATTATCTTGTCTGAACGCTGCACTGGAGGGACGCCGATGCCTATCAAGAGAATGGTTGTTATATTTCTTTTGACCATGTTTGTGCTCGGATGCGCGAGCTCGAAAAAGATCAACAGGGTCAATCTCGGCATGACAAAGGCTCAGGTCATCGAGGTCATGGGCCAGCCTGACAGCACAAGCGAGGCGATGGGCGTGCAGTATCTGAGATACAAGCTGATCACCGATGTGGTCTTCTCGGATGACTTCTACGTGAGGCTCGAAGACGGAGCGGTAACGGCTTACGGAAGGTTCAAAGACTTCGTTTACGAATACTAGGGGCGCCTGCCGGAGCCGGGCTTGGTTTACTCTCTCATTGAGCTTTTCTTGCTCAATTAAGATCCTTTTTCTGCGTGTGCAAGGTAAGGATTTCCCCTCCCCTTAAGATCTTCATTTCAATCCGGCTGCCGACCTGCAGCTTGCCGATCGTGTCTCGGATTTCGCAGGTCTTTTCCACGTCCGTCGTAACCGGCTGTCCTTGGACTTCGAGGATGATATCCCCGCCCAGGAGGATCTCCTCGCGGCCCACCTGGACCGGAATCCTGCCGGGCAGCAGCCCCATCTCAGCTCCGGGCGATCCACCGGCAACCCGCTGAACCAAAAGCCCCGCCTCTTGGGGGACATTTAGTGCCACCGCCAATTCACCGGACAGGAAGTAGGCGTCAAGGCCGATCCAGAACGATTTCTGTTCAAGGAGCAGGGCTTTGGCGCTATTCGAACTGATGGCAAACCCAAGGCCTTCGGACCCGCCCGACCTCGTCATGATGTGGCTTACGATACCGATTACTTTCCCATCCACGTTGAACATGGGACCGCCGGAGTTACCCTGGTTTATGGACGCGTCGGTCTGCAGGAACTCGATGGGGACGAGTTGTCTGCAAGCGCTGCGGGGCATTCGGCGACCGCTCAGGTAGCCGACCGTGAGGGTATGATCGACCCCATAGGGGGCGCCGACCACAAAGACTTTATCTCCAATATCGACCAGGTTGGAGTTACCGAGTTCCACGGTAACGAGATCATACGGCACAGATTCCAACTGCAGCAATGCCACGTCGGCCTGCATGGAGGCCCCCACGACCTTCGCCTCGAGCGTGCGACCGTCTTGAAAGCGAACGGCGACCGCATCAGCAACCTGGACCACATGGGCGGCCGTCATCACCAGCCCGTCCTTAGAGATCACAACACCGGATCCGAAGCCGCCTCGCGTGACCATGGCCCCCGGATCCACTCTCGAATACGCGTACTCCCTCGTGAGCACAATCACGACCGCAGGATTGACACGCCGGAACACCTCGCTGAGAGACTTCGCCTCCACCTCGCGCACAAGATCCTTTTGGGCCGGAGCGGCACAGCTCGCCAACCCGATGAGGGTATAAAGCATCGTATGTAATGCGAGTTTTCTGTACATGGGAGTCCTCCGGCCGGAGAAACTGATTCACCGGTTTTGTCGGTGCATTCACGGATAGGAAGGCGTAGCCCTTTCTACCATATCTGAACCGGGTTTGTGAAAAAGGCAATCTTTTTTTGAGAATCGGGCCTCAATGCTCACAGAAGGAGGGCAACTCAGCCAGACCCCTGGTTCGCGTGGATGCTAAAATGACGAGTGGGAATCTAGCTCGTTTCCATCCAGAAACGGCCTTTTTCCGCAATCTCAGCGTCAATCTGCGGGATTCCTTGTGCGACGTACTTCATGTACGCCTCCGCGCAATCCCTTGATTTCCTTGATCTTACGAAAAAATCCTCATTTCTGATCTGCAAACTTCGCTAGCGTCCAATTTGTATTTCTGGATGGACACTAGCTCAGCGAACGCGAACTCCCTTTTTGGCAGAATGATATCAGATGATTGCGCTCGACTGCGACGAAGGGATCAGCAAAATGGCTTGGACCCTATCACTGCTGTTCGGTCACATCGTCAAGTTCACCACCATCTCGGTAGACAGTCTGAAAGAAGGACCACAAAACGTTGTCAATCGTTCTAGATCTTTGCTAGGAATGGTATTCAGAAGCTATAGAGGCTGTCGCGAAAGCCCCTCTGTCCCGATTCGATCGGGAATACCACCCCTCGTCACCACCGCTTCAAACGAGTCCCTCCGGCGCAAGACCGCTGCGCGCAGCTGCTCTTGGCAAGGACGTCGCCTTGTTTTTTTTAACTGCTTTCCACAATCCTCGGGGAGGTGAAGATGAGACGAATGCTGATCGCTGGGAATTGGAAGATGAATAAATCGGTCGGTGAAGCCGTAGAGCTGATCAATGAGATTAAGGCAAAACTGCCCGCAGAACAGGCAGTCGACGTGCTGGTCTGCCCCGCCTTTGTGTGCCTGGAATCTGCAAAGCGGGCCCTTCAGGGCACCTCGATCAAACTGGGCGCGCAGGATCTTTACTGGAAGGACTCCGGGGCGTACACCGGCGAGATCTCGGCGGATATGCTGGTTTCCGTCGGCGCCGAGTACGTCATCATCGGTCACAGTGAAAGGCGTCAGTATTTCGAGGAGACAGACGAAAGCGTCAACCTCAAGCTGAAGCAGGCACTGAAAAGGGGGTTGTTGCCGATCGTCTGCATCGGGGAGACCCTGGAGGAGAGGGAAGCCGGCAAGACGTTCGAGGTGCTCAAATCTCAGCTTGAAGGCGGCCTTGCCGAGATCAGTGCCCAACAGATGAAAGGAACCGTCCTCGCCTACGAACCGGTATGGGCGATTGGAACCGGCAAAGTGGCCACAAAGGAACAGGCCCAAGAGGCCCACGCTAATATCCGTGACCAGCTGCGGGAACGGTTTGACAGTCAAACAGCAGAAGCCGTCGTCATCCAATAC
>CAZAGT010000250.1:0-7697 GCA_964484515.1 uncultured Desulfobacteraceae bacterium | reverse complement strand
TCATATTACTGGGTAAAGACGAGAGGGGTTTTCAACAATTGGAACTCCACCCGGACCCACCCTGGTCGCAGGTGGACCACATCAAGATCTCTGTCGACGACAATGATTACTCCATCAGGATGGTGGAGATCCACAACTATGTCGGGGGAATCACACGATTCATTTTGGCGAATAGGATGCTTCCGCAATCCTTCGATAAGGACTTCTTCACATTCGTGGTACCGAAAGGTGTCCGCGTCATCGAGGAGTAGAATGAGCCGACGGCGCAGGGGACGATTGAGTTTTCGTTTGAATTATAGTAGACTTGGGGAGTATCTGGTGGTTTCATTTGATGGTATGTGAGGGGATGTATGGCTGCCGACAAGAACGATGCCCGACAGAAGGCTACGCCCATGCCGATCGGCATCGGCACTCAGCTGCAAATCAAGATCGGCGGGGTTGAGGAACGCCTCAAGAGCGTGCTTGTGGGTATGGAAGTCGATGAGTACTTGGTCATGATAGCCCCCGTCTCGAAAACATTCGGCAGCATTACTCAGAAGTTCTACGAAGGCAACAAGATTACGGTGCAATATCTCCACGGAGGCACCGTCTTCGGCTTCTACTCCAAGATCATCGGCGCCATCAACAGCCCGCGGAAGCTGCTCTTCGTGGAGTATCCGAATTCCGTTGAAAGGCGTCATGTCCGGGCCTCAAAAAGGGTCGATTGCCTGCTCCCTGCGACGATCGAGATTCACAAAAAGGCGCACAAGGGTGTCATCCGGGATATATCCGAGGGCGGGTGCCTTTGCCTCATCAGATACGAAAAGGACAAGACGCTGCCGTCGGCGCGCGTCAGTAGTCACATATCGCTGCGCTTCCAGTTGCCCGGCGTGGAGGGTGAGCAAAGCGCCCCTGTCGAGGTTAGAGGCGTAAAGTTAGACATCGAAGGCAAGACCTTTGGTCTCAAATTCATCGAACTGGTCCCCGAGCTTCAGCGCCAGATCACGGAGTTCATCTCCTACGCCGAAACCTGATCGAACGCTTGGAAGGTTTTTTGATATCCTGCCGCTCAAGGAACCGACGTCCTTTTACAAACAAGCTCCACTTCTCTTGCGGTCTCCCCCGCCTCAGCCGTCCTGCTTTCCCCTCACTTTCATGATTGTATATGGTAAGCAACTGCCAGCTAAAAAATTCTGCGGCCGCACGTGAATGCATGTCGCCCGTCGATCGATTCTGATGCCGCCGCAGCGGGCCGTTTGCGAATTTCTGATTTGGAAAAGGACCTGTGGATTTATCAGTGAGGAGGGGCGCGAATGCAGAGGTTTACGTTTTTTGTCGCCGCTTTCTGCTTGTGCTGGGGAGGGGCGGCATTCCTTTACGGCCAAGATTCGAAGGGGTCTTCAGGAAACACCGATGAATTCGTGATTAACAACCCGGGCTACCCGGATGACAAGATGGGAGCCGTTCCGTTCAATCACAAAAAGCACATTTATGGGATCGGTGTCCGCTGCTTTGTTTGCCATCATGACTACCAAGAAGACGGGGCCAATACCTGGACGGAAAAGGATCCTGTCAAGAAATGCGCTGAATGCCATGATCCAAAGCAAGAACGGGGCAAGGTGCGAGACTTGAAAAATGCCTACCACGGCGGTTGTGTCATGTGCCATTTCGGCTTGATTTATCGAAATATGTCGGATAGAGCGCCGTACAAGGAATGCGATGGCTGCCACCAAAAAACTCAGTAGTCCATTTGATGATCTCGTAACAAGTCGTCACCACGTTGAAAAACGGGGTCCAGGAGTTTTTGAGCACGGCAAAACACTGGCTTCCGGTGCCTGCCCCGGACCTGATCCGGGGTTCGCCGGAATGACGGAAAGAATGCATTTTCGACTTCTTGCGAGATCATCTTATTTAGTAGCTGCAATAAATCCTCCATGAGCCCAGCGCTGCTGTTTCCATGATTGCCTTCACATGATTTACCCCCTTCTCGTCACCATGGAGCATCCTTGACAAGAGGGGGACAAAGACGCATGGGCCTCTCTTCTCCTTTCCTCCATTCTCAGGGAGGCGATCATAAATCAAGAGTGATTGAGGGTTCTTGTTTCCCATTATTACAAAGTATGCTAATAACGACGATCGAATCTCTCGATTGGAGGCTATGAGTCATGATCATCAAGCTCGACTCGCTTCAGATCACCTTCAACACGGGTAAAGATCCCCTCACGGTCCTGGATGTCCCCGAGTGGCATGTGGCGGAGGGGGACCGGGTGGCGGTCTTTGGGCCCTCGGGCTCCGGCAAATCGACCCTGCTCCACACCTTGGCCGGGCTCCTGCCCGCCTCCAAGGGGACGGTCGCCGTGTGCGGACAATCCCTGGATAAGATGTCGGAGGCCGAGCGGGATCGCTTCCGGTCCCGCTACATCGGCTACATCTACCAGAACTTCAACCTGCTTCAGGGGTTCACGGCCCTGGAGAACGTCCTCATGGGTATGACCTTTTCACCGCGCAAGCCCGATCCGGAGGAGGCCGAACAGCTCCTGGACGATGTCGGGCTTTCGCATCGCTTGAAGTACCGCCCCTCCAACATGTCCTCCGGAGAGCAGCAGCGGGTGGCCGTGGCCAGGGCGCTGGCAAACCGCCCCAAGGTCCTCCTGGCGGACGAGCCGACCGCCTCGCTCCACCCGATCAACAAGGAGGATGTCCTCCGTATGCTGATCAACATGTGTGACCGGCACGGATGCACCCTGGTCCTGGTCACGCACGAGAAGGAAGTGATTTCCCTGTTCGAAAAGACCGTGACGTTCCTGGAGCTGAACCGTGCCTACCAGAGCCCGGTCGCAGGAGGTCCATCATGAGTTTCTGGAAGATCGTTCTCAAGAGCCTCAGGCACCACCGCTTCTCCAACATGCTGGCAGCGGTCAGCATCGCCATGGGGATCGCTTTACTTGTAGCGGTCTACTCCTTCAAGGAGCAGTCCCAGAAGACCTTTACCGAGGTGGGGCTCGGCGTGGACGCGATCCTCGCTCCGAAGGGATCGCCGCTCCAGATCGTGCTCAACGCCGTCTACCACCTGGAGGACATGCCGGGCAAGATCAAGTGGAGCTATTACAAGGCCGTGGAGAAGGAGCGGATCGTCGAGCAGGCCATCCCCTTCGTGGTGGGCCATTCCTACGGGGGGGTCCGGGTCAACGCGATCGACCCCCGGTTCCTGAGCGAATTCGAGTACCTGCCCGGGAAAAAGTTCACCTTTGCCGCGGAGAAGGGGGGCCAGGGCCGCCCCTTCCAGAAATCGCACGAGGCGGTGGCGGGCTGGGCAGCCGCCAAGGAGCTGAACATCAAGCTGGGACAGACCTTCAACCCGGTCTGCGGCGTGCAGGAGACGGGCCCTGTGCACAAGGACGTGATGACATTCGTGGGCATTCTCGCCCCCACCGGCACGCCCCACGACCGCGCCATCTACATCCCCCTGGAGACGTTTTACGGCCTCGAGGGTCATCCGCAGGAGACCGCCCGCATGGCGACCGACGAGGAGTACCGCGAGATCAGCGGTGCCTACCTGAAGATCAAACGCATCCGGGGCGGCGCCATTCACCCCGGGATCCAGGACCTCAAGTTTGCGATCAACCAGTCGGACCAGAACCAGCTCGTGGTGCCGGCCGAGGTGATGCCGAGGCTCCACAACATCATCGGCTGGATGGACCGTGTCCTGATCGCGATTGCGATCATCCTGACGGCCCTCTCCTCCCTGTTCCTCTTTTTCAGCCTGCTGCAGTCCCTGCGGGAGATGCGGCGCGATCTGGCCCTCTTTCGCGCCCTGGGGGCCACCCGGAACACGGTCATGGGCCTGGTCATCTCCGAGGCCCTGATCATCAGCCTCCTGGGAGGGATTTTGGGGCTGGCTTTGGGCCACTGGCTAATCGGCGTGGGCGCCCACTTCATCAAAGTCGAAACCGGGGTCGGCTTTACGGCCAGTTACATCTCCCTGATCGACTGGCTGATCATCCCGGGGGCCGTACTCTTGGGGTTCTTAGCCGGCCTGGTCCCGGGCCTCCAGGCCTACCGGCTAGGGGTGCTCCAAAATCTCTCACCGGTATCCTAGCAAGATCGCAGCCACTGGAAAGAGAGCCAAGCCCCTTGACCTATCTGAGTTAAATGCTATGAATTGATGCGAACGCCCGATCACCTCGGATGGTGCGTCCGAAGAGCGCATTGGCTCGGAAAGGATAGTGGAAGGAGTCCGCATGAAGGGAATAATCATATTAAGCGTCGCCGTAGCGATGATTTGTGCTGCCGGGATCACATTGACCACGGCGCAAGCTGAAGACAAGCAGACCGAAACCGTGCAAAAAGGCGGCGTGGTCATCAAGAAAGAAGAGGGCCCGGCCGGGCATTCAACGATCGGGATTGTGGAAGAAGAGCTCAATCTGGAAAAGATCAAGGAGACGCCCCTGACCTTCAAGACTCTGATGGAGTGGAATTACGACGTGAGCAACAACTCACCCGCCCCCGAAATCGTCAAGAAGCTAGATGGCCGCAAGGTCCGCCTGACCGGGTTCATGTACCCGCTTCAGGAGGGGAAGGAGATTCAGTACTTCTGCCTCCTGCGCAGCACCCAGACCTGCTGTTACGGACCGCGTCCCCAGTACAATCAGTACGTGTTCGTGGAGATGGATAAGCCGACCACCTTCTACCGGCTGGACCCGGTCTCCTGTGTCGGCAAGTTCAGGGTTGATCCGGAGCCGGATGAAGGCTTCATCTATCGCATGGAGGGCCTGACCTGCGATTCGACCACCCGCGAGGAATAAGCGGCTGCGACCCCCAGAATCTCCCTAGCCCTGTTTCGCCACGGATGTCCCGGCCCTTTCCTCGATCTTGGTGATGGCCTCCTGCGCCTTGATCCGCAGTGGGGTGTAATAGATGACCGGCGCTGCGGGGTCGGGATTATCCGAGACCTTGCCCTCCCACTCCACGAGCTTCGATCTGAGCGCAGGTATGGCCGCCGGGCTCCCCCCGATGGCGAGCACCGTCAAGGCCCCCACCATGAGCTGATGGTCCTCCCGCCGATCCAGGATCGCCAAGAGGCGCTCGGTCAACTTTGGGTCGCTGAGGCCGTTCAGGATGTAGGGCATCTCGTCTTTCCGCTCGAACTTCAACCCGTCATACTTGTCCCAGAGCTTATCGGCCATCTCGTCCATGGGACCAAATTTCGCCAGGGCGTGGGCTACGGCCTTCTCCGGCTTGAATTGTGCGATGGGCACGTTAAACTGTATAAAAGTTATATGAATAAAGCGATGCCGATTTATGAAGTGATCGACCACACCGCGGACCTGGGTATTCGGGTGCCTGGGGAGGACTCGCAGGATCTCTTTCAAAACGCGGCCCGAGCCTTGATGGATCTCATGATCGCGGGTCCCACCGTAAAACCCACGGAACGCAAGGAAATCGCCTGTGAGGGCGAAGACCTCGCCGACCTGATGGTCCGCTGGCTGGGCGAGGTCCTGTACCTCTTCGAGGGCGAAGGGGTGGTGGCCACGTCTTTTGATATCCATGAGCTGGGGCCCGAGAGGCTGCGGGCAACGGTCGAGGGTGTTTTATTCGATCCGGAGATCCATGAAGTCCTGACCGATATCAAGGCCGTCACGTACCATCAAATCGAGGTCGCCCCTCGGGGCGGCCGGTGGGAGGCCAGGGTGATTTTCGATGTCTAGCACGAAGATCAGACTTGAAAAGATCGATGATTGCCGCTGGCGCATCCCCAAGAGCGGGAAGATGCGGGTGCCGGGGATGGTGTTTTCGAGCCCCCGGCTCATCAAGGACGTCGAGGGCGATCAGAGCCTGGTCCAGGTTGCCAACGTGGCCACGCTGCCCGGGATCGTGAAGCACTCCCTGGGCATGCCCGACATCCACACGGGTTACGGCTTCTCCATCGGCGGGGTCGCGGCCTTTCGCATGGAGGACGGCATCGTCTCTCCCGGCGGGGTTGGGTACGACATCAACTGCGGCTGCCGCATCATGACGACCAACCTCAAGGCAAGCGAGACGAGGCCCATGATGAAGGACCTGGTGGCGGCCCTTTTCAGGGACATACCGACCGGTGTGGGTTCGAAGGGGGCGGTACACCTTTCAAAACGGGACGAGGCCGGGGTCGCTGCCGAGGGTGCCGCTTGGGCCGTCAAGAACGGATTTGGGGATCGGGCCGACCTCGATAAAACGGAGGATCGCGGAACCCTGGCCGGTGCCGAACCGGACGTCCTGAGCGACCGGGCCGTCAAGCGAGGGCTCGACCAGTTGGGGACGCTGGGGTCCGGGAATCACTTCCTTGAGGTCCAGGTCGTCGATGAGATCTACGATCCTCGAGCCGCTGAACTCTTTCATCTCTTTGAAGGGCAGCTCACCGTCATGATCCATTCCGGCTCTCGCGGCTTCGGGCACCAGATATGCGACGATTTCCTGAAGGCCATGGCCCAGCAGACCGGACCCAAGGGGTACGAATTGCCGGACCGGCAACTGGCATGCGCACCGATCGGGTCGAGCCTCGGAGACCGTTACCTCACGGCCATGGCCTGTGCCGCGAATTATGCCTGGGCCAACCGCCAGGTGCTGATGCACCTCACCCACGAGACCCTTCAGAGGGCCCTCTCTATCGGCCCAAGAGAGCTGGGCATGAGACTCCTCTACGATGTCTGTCACAACATCGCGAAGACAGAACGCCACATCGTGGATGGCAAAGAGGTTCAGCTTTGTGTCCATCGCAAGGGGGCCACCCGCTCACTCCCGCCCGGCCACCCCAACGTGCCCGAGGTCTATCGCCGGGCCGGCCAACCCGTCCTGATCCCGGGCGACATGGGGACCCATTCCTACGTCCTCGCCGGCGCTCAGGGCGCCATGGAACAGACCTTCGGCTCCAGCTGTCACGGGGCCGGCCGCGTCCTGAGCCGCAGTCAGGCCCTCAAGATCACGAAGGGACGCGCCATCAACCGCGAATTGGAGGACAAGGGGATCCACGTCCAATCGCGGGGCAAGCGGACGCTCAAGGAGGAGGTCCCCGAGGCCTATAAGGACGTGTCGGAAGTCGTCGAGGTGGTCCATCGGGCCGGCCTGGCCCGAAAGGTGGCTCGGCTAAGGCCTTTAGGCGTCATCAAAGGCTAGGAGGCTGCCGCAAAACCTTCATCTGCCGTTCGACCTGCTCACGGCCCTGAGCAAAGCCGAAGGGCTGCGTTACCTTCATCCTCGCCCTGTTGAATTCTCGCTGTGCGTGACGGCAAAGCCGATTTAAAAGGGCAAGCCACTGCGATCTATAGAAAAGGCGCAAGGCCCGAGGTGAAAGGCAAGAGATGAAGAGTTCCGGATTGTTTTTCTCAAACCTCGGGCCTCGAACCTCTAACCTAAAGCGTCTTTTGCCTGCATAGCCGCCCATATTCGCAGCGCCGGCACTGTTGGGGGTCCTTTTTGATCTCCCTGAGGTCCGCGACCCACCGCTCCCGGTTGTGCTCGTAGTCGGCCACCTCTGCAAGCATCTCCTCGATAATCGTCTCGATCTCTTCGCCGCTCTGAATCGGGACGAGGTGTCCCCCATCCGTGAAATAGAGGTAGAGCGCCCCTACTCTCTCGTCGAGGATCCGCTCGAGGGCATACCGGTAGCAGGCCAACTGAAGATCGTAGTCCCATTCTCGCGCCCGGGTGTGAGGATCTTTATCTTCAAGGTCGTTGCTCTTCCA
>CAZAGT010000249.1:0-7775 GCA_964484515.1 uncultured Desulfobacteraceae bacterium | reverse complement strand
TCAGCCAGATCGACAACGTAGCGGCCGAAAGTAAGAACGGGAGGCCGCTCGCAAAGCCCATCAGGAACACGATGATCAGACGCCGCTCCCGGTAGACGGCAACGGCGTCCAGCCAAGCACTCCAGAATCTCTTTTTGGACTGGAGCTGGGTCGTCTCGATCATTCCGCCCCTATCTTTTCTTTATCAAGTGCCGACAAGGCTGAAGATCTCAAACTTTCTGCAAAATCGACTCCATGGTTCCGTCCGCCCAAATGGGTAAACATCCTTAAGGCTCTGTGGTCGGCCCGAACGTCATCAAGAAATAGTGCAATGTCGTACCCATGTCCAGCCTCAACGAGCCCACCCGGCAGTTGAAAATGAGGGTTCAAGCTTCTCCTTTTGGTATTCGGAACCGGTTGGGGTATGATGGGGACTCTGATATCCAATAGCCATATAGGAGCCCCTGAAGAAGCCCAGCTCCTTCGGAGGCTTCCGGAAAATGTCCATCCCGCTCTTTTTGAGCGGGACGAAATCCTGAGGAATGACGTGTACGAACCCTCAGGTTCGAGGACCGAGGTTCGAGGCGGAAGGCAAAGAAAGACAAAGAAAGAAGACAGCTTTATGTTTATTTCTTCCTTTCCTCGTTCCTCGCACCTTGAGCCTCGGGCCTCTAGCGTACGCCGCAGTGACGAAGGATGAGGGTAATCCCGATGCAATCGGGACAGAAGGGGGTTTTCCGGCAGCCTCCCAGCCCCGCGAAGTGAGGTGATTACATGCTTCATGGAATCGGCACCGGTTGGTGGACCTATGTGAGGTACGACGAGGAGCGAGATCGGCCCAAGATGAGTTGGGCCCTGTTCCGTCGCGTCTGGGGATACGCCAAGCCGTATCGGCTGAAGGTCCTGGGGCTGCTGGCAACCATCTTTGCCATTACCAGCCTCAGCCTGATTCCTCCCCTGCTCTATCGGGATCTCATCGACAACGCCATTGCGAACGCCGATCGGACCCGCCTCAACTGGTTGGCCCTCGGCATGATCGGCATACCCCTCCTGAGTGCTGTCATCGGTATCGTACAGCGGTACCTAAGCGCGACCATCGGTGAGGGTTTGATCGCTGATCTACGCAATGCCCTTTTCAACCACATGCAGCGAATGAGCCTCCGTTTCTTCACCCATACCAAGACCGGGGAGTTGATGAGCCGACTCAACAACGACGTGGTCGGCGCACAGAATGCCCTCACGGGCACGTTTATCAACATCGTCTCAAATTTTGTGAGCGTCATCGCCACCTTGACCGTGATGTTCTCACTGGAATGGCGTTTGACCCTCTTGAGCGTTGCAATCGTGCCCCTCTTTGTCGCCCCCACACGGCGGGTAGGTCGAACGTTGCGCAAGATTCGCCGCAGAGCCCTGGAACTGAATGCCAAGATGAATGCCTTGATGCAGGAGACCCTGAATATCGATGGAGCGTTGCTGGTCAAGCTCTTTGGGCGTGGGCCGGATGAAAGGGAACGGTTTCGACATCGCAGCGCCGCCGTGGCCGACATCGGCGTTCGCTCCGCCATGGTGGGACGCTGGTTCTTCATGGGGCTTGGTCTGGTCAGCGCGGTCGGCACCGCGGTGGTGTTTTGGGTCGGCGGCCATATGGTTTTGAGCGGCGTTTTCACGGTCGGAACAATCGTGGCCTTCGGTGCCTACCTGACTCAGCTCTACGGCCCGCTGACCTCCATCAGTAACGCCCATGTGGAGTTTGCCACCAGCATGGTCAGCTTTGAGCGCGTCTTTGAGGTCCTCGATCTTCCGGTCGAGATCCGGGACAAGCCTGACGCGCTTGTGCTGTCTGACGTTACCGGGACCGTTTCCTTTCACGATGTGAGCTTCAGTTATGTGGAGGGCGGAGACGGCGGCGCGAGCCGGTTGGGTTTGAGGCGCGATAAGCACGCGATGGATAGCAGCGCGACGGGCGCCATCATGGCCCAGACACCGAGCCGCGAGATGGCCCTGGACGCCGTGAGCTTCGAGATCCAGCCTGGTGAGCTCGCGGCCCTGGTCGGGCCCAGCGGCGCCGGCAAGACCACGATCACATACCTCCTGCCGCGTCTTTACGATCCCACTGAGGGTAAGATCTGTCTAGACGGACATGACCTGCGGGATCTGACGCAGGCGTCGCTGGCCCGGGCCATCGGGATGGTCACGCAAGAAAGCTATCTCTTCAACGACACCCTCAAGGCCAACCTTCTCTACGCCAGGCCCGGTGCGGTCGCGACCGAGATTGAAGCCGCTTGCCGGGCGGCCAACATCCATCATTTCATCGCCGGCCTGCCGGATGGATATGACACCGTCGTGGGTGAGCGCGGCTATCGCTTGAGCGGGGGCGAAAAACAGCGGATCGCCATTGCGCGTGTGATCCTAAAGGACCCGCGCATCCTGGTCCTGGACGAGGCCACCAGCAGCCTCGACAGCCAGAGCGAGGTCCTTATCCAGGAGGCGCTGGAGGGCATCATGAAGGGACGCACCAGCCTCGTCATCGCCCATCGGCTCAGCACAATTCTGGCCGCGGACGTCATCCTGGTCTTGGATCAAGGCCGTCTCGTCGAGCACGCTCGCCGTTCCAAGACCCGATCCGCTCACATTCAACTCCTGGAAAGGGGAGGTCTGTATGCCGGCCTCTATCACACTCAATTCCGGGACGCGGCTCAACGCTCATCCACCCAAAAAAATGGTGGGAACTGAGCCGGAGTGCGGCGCGGGCAAGAAATCCCGGTGAATGAGGCGTACGAATTCTCGGCGTTAGGTTTGAGGTTGGAGGTTTGAGGCAAAAATGGAAGAAGGTTTACGTATTTTGCCTCGGTCCTCGCACCTCGTGCCTTTTGCGCGCGCCCGCTGTGACTAGTGATGAGGGAAATCCCAATGGAATCGGGAAAGATGGGCGTTTTTCGAGAGCCTTGCCGATGCACCCAATTTGCCTTGACATACAAAGAAAGCCAAACCTAGAGTTGAATCTAATATTGCAGAGAGAATCCTAACCCAAAGGACGTCCCAGACCATGCCGGAGCATTCCTTCCTGAACATTACGGTCGACAAGAGCCACATCATCACTATCGGCGAGCGGCTCTATGAACAGAGTATTGAACTGATCAGGGAGTTGGTCAATAACGCTTACGACGCCGATGCCACACGGGTGGACGTCACGGTCTCGGACGAGGAGATCATCATCGCGGACAACGGCGAAGGGATGGACATCGTCGGACTGCGGCAATACTTCAATGTCGGTTCCGAGGTAAAGCTCCAGAACCCCAGATCACCGCGATTCGGACGTGACCGGATCGGGCAGTTCGGCATCGGCAAGTTCGCGAGTCTCGCCGCGGCATCCCGTTTTGAAATTCTAACGCAGAGGGGCGATTTCGCCGCCCGCGTGGTCTTTGACAAGACCCGTTGGATCGGGGACGGAGACTCGTGGAAGATCCCCCTCACCGTGCTTGACAAGGGAGCGCGCGGGGGCGATGGGACCACGATCCGCCTGGTGGAACTGAAACGGACCTTCAAGCCGGAGGATGTGGTTCAGAGGGTCGGCGAAGGCGTACCTATTCGCGCCCGGGACTTCTCGGTTTATGTGAATGGGTATCGGGTCACTCCCAAGACCCTGACAGGAAACCGGATTCCCATCATGCAGGGGACCAAACACGGCATCCTGCATGGAGAGGTCGTCATCCTGCCGGCTTCCCGGGCCTCAAAGGATGACATGGGCATTGAGGTCAAGGTCAAGGGGGTGACGGTGCGGCGCGAGTTGTTCGAAATGGCCTCATGGGGAAAGGCCGCGACGCGCATCCGGGGCGAGGTTCATGCCGATTTTCTCCCGGTGACGAGCGACCGATCCGGATTCGTGGAGGATTCCCCACAGTACAAGTCGTTTCTTAAGGCCATGGAGAAGACGATCGTCGAGGTCCGACGGGCCTACCAGCAACTCGCCTCCGAGCATGAAAACCGCAAGGTCAGCCGGGCAGTCAAAGAAGCCCTCCAGCGCGTCCACCACGCCCTGACCCTGAATCCGGAGTTCTCCCCTTTCGGCGTGGTGCCGCTCGCCGAGGAGGGAAAACGCGGGATCGGTGAAACGGGCGTCGAAATGATGTCCGGCGAAAAAGAGGACGACAGCGTCAAGATCGAAGAGGTGGAGGGCGAGACTGGGGGCGATTCCGAAGAAACCACAACGGAATCAGCGCCGACCGAAGATAAATCCGTCAAGCCTCGTAAGCCTTCGCTCCGGATAGCGACGCCGAACGCAGTGGTCAAAAGGCTCAAGTTCGGCGACGCCGGTGTCACCTGTTGCCTGGATCACCTGGGCGAGGACGGCCCCGAATGCATGACGGAAGGAACCATTATCTATATCAATCGCGACCATCCCCTTTACAAGCGTGAATCCAAAAAGAGGGAGGCCCACATCCTCAATATCGCTCGACTGATTACCCAGGAAATATCCCTGATGAAAAACCCCGAGAATCCCCGCGAGGCTTACAACCGTCAATCCAAACTGCTCCGCGACGCCTTCGACCCGAGTGAAGAAAAGCCTACCAAATCAAAGAGGCGTAAATAACGATTCACTCGAGCCTGAGCATCCGCCATCGGATACCGTTTTAGAAACATTTTTCTGGACGCCAGTGGCATCGGTTCCCGGGTCTGCCCCTCGACAGCCTTTCCGTTGACACCTCCTCCAAGACCATTCCGAGAACGTATCCAGAAGTATGGCCAACCCCGGGGAAGAGGTGCAAAAGAGCAAACCTATAGCCGTCATCTGGAACACGTGTGATTACCCTGTCTATCTTTAACAAGCCTAAATCATTATTGAAAAGAGACCCCTATGACCAGGCGTTAAGGTATCAAAGATCTCCTTTCAGCAAGTTTCATACGAGAAGAGTTCATGTGCATCCTTCGAGCAGTCAATGGGATAAATCCTGTATTTTGTACGTACTGTGCTTGTCGCTAAGGTAGGGTCGGGGATCAAAGGGGTCACGCAGCGCGTCGGACAGCACAGGACCGCTTACATTTGATCGGCCGGAGCTCATACGAAACCGGAGGGCCCCGCTGGGGGGTCCTCCGGTCTCCGGGGTATGACATATTGTCGGGAGTTCAATAACGATTTCTCAAAGATCATTGTGTATCAATCATCGTCTTCCTCATGTTCTTGGACCTCTTCCGCATTTCTCATCGCACGCCTGAAATCGTTTATCACGCTGTCGGCCGACGTGCCCTTCGCCGAGTTCCGTAAGGCCCTTCTGAGGTGCCTTTGAGCCCTCCTGACCTTCCAGTCGCCCTCTTCGGCCACGGACAACGCTTTCTTGATTTCATTCTCGGTCGCCTGCTTCAAAAGGGGTGTCAACGCGACCATCAACTCCTCCAAAGTTGCGCCAACATTTGGATCGCTGTCCCGCTTCGCGACCCTCCTTTGAAGCATCCTCACCGCTCGATTGACGTCATGCAAGGCTTCGGAGCTATCTTCATTTTTGAGATCTTCGATTGCGTCCGTCAACCGGTCTGCCGCGTTGCGCATGAACCTTGATCGATGGCGAGCCATCTTCGAGAGGATCGCATCGATATCATCCGGCTGTCCCGTTTCAGCCTGCACAACCAAAGTGCATATGTCTGGGGCACTTTCTAGCTCACCGTCATGGACGATGAGCTGCGCCATGTACTCACCCGGTTGATCCACCTCACAGCTCGGGTAGCTCGTGTCCCCATTCACCAGCACAGCCTTGCTGCCGGCTGGCCTCGTCAGCGACCAGCGGTAGGTCAACGCGTCACCGTCCGCATCACTCGATCCACTCCCGTCCAGACTCACCGTGTCACCCACCGCCGCTGTCAGATTTGGACCTGCTTCGGCGACCGGCGCCGAGTTGAGGGTTGAGATCGTCACGGTGTCCGGGGCGCTGTCCACTTTCCCGTCAGTGACGATCAACTGCGCCACGTATTCACCCGGTTGATCCACCTCACAGCTCGGGTAGCTCGTGTCCCCATTCATCAGCACAGCCTTGCTGCCGGCTGGCCTCGTCAGCGACCAGCGGTAGGTCAACGCATCGCCGTCCGCATCACTCGATCCACTCCCGTCCAGACTCACCGTGTCACCCACCGCCGCTGTCAGATTTGGACCTGCTTCGGCGACCGGCGCCGAGTTGAGGGTTGAGATCGTCACGGTGTCCGGGGCGCTGTCCACTTTCCCGTCAGTGACGATCAACTGCGCCACGTATTCACCCGGTTGATCCACCTCAAACTCCGGGCTGGAAGTATCCGCGTTTACGAGCATGGCACTACTTTTCGGCGGCGCGCTGAGCGACCAGCGGTAGATCAACGCATCGCCGTCCGCATCACTCGATCCGCTCCCGTCCAGACTCACCGTGTCACCCACCGCCGCCGTCAGATTTGGACCTGCCTCGGCGACCGGCGCCGAGTTGAGGGTTGAGATCGTCACGGTGTCCGGGGCGCTGTCCAACTCCCCGTCATTGACAATCAACTGCGCCACGTATTCACCCTCCTGATCTACCTCAAAACTCGGATTGACGGTGTCCTCGTCCCAAATCAGAGCGCCGCTCCCCGGTGGTGGTGTGAGCGACCAGCGGTAGGTCAACCCATCGCCGTCCACATCGCTCGACCCGCTCCCGTTCAATACGACCGTCTCGCCCAGCGACACCGACGTATCGGGGCCCGCGTCGGCAACCGGCGCCGTATTGGACGTGGAAATCAACACCGTATCCGGGGCGCTGTCCAACTCTCCATCGTTGACGATCAACTGTGCCATGTATTCACCCGCCCGATCGACGATAAAGCTCGGCGTGACGCTGTTTTCATTCGTGAGCGCGGTGCTACTTCCGCCAGGTTGTTTCATGAGCGACCAGCGATAGGTCAACCCATCGCCGTCCACATCGCTCGACCCGCTCCCGTCCAGACTGGCTGATTCACCCACTGCCACCGACTGATCAGGGCCAGCCTCGGCGACCGGCGCCGAATTGGACGTGGAGATCAACACCGTATCCGGGGCGCTGTTTAGATCACCGTCATAGACGATCAACCGCGCTAGGTACTCTCCCGTTTTGTCTACCTCAAAGCTCGGGCTGACCGTGTTTTCATCCTTTAATAACGCGCTACTGCCGGCCGGAGGCGTGAGCGACCAGCGGTAAGTCAGAGAATCACCGTCCGCATCGCTCGAGCCACCGCCGTCCAACCGCACCACGGCACCCACCGGCACCGTCTGATCTTGACCGGCGTTCGCTTGCGGAGCCGTGTTTGCTGCCGGGAGGGTGATCGTCACCTGGGCGCTGACGCGCTGAGATACATTCCCGGCGCCGTCCTTGGCCCAAGCATATAGCGTGTGGGTTCCCGGCGCAGCAAATTCGTATTCGGCGGGGGGACTCGGAGTCCAGGCGCCGGAAGAAGCAGGCGCATCCGGGGTCTCCGTAATCATAAAGCCCAGTCCCTCGGTAAAGGAAACACCACTAAACTCATTCCTCACGTTAAAGGAGGTGACGGGGATGATGAGCGCATCCGAGATTGAAGGGACCCTGAAATCGGTAACCGTCGGAGCGGTCGTATCATTGGGTCTGAACCCACCTGACGCCTTATGACAGTTATTACAGCTATCATTATAGGCCGGGGGTGGATACGCATGAACTACACTACCCACGGACATCATGAACATAAGAACTACGAGAAGACCGTAACTGTTTCGCATCATGCCGTTCTCCTTGCCGTCAGAGTTTACCCTAACGTTGCAAAAGTCGAGGATGCTGCAGATTCCAGGCGCCAAGGGT
>CAZAGT010000248.1:5597-7834 GCA_964484515.1 uncultured Desulfobacteraceae bacterium | reverse complement strand
GTTCGGCCCCGAGCTCACGGCCGAGGGGCAAGGCGGCCGGAGCAGACTCGGAGAACGCATCAAGGCTGTCAGTCCGGCTTATTCCGCGGAGGCCCTCCAGCCGCCTCGAGTAGCGCCTTATGCCTGGACCTTGCACGCAATTCCTCGTTTTTGAAAAGAGACCCCCATGACCGGGCAACTCGCCTCGAAAGTCCTGACAATGTCAAATTCAAGTACCCATTACATGACGTTTCCGGGTCGATCAACCTGGCCGCCCTGCGGCAAGAGCCGGCGCTGACCTCAAGTGTCCAACCGGCGATTCGTTGCCACGTCCTGAATGGCTTTGATAATTTTAGTGTACCCGGTGCACCGACATAGGTTTCCGGAAACGCCACGCTTGATCTCATCGACGCTTGGATGGGGGTTCACTTTCAAAAGCGCCGCAGCACTCATTAGCATTCCCGGCGTACAGAAGCCGCACTGAACCGCCCCATTCCTTATGAAACTCTCCTGTAAGGGGTGAAGTTGTTCGGCTGATCCGAGCCCTTCGATGGTTTCAATTTCCTTGGCCTGGGCTTGAAGGGCCAATACCAGGCAGGCATTGACTGCCGCGCCGCTCATGAGCACCGTGCACGCCCCGCAGTCCCCCTGCTCACAACCCTTTTTCGTTCCCGTCAAACGCAGCACGTCCCGCAGAACTCGCAAGAGGGTCCAAGTTGGCTTCACAGCCACTTCAACGTGCTCCCCGTTCACCTTCATGCGCAACGTCGTTTTTTCTCGATCTTCCGACATGATGATCGCTCCCCCGTCATGTGGCGTAGAAAACCACGTCCCTTGAGCTGGGGTAACATTTTAGATTCTTGAAACGCGTTAGCGCATACGATCCGTCCGGCCATGGGGGTCTCTTTTCAAAAACGAGGAATTGCGTGCAAGGTCCAGGCATAAGGCGCTACCCGAGGCGGCCGAAGGGCCACCCGGGAATAAGCCGGGCTGAGTGCCTGTGCTCATTCGGCCAATCTGCGTCGGCCGCCTTGCTTGGCAGCTTCTTCCGCGTTCGAGCGGGTATCGTTTCGTTTTTGAAAAGAGACCCCCATGGCCGGACGTTGACTTGTTTCAAAAACCTAAATTGATACGAGCTGGGGTCTTTTTCTAACTGTGGTTCAACGCCCTTTGCAGGACACGCTTAAAGACATCTTTTAGCACCGGGAGCTTATAATCGGGCATCCAGACACCCTGTAGATCTCCGATCAACGCCTCGGCCGCCTCCTCGACGAGGGGCTCCTCAGGTCTCCTGCGTAGTAAGATCTTCTCCGCCGGCCCGATCCTTCGGGCGACGGCCTCCACAGCGCCAGGAACGATACGAAGATCTGAAATGGTCCCGTTACCATCCAAAACGAGTACGACCGCGAGACTCAAGTAGGCCCGGGCCATGGCATGACGACGTGCCAGTTTTTCGTAGGCATGTCTTGCCCCCGGAGCGGGCTTATCAATGAGGACACCGGTCAGGAGTTCATCGGGCCTCAACCTCGTTTTGTAGGGGCCCTCGACGGCCTCGGCCGCAGGCAGGAACCGGACTCCGGCCGATCTTGATCGGAGTTCAAGCAGCCCCTCCAAGGCCAGCACAGCCGGTAAGACATCCGCTGCGGGTGATGCGGTACAGATGTTGCCGCCTATGGTGCCTCGATTCCTAATGGTTGGGCCGCCCACCCAGGAAGCAGCCTCACCCAGAAGTGGAAGAAGGCCCCTGATGATCGGGTGGTTCGTGATTTCGGTAAAAGTAGCGGTCGGGCCGATTCGGATGTGCTCTGCCTCCTCCCGGATGCCCTTTAGGTTTTTGATCTCCAGGATATTCATCACATAGGCGGGCCTGATCGCTTCTTTCCTCAGTGATGGAATCAGATCCGTCCCTCCAGCAATCATCTTACAGACCGAGGCCTTTTCCGTGAGGAAATTCAGGGCCTCTTCAATGGAAAAGGGAGTATAGAGTTGGAAATCCTGCATCCTAACCTCCCTTGCCCTTTTCCCGGATGAGCTGTTGGATGTTTTCCATGGTTGCGGGGAGGTCAGTGATTCGGATGTCCAAGGCGTCGCAGATGGCATTCAGGATCGCCGGTGCGGTTGGAATCAGGGCGGGTTCACCAACGCCTTTCGCTCCATAGGGTCCAGTGGACACCGGTACTTCCACGATATGGGACTCTATCGAAGGCATGTCGAGACTCGTGGGGAGCATATACTCCCCCAGGGATTGAGTCTTCAGA
>CAZAGT010000248.1:0-5587 GCA_964484515.1 uncultured Desulfobacteraceae bacterium | reverse complement strand
TCCTCCCTCTTGTATGATCTCCTCCGTGAGCGCAAATCCGAGGCCCTGGGCAATTCCACCCTCGATTTGACCCTCAATGTTGCTCGGGTTGATGGCCTTCCCCACGTCGTGGGCCGCCACGATCCTAAGGACCTCGACCTTCCCCGTCTCCGTATCGACCTCGACCTCCGCCAGTTGACTGGCCCAGGCGTACGTTGCATAGGCGTCACCCTGACCGGTCGCAGGGTCCACATCCTGCGTCGTGATGTCGTGCCACGCGGTCTCTACGATTTGAACCCCCCGGAGATGACAAGCCCTTGCCAGATCCTTGAAAGAGATCCGCTTATCCGTAGAAACACAGCGGATCTCGCCCTCGATGAACGTGAAATCTCTTCCGCCTAGAATATCTTGAGCGACGGATTCCATCGTGGCCTTTACGGCCCGGGCGGCCTTGAGGACCGCGTTGCCCGTGACATAGGTGACCCTGCTAGCGGATGTGGGGCCGGCATTGGGGGTCGTGAAGGTGTCCGCTGTAATAAGTTGGATCTCGTCGTATCTCAGGCCGAGTTCTTCCGCCACGATCTGACAGAATATCGTGTCCGAACCCTGCCCATAATCCACTTCCCCGGATCGAACGATGACCGAGCCGTCTTCACAGATCTCTACCGTTGCCGAGGATATATCCTGCCGCGAGAACCCATAACCGATACCGTAGAACATGCACCCCACGCCGATGCCGCGTTTCTTCATGTCAGTTCCTTCCAGTAACTTCGAAGTGAGGGGTCATTCAAGACCGCTTCCTTCACTTTTTCTAGGGTCGCCATGATCCCCACCCCTTCATCAAAGATCTGACCGGTTGCGGTCGAAAGCCCATGGTCGAGCGCGTTCATGAGACGAAACTTCAAGGGGTTGATCCGAAGCCTGCGAGCAAGCTCGTCCATCTGAGCCTCATGGGCGACGGCTGCCTGCATGACTCCAAAACCGCGCATGGCGCTGGCCGTGATGTTGTTGGTGTAAACCGAATAGGAGTCCACCTTCACGTTAGGGATGTAATACGGTCCCGATAGATGAATACCGCATTTCTTGATCACAAATGGGCCCAGGCCGGCATACGCGCCGGTATCCCCGTATACGGTGCCTTCAAGGGCGCACAGCCTCCCGTCCTTTGTCGCCCCGCGTCGCGTCCAGATCTCGATGGCATGCCTTTTGGTCTGGGACAGGAAGGACTCCTCTCGGTCCAGCACCAGTCTCACAGGTCTTTTGGTGGCATGAACGAGAAGCCCAATGTGGATCTCTACGGTCACGTCGTCTTTTCCGCCAAAGGCACCGCCGGTTGTAGCCCGTATGACCCTTATCCTATTTTCCCGCAATCCGAGAACGGTCGCCACCTGTCTGCGGTCTCTGAAAGGGCACTGGTTGGCCGACCAGATGACGATATTCGATTTTGGATCCCACAGCCCAGCGCCCGATTCGGTTTCGATGTAGGCATGCTCCTGCACGTGAGTTCGAAAGGTGTCCTCAACGATGACGTTGGCCTGCTGAAAGCCTTTCCCGACGTCACCCTTGCGGGTTCTGCTATGCAAAACAAGATTACCCTTTTCATGGACCTTCGGCGCACCATCTGCGAGACCCTCATGGGGGTCCGTCACCACCGGAAGCTCTCTGTAATGAACATGAATATGCTTGACGGCTTCTTTGGCAACCTCTTCACTCTCCGCGGCGACGAGGGCCACCGGCTCCCCGATGTACCTGACCTTGTCCTGGGCGAGTGCACGCTGATCCTGAAAGGCAATGCCGTAACGGTTTACCCCGGGGATATCCTCAGCGGTGAGGACGCAAGCAACCCCCTTCATCTGTCTTGCTTCTGAAACATCGATCCGTTCGATGACGGCGTGAGGGATACCGGCCCTGAGCACACGTCCATAGAGCATCCCGGAGAACGAAAGATCTTCGGAATAGACCGCCTTACCCAGGACCTTCTCAAGGGCGTCGACCTTGGGTACGGAACGACCTACACACGTCAGTTCTTTCTTCGCCACGTTTCCAGCTCTCTCGACGGGTTCTTAAGAATTCTGAATATCTCCGGAAACCGGTATGAGTCAATCATTTATTCGCCTTTGTCAGCCGACTCCGCCTTGGGCCTTGCGTCTGCCGGATATACCTTTTCTTCGGCCCGCTGTTGAAAAATCGTAGGATGCGGGGTATATCCCGAGTGATTGGTGTCCAAAATCATTAATCCCGCGTTTGAATCTGGGTCTGTTGAAAAATCATGAGAACGGGTGCACAAGATAAGGTGGAATGCTGGCATGCTGGGGATTTTTTCAGAGACACATCATTCCATTGTTCCATTATTCCGAGGTTGCCCGCAAACCAGCAACTACTAAGCCCGCGGCTAGGGCCTTATGGGACCACGCGGATCTCTCTCTTGGACAGTCATGATTCCGAGTGATGGAAAAGGCCGATTGACAGGCATCCTCCGTCAACCTACGAAGAAGACGAGTTGATTATGCGCAAACTGGAGACCACCTTTGCAGGACTGAAGCTACGCAACCCCCTAATATTGGCGTCCGCAACCACCGGTTGGGACGGCTACGGGTGCCGTCAGGCGTGGCTGAACCAGGCGGGTGCCGTCGTCCCGAAGACGTTCGCGCCGCCCGAGAAGTTCCAACTTCATCCCCGATGTGGGCGACTAAAGGTCATTCGCCTCGGCAAGACCCCGATCGGCATGATCAACAATGAGCTCTACACGACGATGACGCTGGAAGAATGGCTAGAAAAGGAGTTGGACATCGCGCATCAGGAGGAGGCAGCCATTATCGCGAGTGTCGTGGCACAACCCGATCCTGAGCTTACCGCCTCCAACGCAAAGAAGATCGAAGCGACCGGAAAGGTCATCATGTTTGAGATCAACGTGTCCTGCCCCATGCCCGCTGATGCCTCGCGGGTCGGGTTTCTGATGGGAAACGATCCAGATCTTTGCGCACAGCAAGTGGATGCCCTCAAACGTGCCGTCGCGCTACCGGTTGGCATCAAACTGACCCCTACGACGCACGATATGGTGCCTATGGCCAAGGCTTCCCAGGAAGCGGGCGCAGATTTCGTGACCATTGCCAACTCCGTCCGCGCATTTGCTGGAATCGATATAGATAGCGGCAGGCCCAAGCTGGCGGCCTACGGAGGATACACCGGGCCGGCTATAAAGCCCATCACACAGCGACACGTCTCAGAGGTCGCCCGAGCGGTCAAGATACCTATCTCCGCAGTCGGCGGCGTGACGACCTGGGAGGATGTGGTTGAATACATCATGATCGGTGCCACGACCGTCCAGATCTGTACATCCGTTATGTGGAAAGGGTACGGGCATTTTAGGACGATCCTGAAGGGGTTGAAAGACTTCATGGACCAAAAGGGCCTTTCATCCCTGGAGGATATCGTCGGCCGAGCGCTCCCTCACATCACGACCATCGAGGAGATTGCCAAAAGATCACCCATGGTGGCAGTGGTAGATCCAGGCATCTGCTTGAACCTGACGAAAGGGAAATGCAGGGTCTGCGAGAAGGTCTGTTTTTATCGGGCGATTGAATTCGCACCCCGATTAAATCTCAAGCCGGATAACTGCGATGGCTGCGGAATGTGTGTTGAGATATGTCCGGTCTCGGCGCTGCGCCTGGAGCCGATAGACGCATGATTTTTCGTAGCTCATGCAGGCCTCCGCTCCGCCCTCCTTACAGAGATCGGGATGCGCTGAAGGGACGTTTTCTGTGGCCTGTCTATACTTATGCGGCAGTAATTATGTGGACGTTGTCTGCTACGATTCAAAATACGTATTCACCGCAGAGGCACAGAGGACGCAGAGAAGACCTTCTTTTCACTTT
Source organism: uncultured Desulfobacteraceae bacterium (assembly GCA_964484515.1). GTDB lineage: Bacteria > Desulfobacterota > DSM-4660 > Desulfatiglandales > HGW-15 > CAZAGT01. The sequence goes on along the minus strand of CAZAGT010000248.1, from coordinate 1,733 downwards.
CCGCTGAGAGGCCAGAAAGTGAAAAACAACATCCTTTCGGCAAGATCCTATTGAATAGATGTCTTCACTTATACAGCATCGCCTTGGTAGTAAGCCTATATCACGGAGTGATTGCAGATTTTCATTTGCCGCCCTCTCAGCGGCAAACGAAAAAATGTCCCGTCTCCGCGTTCTCAGGGTCTCGAGCGAAGCGGGCGGTGAGACTATGAAATCGACTAACGAGCTATATAGAATAGCCCTTCGCATTCATATCAACCATGTCTAAATGAAAATGATATTATTTGTAGCAACAGACAGAGGACTACGGACGACGGACATTAAGCGTTTTCGCTCAAATTGGGGATAATCACACCCATGAAAAGGCACCTATTGGATACTGTTGATTCAATGTCGGAGAAGATCATTGAATTCTTGCGCGAGCTTATCCGTTTTCGAAGTGTGACGGGAGAGGAAGGCAAGATCCAAGAGTTCATCGCCCGCAAGGCCCGCGCCACGGGACTTCATGTTGACGTATTCGAGCCCGAGTGGGAGGCCCTCAAGAGACACCCGGCGTACATTCCGGTTCCCCGCGATTATAGGGGCCGCCCGAATGTCGTTGCCACGCTCAAGGGTCGCGGAGGCGGCCGGTCCCTCCTGCTGAACGGCCACGTCGATGTTATTCCTGCCGCGGCTCAAGATGCCTGGCAACACGGACCCTGGTCGGCAGATTTGGTGGATGGCCGGGTATACGGTCGGGGGGCGTCGGATATGAAGGCTGGGTTGGCGGCGATGACGATGGCCGTCGAAGCGATTGTACGGTCGGGCGTTGAACTGGCGGGTGACGTGATCCTGGAATATGTGGTCGACGAAGAACTCAGCGGTCACGGCACGCTGGCTTGCGTCATGCGAGGCTACCGGGCCGAAAGCGGCATTTGCTGCGAAACCAGCAGCATGAAAGTCCAACCTGGCTCTATCGGCCGGATCTGGTTTGAAATAGAGGTGATGGGCAAAGCGGCCGGGATTCAACGCCGATGGGAAGGGATCAACGCCATTGAAAAAGGGTATCTGGTGGTCAAAGCCGTTTCGGAATTCGAAAAACGTCGCATATCCAGGTTAAGCCACCCCCTCTATCCGAATATCCGAGGGGCGATTCCCTGCATGGTTGGGGGGTTCGAAGCCGGTGGCTACCACAGCGCCTTCCCCGATCGGGCTCTCTTAAAGGGCAGCATGGCAACAGTGCCGGGAGAAGACTCACAGGCCGTTAAGCAGGAATTCGTTTCTTTCGTTCAGGAATTCGTAGCATCCGATCCCTGGCTGGCAGAACATCCACCGCGGATCGATTTTAAGGGATACTTCGCAGAAGCTTCAGAAATACCGGTGGACAGCCCTATCGTCCACGCACTCGCTCAGCAGGTCCAGGAGGTCACCGGGCGGGCAGCAGAGATCACCGGCCGGGAGGGGGCGGCCGACATCCGTTTTCTGAATCAGCCCGGCCAAACACCGACCGTCATATTTGGACCCGGGAAAACGGAACAGATGCACGCAAACAACGAATGGGTGCTGGCGGATGATGTGATCCTGGCGACAAAGGTCCTGGCGGCGACAATCGTCGATTGGTGCGGTTTGTCCGGGCCTTCGTCGAGGTGACCTCGTACCGGCAGATGCATGCAATACGAGCTTTACCCTACTGTTGCATAAATAACACGTCGAAAGGTGTGGAAAGACAAAAATAACAACGCTCTCCGCCATTTTTG
>CAZAGT010000247.1:0-7856 GCA_964484515.1 uncultured Desulfobacteraceae bacterium | reverse complement strand
GCGCCAAGGATGGACACGAGGTGACTGTTTCAGCCCGGCATCAGCTTGTGCTCGGGACCGACGGAATTGAGCGTATCCTCGAGACAAACCGCGACGCCACCGACCGCAAGCGGGCCGAGGAGGCACTGAGGGAGAGCGAACGCCGTTTCCATCAATTGTTTGAAGAGGACCTGACGGGGGATTTCCTGTGCACGCCCGAAGGACGCATCCTCCTGTGCAACGCGGCGTTTGCGGACATCTTCGGCTTCTCCTCGGCCGACGCCGCAATGGACACAAGCGTGCTGGAGCTCTATCCCGATCCCGGAGAACGGGACTCGATCTTGGCGACCCTCCGGGCGCAAGGGAAGCTCGCTTCCTATGAAACCTGGCGGAAACGCCGCGACGGCATCCCCATTCACGTCGTGGAGAACCTCGTGGGCCATTTCAACGACCAGGGCGAGTTGTACGAGATCCAGGGGTATGTCTTTGACGACACCGACCGCAAGCGGGCCGAGGAGGCGCTTCAAAGAGCCCGAGATGAACTGGAAGAACGGGTGAGGAAGCGGACCGCAGAACTTGAGCGAAGAAACCAGGAGCTCCAGGAGTTTACCTTCGTGGCAGCCCATGACTTGAGTGAGCCCCTGAGAAAGGTCCGGACTTTCGGGTCTCTCCTGGAGCAAAGAAGCGGCGACTATCTGGGCCCGAAAGAGAGAGATTATATCTTTCGAATGTCCGGAGCCGCAAAACGGATGCAAGAGCTCCTCCGCGACCTGCTCAACTATTCCCGGCTTGAGAGAGGTGCCGCAGACTTCATGCCAATAAGCATGAACCGTGTCGTACAGGATGCAGTGGATGATCTGGAAGTCCCTATTCGGGAAACCGCGGCTCACGCGGAAATCGGCGCCCTACCAACCGTGCTAGGCGACGCGAATCAGCTGCGGCAGTTGTTTCAGAACCTCATCGCAAACGCTGTAAAGTATCGCCGCCCGGCGGCTGCGCCCGTTATCAGGATCTACAGCGTAGAAAACAAGGGGACAGCTACCATTTTTGTGGAGGACAACGGGATCGGATTTGACGAAAAGTACCTGGGCAAGATCTTCCAACCCTTCCAGCGCCTCCACGGAAACGATGAAATTACGGGGACCGGCATGGGCCTGGCTATATGTAGAAAAATAGTCGAGAGACATGGAGGGGCCATCACAGCGAAAAGTACGCCAGGGGAAGGTTCCACGTTTTTGGTGACCCTAATCTCCGACAAGAACCGCCGATGACGCAGGCTGAGCAAGTGAGTCATAACACAATCCTCATGGCCGAAGACGATCCCGACGACAGGTTCTTCGTGGAGCAAGCGCTCCTGGAGATTGGGAATGGCGTGGACGTGCGCTTCGTGGGGGATGGCGAAGAGTTGATGGACTACTTGCTTCGCTCAGGGAAACATGCCGATGCCACATCCTCCCCACGACCGATGCTAATTTTCCTAGACCTGAACATGCCCAGGAAAGACGGCCGGCAAGCACTTAGGGAGATCAAGACTGATCCGGATTTGAAGAAAATTCCCGTGGTCATATGGACTACCTCTGAAGAAGTGGGAGACAGAATTTACTGTAGGGAGGCAGGAGCCGAGGCTTACGTGATCAAACCGCCAGACTATTCGGAGTTGGTAGATACTGTGAAGCAAATGATCAAGAAATACTGTTCCCAGGAACCCATGGCGGATACGGTATAATCCTTAGGCGCTTCGTGTTTCCAATATCTGCTCTGTCACGAGCTTCTGGAAAGAAGGGCAAGCGGGTTGACCACACTTTATCTCGCTGTTGTTTTTTAGGCGGTGATACACTGAGACTGAAAATCGGGCTTGCCAAAACCTTTGATCACTTGCCAGTATCTCAGCTCTAGATACGCTTGGGGTATATTGAGAATATTCACATATGACCAGAATTTGAGATATCATCAAGCCCTTAGGTGAAGAATACTTGCATCATACATGAATTCCGAAAAATTCAACAATCCTGACAGGAAGGTCAACAAATGGAGAATGGGGCCAATCAGGGCTATCTATTTCAAATTGAGGAACTCAAATTGCAGGTCACAACTGAAAAAAGAGCGATTCCGCGAGCCCTGCCCTGCACCTCTGAGTAGCTGGTCATGATCGTTTCCCAGCCAAGTCGTGCCTTTGACTTCATTGAATCCCGGCCACCCGATAAATGGTAGTGTTACCCATACCCTTGAGATTCTCTTTCCAGTGCCAACCTGTCAGCAATTTATCGCCAAACCTGTCCTTGACGGCCTGCGTCACCACTATCTCTCCCGGGCGGGCTTTCTCCTCGAGTCGAAATGCGACATTAATAGGTTTTCCCACCGCCCCGTATTTTTTGCGTTCCTGCGAGCCTATGTTCCCTACGACTAGGTCCCCACAGCTGATACCGATACCCATTTCAAGCTCCGGCAATCCGAGTCCGAGATTCTCTTTGTTCAATTCCTGCATCGCCGCTTGCATCTCGAGGGCGCAAGCCACGGCTCGAATGGGGTGGTCCGAAAGGTGGCGCGGAGCCCCGAAGAACGCGAGTATTCCATCTCCGGTGAATTCATCGACCGTACCCTCATGCCGCATGATGATAGGGATCATTTGCTCGAGATACCGGTTGATTATCTGCACTATTTGCGGTGCTTCCATCGCCTCGGTACTCGTGGTGAATCCTCGCAGATCCGACACAAGAATAGTCATGTCACGCACTTCACCACCCAGTTTGATTCCATTTGGCGATTCGAGTACCTCGGTGGCGACCTCATGACTTAGGTAAGTCCCAAATGTCTCACGGATAAAAGCCCGCTCCTCATAGCTCTTCTCAAGTTCTGCGGTGCGCTCCTTAACACGTGAGTCCAATTCGTCATGCGCCTTTTTCAACGCGTCCTCGGCCCGCTTGCGCTGGATGGCTAATGCGTAGAGCTCGGACAATCGACAAATCGCTTTGAAGTCCCTTTCCGTGAAATCCCCGTCCTTGTTGGCCAGAGCGATTTGCCCGACAAATTGTTCGGCCAACATAACAGGTACAGACAGAAACCGATTGATGGGTACGTGTCCCTCGGGGATCCCCGTAGAGGCTTGATGTTCCGCTGGTGAGTTGGTGTAAAACCCTTGGCCCGTATTCAGCGAGTGCCCCCAGAGCGCCGGATAGAGTCCGTCTTTACCTCGAGGAAATGCCATCCTCCTATTCTCATCGGAGACCTCGCACTGACCTTTCAGCATGTCCGTGAGGGTATGTGAAATGTTATCACCCGTGGTGGGGTCGATTTCGGAAACGTATCCATGCGCGCTGTTTGTCAAGGCCTTGGCCTGGTCCAGGACAATGCGTCCGATCATTGCCATTGAAGTCTCTGGTGAGATCAAAGGCTCATACAGTCTGGCGAGGGCCGAATTGACGGCCAGTTCCCATTTTAGCGCCTCCTCTGCTTGCTTTCGCGCGGTGGTGTCCAACACATATTCGATTATTTGGGAGACGTTGCCCTCATTGTCAAGAACAGGAAAAGCGTGGATCTCGACGTTTCTAGGATTTCCTTCCCCATCATAGTGGACATGTTCCACCGTCAGCGCTCGCTTGGTCTTTCTTACCTCCTCGACAGGGCATGGGCATGGGTTTTCGGCTGAACAACACGGCCGATCGATTTTATGTGTAAGGGCATAGCAGGTTGATTCCTCTGATAATCGGCCGAACTGGGCGGCAGAGTTTGCCACTTGGACGGTGTAATCGAAGGCGTCGATGACATAGAAGGGGTATGGCAACGATTCTAAAACTAAATCAAGGAAATCGGCATAATTGGTCATTGACCCTTTTTCTGGCTCATGATTCCAATTCAGCCTTGTTGCGGGGGCCGCAATGTTGCCATCCTTTCCACCGGTTTCCACCTTCTCCAATGATCCAGGTTGGATTTCCAATCTGGTTGTTTCCATAGCAAGACACCTCACCAAGAATCAGATGGTGCTTCACAGTAGAGTACCACAGTGTGGCATTGAGGACTAAGTATACATCCTTTAACCTTTGTCAACCCTATTCTCGCCACATCTGCAAAAATGACGACACTTAATTGTATTTTGTTTCAATGTTTATAATTATTGTAATTAAATAAAATGGTGATTCATCTTTAGAATGACCATAGGGGTAATAGTGTATTTTGGAGGGAAAAAGGCTGTAATTTGGTGTAGGCGTTCTATTGATGACAAAGGGTGGAAGAGCTCTATTCAGGATAAGGACAGCTGCGGGAGCGGCAGGCTTAAGCGAAGTCTTGTGTGAGAAGATCTATATTGGCTTTGAGGTGAGGGCGGGGTTTCCCCGATAGCATGTGATTATGAAATGAAAGGTTTTGTTCCCTCGTTATCTAAAGCAAGATGAATAATGAAACACGGATGTCGTATTCTCACTATTCTTGCCTCAGATGGACCAATCGCCTTCGACGACAAAGATATCCGCTTGAAGGCCCGGTCGGAGCAGGAGTCCAACGAAAGCTACCGTCAGACGATGGCAACCATGGGGTTCGGCAAGAAAGCGACCATGGAGATTAGGGAGCGGATGGAGCGGAAGGCTGAGTGCACAGTGAATTCATCCTGATCTATCTAGGAATGAATGAACGGAAGAGCGGGGAAAACGCCCTGAAGTCCTTTGAGGTATCCATACAAAAGGCCAAGCTATCAACCGTCCGTAATTGTGGCGATAAGTCTGACATATGTACGAGATTAGAAGACCATCAAAACTCGTGATATCTGAATGTTAGCGGTTTTCGAGCTTTAGTTTTCGTCGCAGGATGGCCCACACCTTTATCGTTGAGCGTTGTCATAGATTCTGAGAACGATTTGACCGTCGGGAGGTCCTTGTTAGGTGAGGCTTGTTTGCTAGAGGCGGGGTTATTCGGTCTTCTTGGTCTGGAACCCATTACGAAGCAATCGTCGCATATACTTTCCGGTCGGGGTCTTTGGAATCTCAGGTACGAATTCCACTTGTCGCGGATATTTGTATGCGGCCATTTGACTCTTGCAGAATGCGATCACGTCGTCGGGCGTGAGATCGTGCTCCATGCCCTTCTTGAGGGCCACATAGGCCTTGACCGTCTCTCCCCGGTATTCATCCGGGACACCTACCACGGCAGCCTCCTGAACGGCAGGGTGCTGATAGAGGACGTCTTCAACGTCGCGCGGCCAAATCTTGTAGCCTGATGCAACGATCAGATCCTTTTTGCGATCGACCACGTAGAACCAGCCATCCCGATCCATCTTGCCGACGTCTCCAGTGAAGATCCAGCCTTCTCGAATAGCATGCCTTGTTTCGCTCTCCTTTTCCCAATATCCAGGGACGACCATGGGACCCTTAACCACGACTTCGCCGATCTCGTCGACCTTAAGCTCCCTCTCTCCTGTTTCGAGCTCCATAATCTTCACAACGGCGTCGGGAACCGGTAGGCCGACGGCGAGGGCTTGACTCTCAGGATCAATCGGCGCCCTCCGCCCCCACGGAACGAGGTGCGAAGGCGAATTCGTCTCGGTCATGCCATAGACGTTGTAGATGTAGAGCCCCGTGAGCTTCTCGAAACGATCAACGACCGTCGCTGCGACGGGGGCCCCGCCGCTGTAAGCTTTGACAAAGCTTGAAAGGTCGCGCTTACTGATATCGTCGTGGTTCATCAGGGCGATGTATACCGTGATGGAAGCGACCGTCATCGTCGCTCGCCACCGCTCGATGAGCCGAAGCGTCTCACCAACGTCAAAGCGGTAGTAGAGGATGACAGGGGACCCAATCAGGGCAGCGATCGCCAAGTGTGCCACCTCGCCGGTGATGTGGAAAAGAGGGGCAACGCCCAGCACCACATCTCGCGAATCCATCTGCAACATCTGTTGATAGACCCTGGCATTAAAGGCGACATTACCGTGCGTATTCATGGCCCCTTTGGGCGTCCCGGTCGTTCCCGAGGTATAGGTCAGGTAGGCGATGTCGGTAGGGCGAAGCCCCGGGTCTTCTAACTCGCTATCTTTGTGGGCATCAATCAGCGCCTGCATATCAAGGGTGTCCGGTACCGGATGCTTCTTCACGCTCTTTAGTAGTGCGGGCACGGCTTCGTTTGGTGGGTAGTAGTCCAGGGCTGATGTGGTGATCACGCTCTCAACCCCGGTTTCTTGCAGGAAGCTCGTGTCGAGCGCGGCCAGGATCTCATCGAGGGTCAAGAAGATCTTGGCACCCGAATCCTGACAGAAATAGATGAGCTCCTTTTCCTTGTACATGGGATTGAGGGGAACGACGATCGCCCCCAGCTTCCAGGCGGCATAGGTGGCAATCGGAAACTGGGGCACATTCTGGAGGTCGATGATGATGCGATCCTTAAGCCCAAGACCAAGGGCGCGCAGAGCCGCCGCCATGCTGTTGGAAAGTTGATTGATCTCTCCGTATGAGATGATGTGTTCGAAATAATAGACAGCCGGGGCGTGGGGTCGCTGTTTCACCGAGTACTTGAAGTCGACGAACGCGGTCGTGGATGACGCATCGATATGGTGAGGCGCCCATTCGGGGTAGATCTTGAGCCACGGTCTTGCCTCGTAGATGGAATCCATTTTGTCCTAAGGCCTCCCGGGCCAATGCTCACAGGGCGGCCCGATAAATGTCGACGGCGTCTTCAAGGGCGATCTGCCGCGGGTTATTGGCCAACAGGCGTGTAACCTTCATGACGCCCTCAGCCAGGCGCGGGATATCTGCCTCGGTCACGCCGAATTCGGCCAGGTGTCGTGGAACGCGAAGATCCAGCGCCAGTCGCTCAATCGCGGCCACGACCTCCTCGGCGGCCCTGAGATCTTCGAGTCCCTCCGTCAAGAGGCCGAAAGCGTCGCCTATGCCGGCAAACTTGGGTATATTTCCCAGGAGATTGAAACGCATGACATGGGGGAGCATCAACGTGTTTGCGATGCCGTGCGGAATGTGGAACTCGGCGCCGATCGGGTAGGCAAAGGCATGCACGGCCGTGACGCCGCAGTTGGCAAAGGAGATCCCGGCGGTAAGGCTGCCCTCCAGCATGGCCGAGCGCGCTTCGAGGTTCTTACCGTTCGCAAAGGCGGTGCGAATGTTTCCGTAAAGCAACTCCATCGCTCGGAAGGCCAGGGTATCGGTCATGCCCGTGGCATTGACGGACGTGAATGCTTCGATGGCATGAATGAGGGCATCCATCCCGGTGGCGGCCGTGATACGCGGCGGAAGACCGAGGGTCAGCTTAGGATCGAGGAGGGCCACGGAAGGTTGCAGATAAGCACTGACAATGCCTCTCTTGAGCTTGGCCTCTTCATCTGAGAGAATCACGATGGGCGTCACCTCGCTGGCCGTGCCGGCCGTCGTGGGGACGATAATCGTGGGCAGCCCCGGATTGGGAATGAGTTCAATCCCAAAATATTTGGCCAGGGGGCCTTCATTCTTGGCCATGAGCGCCGAGATCTTCGCAATGTCGATGGGACTGCCGCCCCCGAATCCGATGACAAGATCGACCTTTTCACGTTGGATCATGTCCACGCAGCCGGTGGAAATTTCGAAGCGAGGATCCGCCTCCACCTCGTCAAAAATCGTGTACCCTATTTGCGCTTGTTCCAAAACCTTCCCCAAGACGTCGACCAAGCCGGCTTCCCGCAAGCCCTTATCGGTTACGATCAGAACGTTTTTTCCATTCAAGAGACGGATCTCTTCGGGTATCTGCTGAATGGCGCCCACCCCCATCACGATCCTAGGCGTTGTCTTAAAAACGGTCACCCGATTCATCTGACATTACTCCTTTCTTTGTACCCTAATTTAGCGAAGCGACAATTAGTTTGACTTCGTAAAGATGATGATTGCTTTTTCAGCGATAAAAGGATAGAA
>CAZAGT010000246.1:0-7857 GCA_964484515.1 uncultured Desulfobacteraceae bacterium | reverse complement strand
CGACGATATCATCGATGGTCTGCGGCCTCAGGACGGTGATGTCGGCCGCCAGGGCAGATCCCAGCATCAGGCCGCATGCCAGCACAATGCACAAGGCGACAGAAAAGGCCTTTCTTGTATTCATCTTTTCCTCCAAGTTAGAAGGTTAAAAAGATCGTTAGGCAAGATTCAGGTTTGGCTCTTAGTGACCTCGTTCCTCCCGAACAGAACCCTCCGCCCGGCACAGCATTCAAGACCACACCCAGAACGTTTCTCACGGGACGCACGAAATCAATCTCGCTCACTGTCCCGGCCATCTCCAGATAGGTTGCCGGGCCAAGGGTAAGACCCCTAATTTCTACAAGAAACGAACGAAAAACGGAGGGAGGAACACCCGGCGACGCGAACCCATACATTCATGCTTTGAGCAAGCCCCTTGTCTCATGCGAGGAGGCGAAATAAACGGCTTCGAAGTGTTCCTCCCATGCCGTGGTATTACTAAGTATTATTTTTCTGTTCACTAAAGTCAAGAATAATATTTTCCTGGACTAAAGCTGTTTTTCGCATTTACACCCTACCGTTTAGGCTGTCGGAAAACGCCCATCTGTCCCGATTGCATCGGGATTATCCTCATCTCTCGTCACTGCGGCGTACGCAAAAGGCACGAGGCGCGAGGCACGAGGACCGAGGTAAGGAACAAATAAAACTCTGTAGATGCTTTCCTGTATGCCTCCAACCTCAAGCGTCAAACGGTAGAACCCCTATGTCTTTCCTCGGGATTTCTTTACCTTCGCTTCGCTCGGCTCAGTCCCCACCCCTTCGGGGCGGGTCCCCGGTTTCGGAAGCCTTACATCTGGGCATTTTCCATCAGCCTCTCAGAAAAAGGTTTTTCGACAGTCTCGTTAGAGGAGCCAAGGGATAGTGCAGATCGGATAGTCATGGTTAGGCCGCAGCCGAAATCAAATCCGGCTTGTTAGGACCGTTGCCGATCCTAGGCAATCCCGACGTTGTCAGGAGAGATGGGGATCTCAGCTTTTATGAATGGTAAACAACGGCTTCACTTAGCCCCTTTTTTTTCCTGTTCCTCCTGCCATTGACTTAACGGGACTATCTTGTCCGGCCACTCCAAGATCTTATAGTGGGGTGGCAAAGGAGGATTGGGCCTCAGCATGTGGCCAACAGGGAAAGAGTGGCCCGTGGCGTAGGACTTCTCCATTCCCAGAATCCAGTCTTCGAAGAAATCCGTATTCAGTGCCACAAAGAGCTCCGTATCGGTAAACAACCCTATCCTTCGACCACCGTGGCATGGGAAGGATATAAAAAGGTCCTTTTGGTTATATGCTTGAGCCACCCCGACACCGCAAATGCCGCAGACGTTATAGTAGACGATCTCTTTCGGTTTTCCGGTACGCCACATCTGCCCATCGAGCACCTTGTTGCTCATACCGGGAACGATCGCAAAGGAGATGACGTCGGGTTCGACCTCAAAATCCATGAGCGGGCCCACCAAAACAGCCTCGACGGAAAAGGGCTCAAGTCTGGGAATATCTTTTTGAGACAGCCTGGCGGCCTCTGCATCCTCAAAATGAACGCCGCCCATATGGTCTCCCGTTGCAATGTGGCCCGTCCACGCCTCGAAACCGAGCACCCCTGGAGAAAACGGGCAGGAGATCGTTTCTCGCGTAAGGACGAAGTTTTTTCTGATCTGGCATCGTTCGAACCTCGAATGGGAAAGAAACTGACAAAAGGTACCGGAATAATCAGGCTTCTCTCCAAGATCTCCGGCCATATCCCTCTGGTCTTGGTAGAATTTGACACCTACTGGAAGGGTCTGAAGTCTGAGGTGATCCTCGATCTTGCGTGCCCTTTCAATGTTTTGCTTGGTCCCTCTTGGTCGATCAAATCCGTACATGGTCTCCCTCCTTTCGTGATTCCTCGCCTGTTGGCTATTTTGAATCCATCGACGCGTCTTTTGCCTTTCGCCTCAGCAGGGTTTTGAGATTTTGGTTGCTTTTAGTAATATTTAGTATTACCATTGAAAGTCAGTGCGAGTCAAGAAAACAAGCTTGAATCTTTCCATGCACGTTTTGAGGGCTTTACCGTATTGATCACAGGGTGTGGCAAGAAGGGAATATTCCTTTCGGCAGATCATGAGTGCTATCGGTTTTCGATTTTGGCCCAGGGACCTCGGGAAAGGTGAAGCGTGATCGTCAAAGACCCGGTTGAGTATTGGGATAACAAAGCGGCGACATTCGCATCAGGAGAAAGACGGCGAAGAAGTGGACGCTTCAGGGAACTTTACGAGGAGGGATGCTGGCGTTATATCGAGCCCGTCCTGCCACCCATAGAGGAAAGCCTAACCCTGGAGGTTGGATGCGGTACAGGCAGATGGGTCTTTCGTCTGGCTCCCATGGGTTTTCGGTTCGTGCTCGCAGACTTATCGCCCGAGATGATCAGACACGCCGCCGAAAAAGTCGAAGAACGGGGTATTGGCGAGCGAGTTATCGCCTATCATGCACTCGATATTTGTGATATGCAGGCCTTGGCCGCTGAGAGCTATGACCTGGTGTTGGCCTTGGGAGTGCCTCTCACCCTTTGCCGCGATCCTCAGAGGGCCCTGGATGAATGCTACCGTCTTACCAAGCCGGGAGGCCATATTATCTGTGATGCCGCCAACCGCTATCGAACGGCACTTGAGTTGGCTCGGACGAACGACCTGGCTCAGCTTGGCGAAGTATTAAAGACGGGTCATGTCACCCGCCAATCTGGACTGAGGCAATGCCATTTAGGGCCCCAGGAACTGGCAGGCTTATTCCACGCGAAGGGAATGAAAATTCTTCATATGGCCGCTGTTTGTCCGTTCTTCGAATTTCCAGCAAGAGAAGAGCATGTCAACATCCTAAATGATCACGAGAGCTTTAAGACTGTCCAGGATGTCTTCAGGCAATACGCTGAGGATCCTAACGTCATCGCGTTGAGTAATCGTCTCTTGATCGTGGCAAAAAAGGGTGCCTCCAGAGCCACAACATGAGCGTTACGGATAGGCCCCATTCCGCGGACAGTGAATGTTTTTGCTCAACACGAGCGCTGCAAAAACCAAGGAGGATAAAATGAAATTTGCGAGGTTTGAACATGAAGGTAAGATCAACACCGGATTAGTTGACGGCGAGAGGGTCCGGGTGATTGAAGGCTCTTTGTTTGAGCGGTACAAAGAGACCGGGAAGTATTACCCGCTGGGGGATGTGGCATTGCTTCCGCCCGTGGTCCCTTCAAAGGTGGTCTGTGTGGGGCAGAACTACCTGGAGCACATCGAAGAGCTGGGAGCGCCGGTGCCAAAGGAACCGGTCGTGTTCCTGAAACCACCTTCATGCCTGATCGGATCCGGAGACGCCATTATCTATCCGCGCAGCGCCGAGCGCGTCGATTACGAGGGTGAGTTGGCGGTGGTGATCAAGGACACCATGAAGAACGTGACGGAGAGTGGCGCCATGGATTGCGTACTCGGTTACTCTTGCTTCAATGATGTCACCGAAAGGGCTCTTGTATCCAAGGATGCCATTTTCTTGGCCCTTTCCAAGGGTTTCGACACCTTTGGCCCCTTTGGCCCCTACCTTGTCACGGACCTAGATCCCAACAACCTAGAATTGCATACCTATCTGAACGAAAAGGTGATGCAGCATGACAACACCAGGAATTGTGTTTTTAGTGTCCAGAAAATCCTTAGCTTCATCTCCGAAAGGATCACCCTCTACCCAGGGGATGTGGTTATCACCGGTACGCCCAGGGGGATCGCACCCATGAACCCAGGGGACACGGTGGAGGTAGAGATCGAAGGTATTGGACGGCTAAAAAATGTTGTGAAAGCCGAAGCATAGGAAAGCTACCACCGAAAGGAGGCGGATGATGTTTAGAGAGAACACCCTGAAGCGCGATTTGGCAGCAGGCAAACTGGTTTGTGGATGCGCCGTGATGAGCAGGAGTCCTATCATTGTGGAGATGCTGGGCTACACTGGGTTCGATTGGGTTTTCATTGATACGGAGCATGCTCCCATCGGAAGCGATGTGGCGCTTGAGAATCTGATCCGGGCGGCCGAAGCCAGCAGCACGGTCCCTATCGTCAGGGTAAAGGAAAACAAAGAACACTATATTCGCAACGCCCTCGAGGCCGGCGCTCAGGGTGTCGTCGTCCCTCATGTGGCCACGGCTGACGACGCGGAAAAGGCGGTCAAACATGCCCGCTTCCCTCTGAGAGGCATCAGGGGTGCCGATCCAACGGTCCGTTCGGCGAGGTACCGTACCGGAGATTTCAACTGGGATGCCTTCATCCAGGCGAGTAATGAGGAGGCAATGGTGATCCCACTCCTGGAGGATAAAGCGTTCTTGGAGAACTTCGAAGATATCCTCTCAGTGGAGGGGCTCGATGCCCTCTGCTTCGGCCCAACCGACTATGCCCTTTCGCTGGGTTTGAATCTGCTCTACGATTTCAATCACCCGAAGCTCGTCGAGGCCTTTGAGACGGTCGTCGAAGGTGGCAAACAAAAGGGGCTCCCGATCATGTCCGCCGTCAATCCGTGCACGCTGGAACAGTCGCAGAAACTAAGTAGCATGGGGGTCAAATTCCAGCTCTTCGGTGCAGACCTGGGACTCATCAGCGCTACGTTTCATGACCTCATGCAAAACGTGGTCTCCAAGGTCCGTTGAACGGCTCTCCTCCGCGCATCTGCCGCGGTGAACGAAACCTCGGCGGCAAGAATGAGCAGGCTGAAGCATAGGCGTCGTAGTAAGTCTTACGGCTTGAGCTTCCCGCCTGCCGGTACCTGGGGGGGGATGTCCCAGTAGCTGCTCAAATCGTGGTACGTGTAAGGCCGCCTTGAGAGCTTACCGCCGTTGTCCACGCCGAGCCCGTTCTACACGCGTAGATTGACGTCGACCATGACTGGTGCAACGGCACACTGCGGACTGCACCAGACTCGGTGAGCATATGGTATATCCCCCGATTTCCCATCTTTCTCTTTTCTCTTCTTCGTTTTCACTGCTATCGTGGCCACCCGCAAGAACGAAAGGTTTCGCAGGATTTCATACCCAGAAATTGGTGTATTTGATGACAAGTCTTGAATTATGAAAGGGAGGAAAGGGGCCTTCTCCCTCCGTGCGGTACTGAATTGCAGTGCAATCATGATAAACACGGAAAAAAATGTCTGTGGATTGGCAGAGGGGTGTGTTGATATCCGGTTTCATTGCCCAGAATTGCTGAATATCCTAATTCTCGTGAAGTAGTGTTGCAGCATGAGACGGCATCTAGGCCGTTTACTTCGAAGTTAGGTCAAAGAACCAGGTGAACCTTAAAGGAAGATAGTGTGCTAGGTAAAACCAAGAACATGGTGAGGAGCTTAGTTAAGAAATGTGGGTACGAGAGAATTCGTCTCAATACCTCTGTCAGTCATTTTCATTCAAATCGCTACTTACGCCTTAATTCACGTAGGCTGGAGCATCTCGCAAGTCTGAGAATATCGGTAGCGGGAATGTCGGTTTTGGAGGTTGGCGCAGGTATCGGAGATCATTCCCATTTTTACATAGATCGAGGGTGCAAAATAACCATCACCGAAGCAAGGTTTCAAAATCTGCAATACTTAAGAAATCGCTATCCTAGCTGCAGTGTTCAGTTTCTGGATATGGAACGTCCCACTCCCATCGTCGGTTCTCCGTTTGACGTGGTTCACTGTTATGGAATTCTGCATCACTTGAGTAATCCTGAACGGGCTTTGGAGTTTATAAGTCGCAACACTGCAAGAATGCTGTTTCTAGAAACACGCGTCTCATTCGGGGAAAGCGAGGAGAGAAATATCGTCCAAGAGCCGCAAGGCGACCCTACTCAAGCATACTCTGGTATTGGATGCAGGCCAACAAGGCCATGGTTGTTCAAGCAGTTGCAGGGACTTTTTGAGCATGTCTATCTTCCCAAGACACAGCCAAACCACGAGGAGTTTCCCTTAGACTGGAATACACCCGATAAGCATCGGGCCGATTCACAGGGTGCTATTTTCGTTGCCGCGCGCGATAGGATAGAAAACGAGTTGCTGACGCAGACTTTGATCAATAAGCAAGCACGACATGAATAGCCCTTAAGCCTAACGTTGGGATCGATTCGGATTAGCAAGAACCTCTTTTTTTCCTATTTGGTTATCCCAAACAATCATGGAAACGTGGAGCCTCATCACAGATCTGAAGTGATACGAATTTTCACGTTTTTGAACACAGGCAGCGATACTCAGACAAGCCTGCATCAAGAGTTCTGAAAGTCCTGTAAGCTTTACTTGATAGAATGCAAATACAATCGGAAGGATGGATGATGCATCTTGTCCAAGAATTCTGGCTCTCCGGCATTGTCCTTCTGGGATCGTGTCTCTTTTCGATGATCGGCCTTGGCGGGGGGCAGCTCTATGTACCGCTCTTTTTCTGGTTAGGCCTGGACCTAAAAACGGAAGCCATCCCAGTCGCCCTGTTGATTAATTTCCTCACGCAGCTATCGGCCACGATCACCTATCTTCGAGAAAAGCTCATCGGGTTCGGCACCGCCCTGCCCCTCGTGGTGACGCTCGCCTTCTTCCCACTGCTCGGCGCGTCGCTGACGCAGTATGTCCCAGATCAAATCATACTCGCTCTTTTCGCTGTTTTGCTCATTTTTGTGGCCGTCCGGATGCTGGTAGGATGGAAGCCCGGAGAGAGACAAATGCCTCAGGTCAAGAAGACGCTTGTCGGACTCACGGCCGGCGCAACGATAGGTGTTATGGTGGGGATGCTCGGTCGGGGGGGCGGCGCCTTCGTCGTTCCCGTCCTTCTCATTATAGGGTTTGATCCGAAGCATGCAGCGGCGACCTCAGCCTTCGTGGTCTGCTTCTCAGCCTTGTCCGGATTCCTAGGTCACCTAGCCACGGCCCACCTGGGTAAATATCTCATCGCTTTTGCCATCGCCGCCATCATCGGATCACAGATCGGTTCACGGTTCATGGCCACAAAGATGAAGACTGAGACCCTCACAAGGATTTTTGCCGGTGTATTGGCCGCGGTGGGCCTAATCATGCTTGTCCGCCTTTTCTAGTTTTCAACCAGCCTGCCATGCGGGGCGCGCGGAGCGGCTTGCGAAACTTCAAGGCCTGCCCTGTAAATCCTCGGTATCTATGGGAGCCCGATTGGAGACCACTGCCGCGTTGCCCTTTAGACTCAACCACATCCAGTCATGCCCATCCGGATGCATGAAAGATGCAGAAATGAGCCAATTTGCAAAAGAGATATATAAATGGTCTCAAGCTCAAAAAGCTGCTTGACAACAAAAAAGCAAGTTAATATATTATGAGCGTAAGCTCAAAAAGGCAGGTTTAGCAGAGTATGCCCAGACCGCGGAAACCCAGATTTGTGCAAGGACGTCCCATTGTGGATGCCTATCTTCCGAATAGGATCCCCCCCTGGGGAAGAGAGGAAATCGTCTTACCTATAGAAGGCCTTGAAGCGATCCGGCTAAGCGATTTTGAAGGTTTGGATCATGAGGCGGCGGCCATCAGGATGAATGTTTCACGCCAGACGTTTGGCAGAATCTTGGCCGAGGCAAGAGCGATTGTTGCTGAAAGCCTGGTCATGGGTAAGGTTCTCAGGATCCAGGGTGGGCATTTTGAGATGCCGCCCAGGGGAAGAGGCAGACACCGCCGCCGCTGGGGCGGTCATTCTTGAAAGGAGGTGTTTATGATGCCCGCATTTGACGGAACAGGTCCTTATGGAGCCGGCCCGATGACCGGACGGGGGCGAGGTTTTTGTGGTTCCAGTGCGTCCGCTTACGGTCCATATCAGGGTTGGGTCCCCGGTTATCGCAGCGCTGGTTATGGG
>CAZAGT010000245.1:0-7866 GCA_964484515.1 uncultured Desulfobacteraceae bacterium | reverse complement strand
CTCCTGGCGGGCCTGATCGGGCCCGGTGCCGTTGCCGACGCCCTGGAACAGGTCGGTCATCTTTCCGATGCTTCCGTCGCCCCGGATCGGATAGACCGGGAAACTGCCGGAGCCGTAATTCGCCGCGAAGAGGTACATCCCGGAGGGGTGTACCCAAATGTGACAAGGCCAGGTGCCGTTCGTCGGCTCGGTGTTGATGAAGCTCAGTTTGCCTTCCGACGGGTCGATCTTGTAAGCGCTCACGCGGCCGAGGGGTTTGCCGGCACTGTCCGCCCCGAGTTCGTTCACGCAGTAAAGGTACTTCATCATCGGATCGACGGCCAGAAAGGAGGGGTTCTCGTCCTCAACGATCTGGACGGGTACCAAGTTTCCTTGGCTCTGGTCCATTCTGAAGGCGTAGATTCCCTTGGCCGTGCTGGGCCTCTTTCCGCCCGGGGCATAGTTCGGGGCCGTGTAGGTGCCGACGTAGACGTAGCATGCAGGTGCACGCACATCCCACTTCGACAGGGATCCCTTCATTTGGGCGAGCGCTGTCGGCGCGACGGCGGCCACACTCGCCGTTGCACCGAGGATTTGCAGGAACTGACGCCGTGTTACCTGGGACGCTGAAGACTGAGGATCGCGTTTGATTTCCTTCGATTTCTTCATTGGAGACCTCCTTTCTGCGGTTGATATAATTATGTGATGTGATGAAGTCACTTTTGGGCTAACACTATGCAGAATGCGCCGTTGAGTCAAGGAGAGTTACACCCTATCGGAGCGAAAAGGCTCCATGTCGGTGGTCCGTGGTCTGTTGTCAAAAGAAAGGCACCGTACTCTGAAACTATATTCCGTCATAGGGTGAGTCATTAATCCGTCGCTGTGTATCCCTCAGTTAAATACGGAGAGCTGCTTGCTGAAGGCTCCCTTATGGAGGCTTCGCTCAATTGGGGTTACGGTCCTTCGTGGTATCCCCGTCAGGTGCAACCAGGCAGTCCCGCGGCATCGGGCAGAACGGCCGAAGAGGCTGTGAGGCATCAGAGGTTCGATAGTGAATTCCTGCAAAGATATCAATCAGAGTGGCAGAGGTCCTTCGGCAAGCAAATGGACTCTGGTGTGGTCTTCGCCACGGTCCTGTTCTTCTTGATGAGACATCACTTGGCTCACAAAGCGCTCAAGATCATCAATCCGAATGAGATCCATGACATGTGGATAGAAGGGCGCTGTCCATTGAAGATGAAACTCTTCCATCTCTTGCTTAGATCGTGTGCGTGCGCCCCGAAGAGATAATCAAGAAATCGGCTCGATGCCCAAAATTCAAGGACCGTAGCACGCTGCTACCAAAACGACCCTCAGAAAGTTTTACCTCTCTGAATTCCAATCCGGCCGTATCGACATCCCCGAGCTTGCTGTTGATGATGTCATGCAAGGCTTTCGAGAGGACGCCGGGCAAGCGGTTGCCTACCTTGCGCTCGATCAGGGCGTCGACCGCTTTGTCTTCCTTGAGCCCGTCAAGGATGTCTCCGACGATGCCCGCAGCCTGGCCTAGGGGCGGAATCCGTTTAGTTGTGGACGACCTCAGTCCCCACAAAAAGGAACTAAGAGAACTCCCACCAAGAATTCGCCGCCGGATCCATGTCTATTGGAAGCTAACCAGTTCCTCTTAGCTGAACTTGGTTGAATCCCATTTTGCATCTCTACCGCGAACTGCTTTTCACAATACAGACTACAGAACGCCAAGTGAAATCGCACCGGGTCTCAGTCGTGACACCGGATATCTGAACGAAAATCCTCGCCCATACAAATGGAAAAAGTATAGCCTTATTTATGTGATAATCCACTAGTAGCGTTTCTAGACCGCCTCACCTGTCTCTCACATGGGAAGAAACCTCCAGTTGCTGGAGAGGCTCAATGGGCTTTTCGCGGCAGCGGGGTAAGAGACGACTGAATTTACAGTCGGGGTCCGTTAGGAAGTACCACGTCCCGGTCTTACGGCTGTGCCAGACCTCACCGATGACGTGTTTTCCCTTTAATCTTACGCCGGCCTGCCGAATCTCGAAATCCCCTTCGGCCTTCGGGACTCCGTACACCCGCGCCTGTCGAACCCGGCCGTCCTCGCATTGAACCATGTGTTTCTCCATTGCGCTTCAGCTCCTTTCTCACGCAAATATTCGAGCGTTCTCCCATAGAAGTGGTCATAATGCTCTGACGAAATGGGGCGAAAGCCATCATGATCTTATTGCCGTGCCGGAACAAATACATGAACCCAAAATGGTTGGAGTACTCTTGCAGCTGCAAAAACAAACCATATGATCCGTCGGCCGGGACAGCCCAAGTCCAGGTTTATGGTCTAGAATATTTCCTCATACTCCGCAGAGTAATCTCAGAGAGGCCTTAATCGCTGGAAGAGACCGTTCCTCCATTGCCTTTCATTCTGCCCATCGCCCTGGTCAATTCCATCAAAACGCCCAACCCGTGCTTTACCTCTTTGGTCGAGCAGGCCGAGATCAGGCCAAACGGCCCGACGCCCTTTGCGTTTTCCAAGTCTACATTGGACGGCACTTCCGCAAAACGCTCCAACAAGGCAACGGCCTTGGGGTCCGTGATCTTCTTGGCAAGCCCAAGCAAAGCAACCAGCCCATCACCGATTTGATCGATATCTTCAGGCGTGAAGGCGGTTGCGATTTTGGCGCGGATATCCAGGGTGGCCTGAATGACACGGAAGACGCCCCTCTGCTCAAGGTCGTCGAGATAGTTAACCATCTGAGGCACTGATGACTTTAGCAAGGGTTCTATGGTCTTTACAAAGTCGATGATGTTCTCGAGTTGATTCAGGGTGTAGGTAATATCGCGGACACTCCTCAGCATACGCTTGAGCAGCATCAACAGATCTTCCAACTGAAAAGCGGCCTCCACGTCCTCAAGTTCCTTGATCATCAGGTGCACGCCACCGTTGAGCAAGGGTGTGAGGTCGCCCTTGAGTTCATTCAGGCTGGCGGCTGATTGTGACAGAGGAGCGAGCTGAGTCTCGATGCTGTCAAGTCGCTGCAGAATCAGTTCTTCGTTGGTCATGGGTCCCTCCTTCCTTTCAGGCCAAAGCAGGTCGTAACTTCCCGGCCATGGTGAACTGGGCTTCAAGGGGCAACTCGAGACCCTTCAGCATCATGTTCCAATAGACCCACTTGAACATCATCTTGCCCCAGTAATTGATATTACTGTCACCTAGAAGCGAAAAAGGGCCCAGACCCGGAAAAGGGAACTTTCCGCCCAACGGCTCCACCTTATAATTGAAGTCGATAAGAACCGCTTTTTCGTACCCGGAACAGATAAAACAAGTGGTGTGGCCGTCGTAGGTGGGTTTCGGTTCCTGGCCCTCAATGTCACGCACCAGGTTCTCCGTCACGGTATCGGATTCGTAGTGTGCCGTTGCTCCAGCTTTTGACGCCGGCACATTGGTCGCATCGCCTATCACGTAGATGTTCTCGTAACCCTTGGCCTTCAGTGTGAAGTGGTCGGTGTCCACATAATTCATCGGATCGCCCATGTTGGAGTTCTCGATGTACTGGGCACCGAAGTTTGGCGGCACCGTGACCAAGAGGTCGTAAGGGACCTTTTCACCCTTGTGTGATTCAATGGTTTTCTCTTTGGCGTTGACTTGAGCGATATCGAAGTTCGGTGTGACCTTGATGTTTTTATGATCGGCAATGGTCCGGAGGGTCTTGGTTGCCATGGGTTTGGTAAAGATATCGGCCATGGGTGTAACCATTTCGATCTCGATATTATTGCGAACACCGTTCACGTGGAAGAACCAATCAGCCATGAAGACAAACTCGATCGGCGCTACCGGGCATTTGTAAGGAAATTCGGCCATGTTAAGTACCACGCGGCCGGAGTCGAAGTACTTCAGTTTTTTGCGTAGCTCGACTGCCCCCTCCAGGCTATAGAAGGTATGGATGTCTCCATACCAGTCGTCCATCATACCCTCCACTTCCTCCGGGACGATATGGCAACCGCTGGCGATCACGAGCCAATCATAATTGTAGCGTCCCTTTTGACCCTCAACTTCCCGCTTGTCCGGGTTGACGCCCATCACTTCATCGACTACGAATTCGACGCCTTGCGGTATGAATTCGCGCTTCGGCTTGACACAGTCCTTTTCACCGTAAACCCCAAAAGGGATGAACAGCCAACCCGGCTGGTAGTGATGGAGTTCATCATGGTCGATGATGGTGATCTCCCATTCGGTCTCGCTCAACCCCTTGCGCAACTTCGAGGCCACCATCGTACCCCCTGCCCCTGAACCTAAGATGAGAATTTTTTTCATGTGATCCTCCTTGCTTTATGAGTAATCAATGAGAGGTATATATTGTTGAACTTGAAGGCAAACGCTCGGCTCAGTCCCCACCCCTTCGGGACGGGACGCCGGTTTCGGAAGCCTTGCATCTGGACATTTTCCATCAGCCTCAGAGAAGTCGGTTTTTCGACAGCTTCGCTATGTCCGCGCAATAATTCAAAACCTCAAACTCGCAAATTCGCCTTTTGCTCCACCTGGACGTAGATTGACACACATTTACTCAACTTATTTATGATCCCGTTTTTTGCAGCGGGTTTTGTAGGATCCGTCAGCCAACTCGGCAATGGTGATGCTGTCAAGTTTTTCGAAAAAGACCTCGGTGGCCTCTCTCCAGGCCCCCCTTGTCTGGCATTCATCTGACATCGGGCATTTATTCGGATGGCCGATACACTCTACCGGATCGGCCTGAGGTTCCAAGAGACGCACGATCTGACCTAAGGTGATGTCCTCGGGTTTCTGAGCAAGTAGATGGCCGCCTTTGGAACCACGCACGCTCGAAAGGAGCTTGGCCCTTTTTAGGGGCAGCACAAGCTGCTCCAGATACTTTACTGAGATTTGTTGACGTCTAGATATTTCGCCGGTCTGGACGGGACCGTTGCTTTGGTGGCGAGCTATATCCACCAACATCCGTGTGCCATATCGACTTCGGGTGGATAGTTTCATTGGATTGTGAGGGGATAAATGATTTCCTATCCATTTAGTATATATTGTTTTACTAGTCAAGGCTTTTTTTGCAATTTTTTACGAGTTTTGACTTTGGAGTCAAAATAGACCAGGATGCAATCTCGACCCAATTCCCTATTTAAGTTGTTGGTTATGATAGGTTTTTGAGAAATTTGCATGGTTTCAAGATTCTAAGGCTGTGAGGAATGCAAAAAAAGGGTGGGGATGTAGGATCCTATGATAGGTGCGAGGCACGGGCAAAGGTTTTCCTGACATTTGTCCGGGAGCCAAGAATGTGCTTTGCCTGACGGGGGATTCGGCCTTGTTCGGGAATCATAAGGGGGCAAAGGGCGTCTTTGATCCCGATTCCACCCTACTGTTGTATAAACAACACGTCGAAAAGTGTGAAAAGACAAGAATAATAGAGGCCTGCGCCATTTTTCGCGTTCACTCTGGATATCACCGACTGTTAAGTCCAGCGAAACCCAAAATACGCCGTGTTGTTTACCCTCCGGGAAAGCCGATGATACCGCATCTTCTGCGTTGCCGAGGGTTTGCAGTAGGCTACTACGGCTGCACCCTCGGCGCCTGGAATCTGCAGCATCCTCGACTCTTGCAACGTTAGGGTCCAGTCAATGGCTTGAGACCATCAGGGGCTTGGAAAGGGGAAGGAGTTAGGAGACAATCATCTTGATGGGAGCGCCTCTTTTTGCGCCGGCGCGAGTGTGACTTCCGAAGCGGATTCGATCGAGCCACAACTCATTACGTTTGAGGCTCTTCACAAGAAACTATGGGTCAGTAGGTCGGTATCGATAACACCATCGACTGAACTCACATCTGTTTTCGATCGAAATTCGGCTTTCCGATTCTAATCTGATTGCCGCGCGGTCCGGTGGGGGGCCTGTGATCTCTCTTCTTCGATTCCGGGCTTCCGGGCAGGACTCAATGCAAAGATCGCAATGGGTTCGTAGCTCCTCAAGAACAAGAGGGGCTGAGCCCAGCGGTAACCCGGTCAAAACGGCCGTGAATATGATTCGCGTTGCGAATCGCGGATTAATGACCAGGTGGTGACGCCCGAAGACACCCAGACCCGCGGCTACGGCCGCGTTCCCTCATTCGGTGGTACGCGTAATCCCTTTAGCATTCAGAGAATTATGCCGATAGATAAAGCTACATCAACCGTTGTTTGCGGAGAGTTCCAATAATCACTTTCAGTACAATGAGACTTTGATCCCACTTCCCCGATATCTGCTTTCAACTTTTTCTGTTTGATGGATCAATGCCTATTGCCAACCGCCTATCATTCCTGGTAGGAATGCGTGATCTTTTTGTGGGAGTAAACATCGTGTCTGAAGAATTGAACAATGAACAGGGCGTGGAAAATGAGAGTTTTGCAGATCTCTATGAGTCTTACAGCGCCGGCATGAATGACGATGTCCAGATTGGGGATAAGATCCGGGGCGAGATTATCTCCATAGGCCGGGATACCGTTTTTGTCGATACAGGGACCAAGATCGACGGGGTCGTGGACAAGGCCGAGCTTCTGGATGAAGACTTGGAACTACCATACAAAGTCGGCGAAATACTCGAACTCTACGTCGTGTCGCGGAGCGGGAACGAAATCCGGCTTTCCAAAGCGCTATCGGGTGTGGGTGGGCACCACATCATCGGCGGGGCCTTCGAGGGCGCGGTCCCGGTCGAGGGCAAGGTGAAGGGCACCTGTAAGGGCGGATTCAATGTGGAGATCTTACAGAAGAAGGCCTTTTGCCCCATTAGCCAGATGGATCTCAAGTATGTCGAAAAACCGGATGAGTATGTGGGTGAGACCTATTCATTCTTGATTACGCAGTTGGAGGAGAACGGTAGAAACATCGTCGTATCCAGACGCGAGTTTCTGCGAAGAGAGCAGGAGAAGGCACGCGCAGAATTCCTTAAAGACCTTGCTATCGGGACTCAACTAGAGGGCCGGGTGACAAAGCTGATGCCCTACGGGGCGTTTGTCGAGCTCCAAGCAGGGGTCGAGGGCATGGTTCACCTCTCAGAGTTGGGTTGGTCAAGGGTCGAAAAGCCGGAAGAGGCCTTGAGCACCGGGGAGTCGGTCAACGTCAAAGTCATTGGGATAGAGGCGGGTAAAAAGCCGGGGCAGGTGAAGATTGCGCTTTCCATCAAACAGCTTACGGAGGATCCCTGGAACAACGTCAAGGAAGCGTTTCATGTTGGCGTCAAGACTCGGGGCAGAGTCACATGCTGTGTAAAATTCGGTGCCTTCGTAGAGATCACCCCGGGGATTGAAGGCCTGGTTCATATCAGTGAGATGAGCTACCGGCAAAGGATCCTCAAGCCCGAAGACGTAGTGACGACCGGTGAGACCGTCGAGGTGATGATCAAGGAGGTCGACGCAGAGAAGAGAAGGATCTCTTTAAGCATGAAGGACGCGGAAGGGGATCCCTGGGTCGATATTCGCGAGAGAATCACAGTGGGTCAATCCATCGAGGGGACGATCGAAAAAAGGGAGAAGTTCGGTTATTTTGTGCGATTGGAGCCCGGAATAACGGGACTGCTTCCTAAATCGAAGATAAGCCATTCCGACAATCCCGGAGCGATTGAAAAACTGAAAGAGGGAGATCACATCACGCTGGTCGTGGAGGAGGTCCGGCCGGAGGAGCGAAGGATAACCCTCCGTCCTGGAGATTCAGCCAGTGAGGAGGACTGGCGAAGTTACACCGGGGCCGAGGAGAAGCGGATCGGTTCTTTGGGAGAGAAGCTGCAGCAGGCCCTGAAGGCCAAAAACGGCTGATTCATAAGGCTCCTCACTAGAATTTGTGGGTCAATAGGTTGATATCGAGAGCGCGATACATTGAAGTACCATC
>CAZAGT010000244.1:3947-7898 GCA_964484515.1 uncultured Desulfobacteraceae bacterium | reverse complement strand
GGATGAGGGTAATCCCGATGCAATCGGGACAGATGGGCGTTTTCCGACAGCCTCTTCAGAAGTCCTTGACAAGGGCGATCATCTCCCTTACGGCTTGGTCGAACCCAACCAGGACCGCGCGGGCTACAATGCTGTGGCCGATACTATACTCTTCGATCTGGGGCAGGGAGCCGAATCTCTTGACGTTGACGTAGTTAAGGCCGTGTCCGGCACTCACGCCGAGTCCCAGTTCGACCGCGGTTTGGACTGCGGCGATAATCCGCTCAAATCTCGCTATGGCCTGGCGTTCATTAGAGGCTTCGGCATAGTGGCCGGTATGGATTTCAATGAGGTCCGCCCCAACGGCTTGGGCCGTCTGGATCTGCCCCGGTTCGGGGTCGATAAAGAGGCTGACCTGAATACCTTTCTCTTTGAGTTGTTCGGTCACGTCACGGTATTGATCAGGGTTCGCCGCCACATCGAGGCCGCCCTCGGTAGTAAGCTCCTCCCTCTTTTCAGGCACGAGGGTCGCCACGTCGGGCCTGACATCGCGGGCGATCCCGATCATCTCATCCACGGCCGCCATTTCCATGTTGAGCTTTGTCTTGACGGTCTCCCGCAATAGCCGAAGGTCGCGGTCGTTGATGTGGCGCCTATCCTCACGGAGGTGGCAAATGATCCCTTCGGCGCCTGCCAACTCGGCGATCGCAGCGGCGGATACGGGGTCCGGCTCGCTAATTCCCCTCGCCTGGCGTACCGTAGCCACATGATCAACATTTACGGCCAATCTTGCCATTCCTCACCCCTTCAGCATCATCGCGAGCAGGCGCGCCTGCTCCTCCTCCATCCGGTCGGCATCAACGGTCGAACGTTCGTGATCATAGTCCAATAAGTGCAGCAGCCCATGGATAAGCAGCTGATATACGGTTTCTTCGACGGGTTCACCGCTTTCCTGCGCTTGAGCCAAGGCCGTGTCGACCGAAACCACAATGTCTCCCAGCATCGGTGAGGTCACGACGGAGTTTGTGCCGTCCTCCATCGGGAATGCCAGCACGTTGGTTGAGCGGTTCCTGCCGCGGTACTTGCGGTTCAAGGCAGCCATCTGCCGGTCGCCAGTGAAGAGGATGCTCAGTTCGCCGTCACGACAGCCCAAGTCGTTTAAGACCTTCTTCAGTCTCCGCCTTATCATCGGGCTTCCGAGCCCGGGAATCCTCGTTTGCCACGTGATCTGGATATCCATCCCCGACCTTCCTGACACCCTTGCCCGTTGTTTCCGGATACTCGACCCGGTGGTGAAAGATCCCGCTCAAGGTCTTGTTGAAGCTCTTGGCGATCTCGTGCAGGTCCTTGAGGGTCAATTCACACTCATCCAGCTGCCCATCGGAGAAGACCTTGTTGATGATTTTTTGGACCACGCCCTGGATGCGCGAGGGGGTCGGATCAACGACAGACCTAGATGCCGCTTCGACCATGTCGGCAAGCATGACCAATCCGGCTTCTTTGGTCTGGGGCTTGGGCCCCGGATACCGGAAATCCTCCTCTTTGACCTCAGTGGTTTTTCCACCCTTTTTGCCGGCGCGATCCAGGGCCTTTTGGTAAAAATAAGAGATGAGGCTCGTGCCATGGTGCTGCTGGATGATGTCCGTGATCTCACGACCGAGTTTATGTTTCTTGGCCAATTCGGCACCATCTTTGACATGGGAAATAAGGATGAGACTGCTCATCGAAGGAGCGAGCTTGGCATGTTTGTTGTCAGTCCCCATCTGGTTTTCGATGAAGTAGAGGGGCTTCTTCATCTTCCCCAGATCATGGTAGTAGGCGCTCACCCTGGCCAGGAGCGGATTGGCCTTAACCGCCTTGGCAGTCGCCTCCACCATATTGCTGATGATGACACTATGATGATAGGTGCCGGGAGCCTGAACCATCAGCTCTCGCAAAAGAGGTTGATCGAGGTTGGCCAACTCGAGCAGCTTGATATCGGTCGTGAATCCGAAGGCCATCTCGACGAGGGGCAGGATCCCGGTGGCAATCACGCCGGCGAGAACACCGCCCACGAAAGCCGCAGTCGCTGCGATAAGGGCCTCCAGGCTGTAAAGGGAATGGTAGATGGCCTCAATGGACAGACTCAAGACCATATTGATCAATCCCACTTTCAAGCCGGCCTTGATCAGGATACCTCTTTCATGGCAGGTCTTCACACCATAGGCGGCCACGAGGCTGCTGACAAAGAAGTAGATGAAGAACTCAGCCCTCCCGCCGATAATCAATGAGGCCAGAATGGACAGGGCTAACGAGAAGATCACTGCCATATTGACGCCCTGGAAGATGGAAATCAGCATGGCGCCAGAGGCGATCGGCATGGCGAAGGTCAGCGCCTGGGCAGTAAAATAAGGAAACCCCCGGGCTACCTGCTCGGCCACATAGTAGAAGGCCCAGACAAAAACAGATATCGCCAAGAGGCTTACGGCATCAAAGAGGAGGTCCCTGCCACCTCGGGGAAATGCCTCATCGCCCTTCGAGGCGACCACGTACATGACCGCGAAAAAGAGGCCTATCAAAATGGCCATGGCCGGAATCCGGCTTAACATGTCAAAGCGGCTTCGTGATTGTGTCGCCTCCGAGAGCTTGGCCAGATGCTCCGGTCCGATCCTCTCTCCCTCGCGGACGAGCATCTCGCCCTTCTTGATCATGATGTAGGTGGGCTTGACGGATTTCTGGGCGAGATCCTTCCTTAATTCCGTCTCTCTTTGGTTAAAGGTGAGATTGGGCTTAATCAAGGGCAGAATCAGCTTGACCGCAGCGGCGGCCCATTCGGGGTCGCCCATCTTTGCCCCCAATGGCTTGAGCTGGCTTTCAACAAAGCTCCTGGCGCCCTCGAGATCGTAGAAGCGGTCCTTGTCGGTGATTTTTGTTTCATTTTGGGTATTGATCTCGTGGAGAATGATGCCACCCTTTTCCATCTGCCCCTCAAACAGGGCCCGATCTCCGACAACGCCTTTCCCGAAAACCTTGAGGACCGTTTGGATGGCTATGTCCTCTATTTCAAGGGAGAATCCGGCGTCGCGGAGTTGGGTGAACAACGTTGGATCGGTTTGGATTTCCAGGATCTCAAAGAATCGATTCCGAAGCAGCGTTTCATCTTTCAGGTTATCAGGAAGGGCGTTTTCAGCGTTTCCCTCGCCGCCCTTTGCTGGGGCATCGGAGGAGATATTCCCCGAGAATTGGCGGCCGAGAGCGAAGGCCTCTCTGATGCGCTTAACGACGTTTGAAGCGGAGCGATCAAAGTCATATACCGAGAGGACCCCTTTTGCGGCTCTCTCGCGGTCCTTTTCCGTTAAGTCCTTGTTCTCGACCAAGAAATCATGAGTTGCCTTGACATCCCTTTCGGAGACGTCTCCAACGCGATAGGTGCGATGTTTCTCCAGGACATTTGGAAACAACAAGATCGAGATGAGGAGGCTAAGGAGAGGCAGGATGAGCCACTTGAGTCGCTCGGGCTGAGACCACTCCGCCGGGAGCCCTCCCTGCTTTCCGGGAACGCCTGTTTCTCTTTCGCCTTTCCTCACATTTAGAGGGTTTTTGAGAGATTTCATGATCGGTTTATCAGGCATCTTTTTTCTTTGCAGCCCGGCCACAAACGCAAGGTTTCCGGTCGGGGCCTTCCTTCAAAGTATAGTTCAAACAATAATAGCTCAGATCCGCCATGCTTGCCAGGACTGGTCGAAAACGGCCTTCCGGTTTACCGCTGTCCAGCGGGGCGTTATCTCGCCTGGTTACGACTCTTGTCCTTTTGGTCGTAAGCGTCTATGATCTCTTGCACCAACGGATGCCGAATGACGTCATCGCGAGAGAAAAAGACGAAACGAATGCCCTTAATGTCTTTCAGGATCTCGCGGGCCTCGATCAGGCCGGAAGTGATTCCCCCTGGAAGATCCGTCTGCGTGACATCGCCTGTGATGACCGCCTTGGAGC
>CAZAGT010000244.1:0-3937 GCA_964484515.1 uncultured Desulfobacteraceae bacterium | reverse complement strand
AGCCCAGCCGGGTCAAGAACATCTTCATCTGCTCGGTGGTCGCGTTTTGGGCTTCATCAAGGATGACAAAGGCGTCATTGAGGGTCCGGCCGCGCATAAAGGCAAGCGGTGCCACTTCGATAACTCCCCTTTGAAGGAGCCGCGAGGCGTCTTCAAACTCCATCATGTCGTGGAGGGCATCGTAGAGGGGGCGCAAATAGGGGTTCACCTTTTCGTACAAATCACCGGGTAGAAACCCGAGATGCTCTCCGGCCTCAACCGCGGGCCTTACGAGTACGCTTCGCTTGACCTCTTTTCTGGCCAGCGCGGCGACGGCCATGGCCATCGCCAGATAGGTCTTCCCCGTTCCCGCCGGTCCGATGCCGAAGACGATATCGAATCGCCGAATACTGTCGATGTAGTCCTTTTGATTGACGCTCTTGGGCGTGATAATCTTCTTGTCTGAGGCAATGTAGATCTTGTCGAGAAATATCTTCTTGAGGTCCGCCGACGGATCGGCACTCAAGATCCGGAAGGCATAATCGACCTCATTGGTATAAATCGGGAAATCCTGCCGCAGAAGCTTATAGAGCTGATTGAGGATATTTTCGGCAAGCTCCAGTTCCCAATCATCGCCCTCCATGATGAGGTGGTTGCCCCTTTGGTGGATCGTCAGGCCGATCTTCTGCTCAAGGAGTTTGAGATGGGCAGAGCGTTCCCCACACAGCATACTGACGAGCTCGTGGTCTGTATACGTGAGCTTCTTCCTGAGCTTGGCCCTATTCGCTACAACCACGTAACGCCCTCATGAGACTCCCATGATCTGGATAATCACTTGGCGCTGTCTCGCCCGGTTGTCGAAGTCCAGCAAGACGATCTGCTGCCAGGTCCCGAGCGCAAGTTTACCATCTATAAGGGGAACATGCAATGAGGGCCCGAGGAGGGCGGATCGTACGTGTGAATAGCCGTTCCCGTCTCCCCACCTCTCATTATGTTCGTAGGAGAGGTGAGCCGGGGCCAATCTTTCAATCGCGGCTCTGAGATCGTTGATGACCCCACTTTCATACTCGATCGTGGTGAGGGCCGCCGTAGAGCCCGGGGTAAAAAGAATGAGGGCGCCACGCCGGGCACCGCTCCGGCTAACAAAAGAGGTTGCCGGGGACGTAATGTCGATGATGTCCGTATTCTCCGTCGTCTTCAAAACGATTTGCTGGGACTCGACAATCATTCATCGTCTCCATTCCTGAGAACGGGTTTGAAGCGCCTATGAGAGCACGTTTTTGGCACAGTTTTGTACATACCCCTGCCCCACCCTTGAGCGGATGTTCGCATCTTTAAAACGGGCCTTGGACAACGACCCCCGGCGAGGGGCGTGGCCCGAAAAAAGCCTCTGATACCATGGCTTGGCGGTCTTAGGCAAGCGAAAGAGGGGCATTTGGCAGCGTGATTTGGCGCTTGACACAAAATGGCCCTTTCCCTATGATTCGCCCCTAAAAATCTTGCCAAGATGCCTTATTGGGGGCCATTTGGTCTGTAATTTATCCTTCAGCTACCCTTTTTCGCACTGAAAGGCTGGCCAGGATGCAAGACAAAGAACAGATCGACACAAAAAGATCCGAGGTTTCAAAGCAACGGTCCGGTGCCGGCGACGCCTTCATCGCAAGCTTGATGAGGGAATCGCCCGTCGGGATCTATGTCATTCAGGACGGACGGTTCCGCTCCGTAAACCTTGGGTGTCAGAAGATCACGGGTTTTGAGGAAGACGAGCTATTGGGCATGGGCGCCATGGCCCTCGTCCCGAATGTAGACGTCGACCTGGTCAGACGGAATGCGGTTGGAATGCTGAAGGGGGACCGTTCTTCGCCCTACGAGCACAGGATCGTTACCAAGGACGGGAAGACCCGCTGGGTCCTCGAGATGGTGAAGTCGATTCAATACCAAGGAAAACGGGCCACCTTAGGGAACGCGATGGACATCACCGATCGAGAAAAGGCCAAAGATAGCTTGCGCCTTTCGGAGGAGAAATTCTATCGGGTCTTCCGTTCAAGCCCGGAATGGGTGCTCATTACGACCATTGAGGATGGTTTTCATGTTGATGTGAATGAGGCCTTTCTGCGTGGTACGGGCTATCGACGCGAGGAGGTTATCGGACGCACGGCAGAGGAGTTGGGTGTTTGGGCCGATCCGGACGAGCGTAGGGAGATGGTCAAGCGGCTGCTTGAGGAGGGCATGGTGCGGAACATGGAGGTCAGGTTCCGCATGAAGTCGGGCCAGAGCCGCTATGTCCTCTGGTCGGCGGAGCCGATCGACTTCGGCGGGGAGAAGTGCCTCATCGGCATCGGTGATGACATAACCGAAAGGAAGAGGGCCGAGGAAGAACGAATACAACGCGAAAAACAAAAAGGGCCGGCAACCTTGCTCACCCAGCTCGGTTTAACCATGGTAGGCTCTATCTTACTTTGTTTTGCGATCGGCTATTACCTCGACAAATGGCTTGAGACGAAGGGGCTCTTTATTGCCATTTTTATCATTCTTGGCATTGCGGGCGGAGGCTACAACGCCTACCGCCAAATCATGGAGACGATGAGGCTGAATGGAAGAAAAAAACGCAGCGATAAAGGTTAATAGCGCCCAAAGAGAAATTGCCCGCGTCCAGAAGAGGATCTGTTCCCTGGCCATCATGGTAAATCTCGTCGCGGCATCCGGCCTCATCATCATGAATCAAAACGCCATCGCCAAGGGCTTACTCCTGGGCACGCTGTTCGGTATCGCCAACTTCGTCCTGCTGGGGATGTCGGCTCCCTTAACCATCGGGAAGACACGGGTGCGAGCCAGCTTCATCACGTTGACCTCTCTTCTGATCCGGTTCGCCCTGCTGGCGATTCCGATGGTCGTGGGCCTAAAATCCACCGCTTTTAGTTTTGGGGCTGTCGTCCTGGGGGTCTTTTCGATCCAAATCATCACCCTGGTCGAGTATTTGGTCGTTCGTACGATTCAGGATGAAAAGCAACAGGGAGCCGCATGGAAGGGCTAACCAAGATCCCGCAGAAATGCGTTGAAGTGTTTGGGCTCAAGCTGGTCTTCAACACCGAGACGATTCTCATGACCTGGATCGTGATGGCGGTCCTGATCCTCTTTGGGTTTTTGGCGACGCGAAGGATCAGCTTTATCCCCAACCCCTTTCAGGTCGTTGGTGAGCTGCTGGTGAATACGTTTTACGGCCTCACCAAGGAGGCGCTCAATGAAGAGCTGGCCAAGAAGTACTCTCCTCTTATCTGTACGCTTTTTATGTTCGTCCTCTTGGCCAACTGGCTGGGCATCATCCCGAAACTGTCCGAGCCGACGAAGGATCTAAATACCCCCCTGGGTCTGGGGATCATGGGATTCTTGATCGCCCATCACTCCGGGATTCGGACGAAAGGTTTCAAGGCGTATATAAAGGAGTACTTTGAGCCGATCTTCTTCATGGCGCCCCTAAACGTTATCGGTGAAGTGGCCAAGGTCGTTTCCATTTCCTTCCGTCTATTTGGGAATATCATGGGCGGCGCTATTATCATTTTGGTGGTTTCCCACCTCATATACAATGTGGGTCTGCCCCCCGTACTGATCTGCTTTTTCAGCCTTTTTATCGGAACGATTCAGGCCTTCGTGTTTACCATGCTAACCCTTGTCTACATTTCCGTCCAGGTGAGCTGAGGGGTTATCCATATTAGGAATGATTCGCGAGGTTTCGACAAGCGACAACGCGAGCGATACTTGCTGCCATGTTTGACGCCTCCATTTTTGCCAATGCGAGTTTCTTGATCGGTGCCGGCTTGGCCATCGGATTCGGTGCGATCGGAGCCGCCCTGGGCGAGGGGTATACCGCCGGGATCACCGCTGAGGCCCTCTCCTACAATCCCGATCGTGCCGGGGACGTCATCAAGAATATGCTCGTCGGTCAAGCCGTAGCCGAGAG
>CAZAGT010000243.1:0-7929 GCA_964484515.1 uncultured Desulfobacteraceae bacterium | reverse complement strand
TGTATGGTGCTTTCGATATCAACCTATTGACCCACAAATTCTTGTGAGGAGCCTTTTTTCTTGATCACATACAAAGTCGGCTCGCGGCGTGCTTGAGAATCTCGGCACGCTTCCCGAGGGTCGCCTGTTCCCCTTCCGAAGGGGTCGGCCGAGCTGCCCACCCTCCCGTCACCGTCAAGCCATTTTATCACGGAGCAAGTCTATGATTTCCATCCTATGGTTGGCTTCCGGGTGCTTCGAGGAAGGCCCCTCGGTCAAGATCACCAGATCTCCATCCACGCCCTGCGTTCGAAGCCAGTTTCGTGCAAATCCTTTCCAATCCTCAGGATGCTCAGGCTCGTGTACGGGGAATACACCATACGAAAACTGAAGTCCATGACACGTCCTTGCCTGTGAACTCACGGCCGTGATCCAGACGGGGAGTCGAAAGCGGGCGACGCTCCTGGCCGAGGCGCCACTTCGTGTAGGCACGATGACCGCTGCCGGGGATACTCGCTCCAGGGTGGCCTCCACGCTGATGGCAATCAGGTCCCGCAGGCTGATATCGTCCGCCTCATCGAAATCCCTTAAGGCCTCCCGCACGTGGTGGCCGGTCTGGTAGGGTTCGATGGCGGCGGCGATCCTGGCCAACATCCTCACCGCCTCCACGGGGTACATCCCCATCGCCGACTCTCCGGAGAGCATCACGCAGTCGGTCCCGTCCAAGATCGCATTGGCCACGTCCGTGGCCTCGGCGCGCGTCGGCCGGCGGTTGTTCGTCATCGACTCCAGCATCTGGGTCGCCGTGATCACCGGTTTGCCCATCAGATTTGCCCGTTGCACTAGCTGCTTCTGAACCACGGTGATCTGCTCGATGGGTATTTCGACCCCCAAATCGCCTCTGGCAATCATGATCCCGTCGGCGGCCTTGAGGATCCCCTCTAAATGCTTCTCTGCCTGCGCCCTTTCGATCTTGGCAATAATGAACGGGTTGTGACCCATGGCGGCTGCTGCGTCGCGCACCGCAACGATGTCCGCAGCGTTCTCCACAAAGGACTGGCTGACCGCATCCACCCCCCGCTCCATCGCAAACTTCAGGCAGTCATGGTCGCGGTCGGTAAACGCGCTGATCCCGAGATCGATACCCGGTAGGTTGAGGCCTTTGCGGGAACGCAGCTCCCCGCTGACCAGCACCTTGCACTTCACGTCATTGCCGGTGACGCATTCGACCTGGAGTTGAATCAGGCCGTCGTTGAGATACAGGATATCGCCGGGGTTGACGGCCTGCGGCAGACGGTCAAATGTCATCGACACCCGGTCCTGATCGCCGACGATCTTATCCGTGGTCAGGGTAAAGGATTCGCCGGCCTTCAACTCGATCGGCTCTTGATCCAGTTGGCCAATGCGCATCTTGGGGCCCGGCAGATCCGCCATGATCGTCAGACGACGCTCGGCTGCCTGAGCCGCAGCCCGCAATTTGGCAATCACCTCACCATGGCTCTCGAAATCCCCGTGGGAAAAATTGAGGCGCGCCACATTCATACCCGCCCGGATCATCTCCTCCATGACTTCCGGCGATTCGGAAGCTGGTCCGATCGTGGCCACGATCTTCGTCTTATTCACCGGCAGAGCCATTCCTACCCCTCGATCATATCGACGCACCCACCAACTCAGGCCGAAAAAATGTAAAAGACGATTTTTGGCCGCAGACCCACACGGACAGACACAGACATCACAGTCTCATGACCGGACGACTTGTCCAGCCTTGAGACGTCAGGCCCTTCGGGCCGGACAGAGACAATCTGCAGAGCCCTTCTGGATTCGAGTCCTGCCACTCATCGAGAAGCTGCACTTTGACTCAAACGATGAATCGCGAGAGTAATCGCTCTTTCCCGTCTACGAAGTCCGCAGACGGGAAGTCCGTGTAAGCTTGCCGGGCGCAGCTTAATGCGTAGCCTGGTCTGCTTGGATCTGTGGCCAGTTATGCCTCTTTTCTTCTGTCATCCTGCTAAGGGGCAATTCCTAGTCTATTCGAGGGCCGCCAAGCCTGGCAACGTCTTACCCTCCAGGAATTCCAAGGAGGCGCCGCCGCCGGTTGAGACGTGCGAGATCCGATCGGCAAGACCGGAACGCTTCACGGCCGCGACCGAGTCACCTCCTCCTACGATGCTGACCGCCGAACTCTCGGCCAAGGCGGAGGCGATCGCCATGGTCCCCGCATCAAACGGTTTCACCTCGAAAAGCCCCAGCGGTCCGTTCCAGAAGACCGTTCGTGCCTTTTCGATCTCCTTCTTGAAGACGTCAATCGTCTCGGGCCCGATGTCGAGCCCCATCTTTCCTTGAGCTATGTCACCCTTGACCGTCTCGGGGGGGCTCCCGGCGTCCGGTTTATCCGCAACCACATGATCCGACGGCAGGAGCATCGCTACATTTCGCCCTTTCGCAAGCTTGAGAAGTTCAGTCGCCAGGGGAAGCTTATCCTCTTCAACCAGGGACTTGCCGGTCTCCTGCCCTTGAGCGCGCAAGAAGGTGTAGGCCATGGCGCCGCCGATCAGCAGAGCATCGACCCTTTCCAGCAGGCTTCGAATGACCTCGATCTTGTCGGATACCTTAGCGCCGCCAAGGATCGCGATCAGCGGACGGTCTGGTTCGGCCAAGATCTTCCCTAGATAATCGACCTCCTTCTTCAACAAGAACCCCGCCGCACGCTTAGTCACGAATTGCGCCATGCCGGCGGTGGAGGCGTGGGCCCGATGGGCCGTGCCGAAGGCATCGTTGATATAGACCTCCGCCAGCCGTGCCAAAGACCGGGCAAAATCTTCGTCGTTCTTGGTCTCTTCGGCATGATACCGCAGATTTTCCAGGAGGAGGATATCGCCCGGCTTAAGGGCCTCGGCCATGGCCTCCACCTCGGGTCCGACGCAATCCGGCGCCAACTTCACCGGTGCTCCCAGATATTCGGCCAGCGCTACACTCACCGGTTTGAGACTCAGCTCCGGCTTACGCTCACCCTGGGGACGGCCGAGATGTGAAGCCAGGATGAGGCTGGCCCCCTTGTCCAGGGCGTAGCGGATCGTCGGTAGGGCCGCCTCGATACGCGTCGCATCGGCCACCTTGCCATCATCGAGGGGCACGTTAAAGTCCACCCGGATAAAGACCCGCTTACCTTTGACATCAATCTGATCAATCGTTTTCAGGCCTTGTGCCATGATCAAGCTCCTTTTTGCTTTATTGACATGAACAGGATAGGGTTGCGGCCCCGTAAATAAGATCAGCGCTGGTCACACCATAAATCGAGTTATCGAGTAGCGGGATGGCGCATTCGTTTAGACTCCAGCCCGTCTTGATCTTTCAGAGGCTGTCCAAAAGCCCGATCAAGTCTACGACGCGGTTTGAATAGCCCCACTCGTTATCATACCAGGAGACGACCCGCAGGAAACCGTCGACCTGCGAACTTGTGGAGAGGGAGTCGAAGATGGAGGAGTGGCTGTTGCCGATGATGTCGGTGGAGACCAACGGCGCCTCGCTGTATTCCACGACCCGCTTCATCGGCCCCTCGGCGGCCTCACGCACGGCGGCGTTGACGTCCTCGGCGGCAGCCTTGTTCCCAAGCCGGCAGACCAGGTCTACGATCGAGCCGTCATGAACCGGAACACGCATCGCCATCCCGTCCAGCTTGCCCTTGAGCTGCGGCAATACCTTGCCCACCGCCTTGGCCGCACCTGTCGTTGTGGGGATGATGTTCTCGCTGGCGGCGCGACTGCGACGGAGGTCCTTGTGCGGCACGTCAGCCAGGCGCTGATCGTTCGTGTAAGCGTGCACCGTTGTAATGAAGCCCTCTTCGATCCCGAAGGAGTCGTCCAGGATCTTTGCGATCGGCGCCAGGCAGTTGGTCGTGCATGACGCATTGGAGACGATCCGGTGTTCGCTGCGGAGTAGATCCTCGTTCACGCCCATCACGATCATGGCGTCGATTTCGTCTTTGGCCGGAACCGTGAGGATCACCTTCTCAGCCCCTGCGGCAAGGTGTTTCTCCAGCGGCTCCCGATGGCGGAAGACACCTGTCGATTCGACCACGATGCTAACCCCTAAATCCTTCCAAGGTATCTTTGCCGGGTCACGGTCGGCGGTCATCTTCACACGTTCACCGTTTACGGTCATGGCATCGGCTTCGGCCGTCACCTTCTTGGGAAAGACACCCATCACGGAATCGAACTTGAGGAGGTAAGCCAGCTGTTCATTCTCGAAGAGGTCATTGACGGCGACCACTTCGATGTCGTCACGATCACTGATAATCCGAAAAACGCTTCGGCCGATTCGACCGAACCCATTGATCCCTACTCTTACGGCCATCACGCGCCCTCCTCTTCCAGTTCCCTGAACTTCTTGATCATGTCAACCACCCGATGGGTATGACCCCACCCGTTGTCGTACCACGCCAACGTCTTCGATACGTTCTCCCGCTGAACCATGGTGGCAAGCGAATCAAACGTGGCCGAATAGCGACTGCGGATAATGTCTTTCGAGACGATCGGATCATCCTCATAGGAGACGATGTCCTTCCAGCGGTCTGTGTCCGCAGCAGTGCGCACGACCTCATTGATCGCCACCGGGGTGACGGGCTTGTCATGCCAGCAAACCAGATCGACGACCGATCCGTTGACCACCGGCACGTTCATGGAAATTCCGCTGATCCGTCCCGCCAGCTCCGGGATCAGATCCATGACGACGTCGGCCGCGTTGGTCGCCTGAGGTATGATGTTTTCGGCCGCGGCCCGCCCTCGGCGCATGTCTTCGTCGGGGACGTCCGCCAGGCGTTGTTGGCCGGTGAAGGCATGGACCGTACTCAGGAAAGCCCGCTGGATTCCGAACGCCTCATTCAGGATCTCGACGATCGGGGCCGCACAATTGGCGGTCGTCGATCCGCTCGAGACGATCTTGTGCTCAGGTCGCAACTGGTCATCGTTGACGCCCACGACCGCGGTGATATCGGGGCGATCCTGGAGCGGTACGCATAGGATGACCCGCTTGGCCCCGCGTTCCAAGTGGCGCTCCATCTGCTCCCGGGTGCGGGTCAAGGCCGTGGCCTCGATCACCGTATCGACCCCCAGGTCTCCCCATGGTACGTCCCCAGGCTCCTTTTCCGCCAGCATCGGGATCTGGCGCCCGGCCACGTAGAGGTTCCCGTCCTTGATGCTCAGTTCGCTGGGAAAGGGACCAAGGATGGTGTCAAAGCGGATGAGATACTCAAGCGCCTTTTGATCCGCTAGATCGTTGATGGCCGCCAACCGAATGTCATCGCCGTGATAGAGGATCCGGAAAAGATTTCTCCCGACCCTCCCAAAGCCCATCAAACCTACACGTGTCACTGCCATTGCACACCTCCTTGTCTAAGCCCTAAAACGGCCCACAAGATTCTACTGTTTGTGTCTTCCTTCGATCCCTGCTGCCTCGTTTATACGGCGCAGATAGGAAACCATGATCACGTTCGTCTTGCACAAATTTCGACCTGGACCTTATGAGAAAAAGCCATATAAATAAAGACCATTTTCAAGTGGCAGAAACGACTTCTGTTGGATTCTGAAGTTGTGCCAGCAAGTGTTTTCATCTCCTTGCTCTCACTTCTGCTTGGTCTCTCGCGAGATCCATGATGCGTTTTGCATACTCCCTCATCAGGGCCTTGAGGTACTTCTCATTCATAGCGCCCTTCCAAGTGGTCACCTCGGTGAAGCGCTTAGGGATCTTCACCCCCCGAGGGTCAAAACCGGTGGCCAACCTAAGTCGCCAGCGCGTCTTTTGGATATGCTCGGCCACCTGCTCCATATTGCCTGCGAGGGTTGTATAACCCAAGGCATTTAGACAATCCGCCAGCAAATCAGGCCTGCAGACGGCGCGGGCAAAGAGGCAGGCGACCATACAACTCAACAGCACCCTCCCCTGCGCTGCGAGAATGCCCCCGTTGGACAGGCCGACGCACAAGGGTAGGATCGCAGGCCAGACACGGTTTTGCCTCAAAGTCCGTAGGCAGGCCGCCGGAGGAAATAATCCGAATACCGGCTGTGTCCCAGGACAATCTCTTATTGACCAGCGGGGCACAGGCCAATGAACAGGTTGACAACCGATGCACCGCTCCATGGGGGGAGTAGTCAAAATCCTGGCTGCAGGCTTCTTCGTTGACACGATTCTACTCCTGCCCTACGATGATCACCCGTTTCTCTCGACTCCTCACACTAGCGTTATCTAACGAAGGGGCCTTCATACCTTTACGCCATGCAGACAATCAGATGGGACGATCTCTTTATAGCAACAATGTGCGGTTTTTTCTACTTACCCTCGCCGTTTCGCTATTTTCTCCAGCACTTATGGTTTCACCGGTCCAAACTGAGGAGAGTCCCGCTCTCGCGCAGGAGGGCGAGGCAACCTCCGCCGAGGGACTCCTGGGCTCTGAGAAAATACGAGAGCAAAGGACCAGGGAACTGCAATATGGCGTTTACGTGGACCTTGGATACCTCGCGGACTTCAATCAGCCTGAGAATGGTCTTTGGCGCAGCAAGATTACCACCTTCGAGGTGGATGATCCCAGGGTGAACATGGCGCTGGCGTACGTGCACAAGGACGCGACACCACAATCGCGGTGGGGGCTGGAATTCGGTCTGCAGGCCGGGATTGACACGGACAAGCTCATCCCCGACCCACC
The DNA here is from genome assembly GCA_964484515.1 of uncultured Desulfobacteraceae bacterium. Lineage (GTDB taxonomy): Bacteria > Desulfobacterota > DSM-4660 > Desulfatiglandales > HGW-15 > CAZAGT01. The sequence continues at coordinate 1,253 of CAZAGT010000243.1, read as the reverse complement.
CCCCGAACCCATTTCCAATGCCAACGTCTTCCGTCACTTGAGCCGCGCCAACGCCTCCTACCTCGCGCCGGTCGGTAACGGACTCAAGTTTACCGGCGGCCTGATCAACAGCTATATCGCTTACGAATCGTACTTCGCCATCAAAAACGTAAACTACACGCGCGGATACATTACCGACAACGTACCATACTTCTTCTTTGGTCTTGAGGGTCTCTACCCCATCAATGATAAGGTGAACCTCTCACTCTATGCGGTCAATAATTGGGACTACCTCGTGCACCCCAACGACCGGCCCAGCTATGGACTGCAAGTCGCATCGCAGGTTTCTCCAAGTACGACATTTACGCAGAATTTCTTCTATGGACCTTCTCAGGAAGACTCGAGTGTCGAGTTCTGGCGCTTTTTCTCGGATTCGATCCTGGAGTGGAAAAAGGACCCCTTCCTGCTGGCCGTCTCATTTGACATCGGAACCGAAAAACAGGCAGAGCCATTGGGCAACCCAAGGAACTATTGGATCGCGGCCGCCCTTTGGGCCGCCTGGCGTATAACCAAACCCCTGAGTCTCGCGTTTCGACCGGAAGTCTTCTACGATCCCGATGGTCTCATTACGGGCGCGCGTCAAACCCTTCAAGCGTACACGCTGACCCTCAAATACGAGTTCACCCCGGCGGTATCCCACACGCTGGCTGCCGCTCTTGAATACCGCTACGATCGCTCCACCGGCCCTGACGGCGGATTCTACAAAGGCGCGGACAACCGCCTCGTTCCGCATCAGCATCTCCTGATCTTCGCCCTGATGTGGCACTTCGGCAAGCCGTAGCGACAAGAACCGTTCCAACCTCGCCGTCGAGCCCTGAACGCGAGAGTACGGCTCATTTCATCTGCTGCTAGCCGCTGCCGGCATTCTCACAATGCTCTTTTTCCAGCCCCTGAGACTGATTTATTTTGCAACCACCTGGCGAGGCTATCGAAAAACGCCCATCTGCCGTTCGACATGCCGTTCGATGCGCTCACGGTCCTGAGCAGGGTCGAAGGACTCACGGCCCTGAGCTAAGCCGAAGGGCTTCGTTACCCTCATCCCTCGTCACTGCGGCGTACACGAAAGGCGCAAGGCATGGGGCATGAGGAAGGAAAAGATCAAGAGTATCTGGCTTTCGCCTCGAGCCTCAAGCCTCACGACGGATAATTCATACGCCTTATTCCTCGGGATTTCTTTACCTTCGCTTCGCTCGGCTCAGTCCCCGCCCCTTCGG
>CAZAGT010000242.1:0-7996 GCA_964484515.1 uncultured Desulfobacteraceae bacterium | reverse complement strand
TAACACCCGGCATCTCCTTCAGTCTCTCAATGGTCTCGACGCAGATCCGAACGCCTTCCTCGCGTTGCCTGTCTTTGGGCACCCCCTCCATCCGTGCGACGATCTCATCGGGGATATCCATGCCCGAGACCTTGTTCTTCATGTACTTGGCCATCCCCGCAGATTTCAACGGTGTCACGCCCCCCAGGATATAGGTGCGTTCGGTAAGGCCCCGATCGCGCGCCATCCCCAACCAGGCTTCAAACCGCTCGAGGTTGTAGATACACTGGGTCTGGATAAACTGGGCACCGGCCTGAATCTTCTTGGCCAGGCGCACGACTCGAAACGCCAGCGGATCCGCGAAAGGGTTGGCGGCAGCACCAATAAAGAGATCCGGAGGACGAGTCAGGGGCTCGCCGCCCAGGGCGTCCCCGTCATCCCGCATGGTCTTCAAAACCTGCAAGAACTGAATAGAATCGAGATCGAATACACCGACCGCCTGAGGCTGATTGCCGAAGCTCTGGTGATCTCCGGAGAGGCAAAGTACATTTCTGAGACCCAGCGCTGAAGCTCCGAGAATATCAGACTGCAGCGCGATGCGGTTTCGATCTCGGACGACCATCTGTAGCACCGGGTCGAGTCCGGCGGACTTTAGGAGGCTACAGGCGGCAAGGCTACACATACGTACAATGGCGGTCTGGTTGTCGGTGACATTGACGGCATCCACCTTGCCCTTGAGCAACTCGGCCTTCTTCAAAACAGCTTCGGGATCGGCCCCCTTGGGCGGTCCGCATTCGGCCGTTACAGCAAACGCCTCTTCCTCCAGAACCTGTTTCAGTTTGCTGGGACCTTTCATATCTGTTGATCCTCCCTGATGATCTTTCTGGGGCCGCCGCCTTGTTTCTTGGACCAGTCCTTGGGCGGATAGATCTTCTCCAGCCTATCCAAGGCATTATGAGATTCGAGTCGGTCGACGATCACCTGCCAAGCACAGGGGACATCGGGATTGATCTCGCATTTTCCGTCCATTGAACCTCCGCACGGTCCGTTGAAGAGTTGCTTAGAGCACCGCGCCAGGGGACAGACGCCCCCGAAGTGGTAGAGCATGCAGTCCCCACAGCCGAGACAGTTCTCAACCCAAAGACCCTGATCCCTGGTCTCGCCCAAGAACTCGGTGTTCAGGGCCGGGAAGATCGGCATCTCCGTGAACATATCGGCTACAGCCTGAACACCTGCGCCGCACCCGAGTGATAGGACGGCATCGTAGTTATCCACAATGTCATCCAGGAGGATGTAGAACTCCTTCACGCACTGACGGTCCAGGGTCTTCTCTTCGATCAAGACGTCCTCATTGTTCATCCTGGCCGCCATCCGCAACGCAGACGCCAGCATGGCGGTCTCTTTTTCACCGCCGGCCGCACATTCGGCCACACAAGAGCCGCACCCCAAGACCAGAACGCGTTTGTACGGAGCGATCATCTCCCTGATCTCTTCAATCGGTTTCTGTTCTGCCGTGATCATGATCCTTGTCTCCTCGTCATCTCACTATTGAACGCTTGCTCACCCTCCAGAGGTGAATAGACCTCCGGCGAGTTCGACGTTCATTTTTTCATGCCGCTTTACGCAACACTGCGGTGCGCCGTAGAGGCACCCAGCACCGAAATACGTTCCAGGATCTCCTCGGTTACGGTGGCGAGGGGCTTCGCCTGTTCTTCGGAATGAACGACGATTCCGACCCGCTCCCCTTCGAGCCCAATACTCTTGATGATCGCCCTGGCCCGTTCGACCCTCTTTCGGGCTCGTCGATTTCCTTCAAAATAGCGGCACATCCCGTCGGGGCATGTGATGACGTATGCCGCGTCGGCAAAGGACTCCAGGGCCCGAAGCAGATGGAGGGACTCCAACCGGCCGCTGCAGGGGATGGGGAAAAATCGAACCCCTGATCCGTACTTCAACTCCAGATCGCGACGCTCTTCGTTGCTGGCACCTGGAACGTTCTGACAATAGAATAGCGCCAGTGTTAGATCGCTGTTCATCTTCAGAGGCCCATCCTTTCGGTGTTGATCCCCAAATCATCATAAAAAAAGGCGTCATTCCCTCCTAAGGGAAAAGGACGCCCTTGTCTTCCACCAAGATCAAAAAAAACTGCACACCTTCGTGCAGGACTAAATTATGTTAACGCAAGGACCAGCTTTGTCAAGCAGAATGCGACGTGCTTCATCCCTTTTGGCTTTCCTACTGAGGTATAGGAGATAGCTGCCGGATTCATTGTTCCCCTTTGTCCCTTTGGCTCCGGAAATCCAAGCACCCATCGCGTGATGTAAGCCCTCACAAAGGAGATAAAGCAATTCGGACGCCAAAGGGGGGATTCCCAAAGAAACGATATTAATTTTGGTATGTTACGCATATAAATTGCAAACGGGAAAGCCGACCCCGATACGATTTCGTCATATTTCGGCATTCGTTGCTACAAATATGTATTCCAGAGTCCCGGCGGCTGGCTGTTCAAGGGGCACTGAATCTACAATCTTGTCACCGTCTTACATCGATTGCAACCCGATCACGCTCGCCAAAGGATGGGCTTGATTATCTCAATCCTATGAAGTATATGATCAATCCCATTGCCCTACCCTCGCCTCTTGGGGACTAGAGGGCATGGAGTGGAAACAACCGAGGAAAGGTGCAACGGCCAGCTTCATGGAGTGGAGAACAAAGGTCTATTGCGGAGACGTGGATCGCTCCCAGGCGGGAAAAGAAGTCATCCTTATGGGATGGGTCGACGCCATCCGGGATCACGGCAACCTCCTGTTCATTCACCTGCGGGATATTCGTGGGATCGTCCAGGTGGTCTTTAATCCTGAGCTCAGTCGGGACGCCTACGATCGCGCCCTTACCTTGCGGGAGGAATATGTGATCGAGGTGCGCGGAAAAGTCTCTGAAAGAGAGTGGGGTACTGAAAACCCGAACCTAATGACGGGAAGCGTGGAGGTCTTCGCCGACACTCTCAGCGTTCTCTCCCAATCGAGACCGTTGCCATTCAAGATCTCTGAAAAGGCGATGGTCTACGGTGAAGAGCTGCAGACGAGCCCCGAAAATGTCGATGAGGAACTGCGCCTTCAATATCGATACCTGGATCTTCGCCGCCCCTCGGTCCAAGAACTCTTCATCAAACGCTATCAGATAATCAAGTGTATTCGCGAGTACCTGGACAGCCGCAACTTCATAGAGCTTGAGACACCTTTTCTGACTCGAAGCACGCCTGAAGGGGCTCGAGATTACGTCGTTCCCAGCCGCCTTCATCGCGGTCGCTTCTATGCCCTTCCGCAGTCCCCGCAGTTATTCAAGCAGATCCTGATGATGGGAGGGATGGATCGCTACTTTCAAATAGCGAGGTGTTTTCGAGACGAGGATCTGCGTCCCAACCGCCAACCGGAGTTTACGCAGCTCGATCTGGAGGCCTCATTTATCGATGAAGCGTTCATCTTCGAGACGGTCGAGGAATTGACCTGCCGAATGTTCAAGCTGGGAGGCATCCACCTGCCCAGGCCCTTCCCTCAGATGACCTACCGGGAGGCCATGAACCGTTACGGCACGGACCGCCCTGATACCCGCTTCGGGATGGCCTTTGAGGATGTGAGTGATGTCCTCCAGGAGACGAGCTACACGATCTTCCGTCAGATTATCGCTCAAGACGGACGAATCAAGGGCTTCTGTGTCAAGGGCCAGGCAAGCGCGCTGAGCAAGAACGTGCTTCAGAACGAGTATGCCCTGAGGATCGTCCCCGAGCTCGGGGCCAAGGGGATGACCTGGATGAAGGTCAGTGAGGGCCGTCTTCAATCCAGCATTGCTCAGTTCTTCAGCCGACGTGAACTGGAGGGACTGCGGGAACGGTTTCAGGCCGATGAGGGCGACGTCCTGATGATGATCGCGGATGCCTCTCTCGATCAGGTCAATAAGGTCCTCTGCAGTCTGCGACTCCATGTCGCAAACCGTCTCAACTTGGATTCAGGCAATCATTTTCGGCCGTTATGGGTCACCGAGTTCCCCCTGTGCGAGCTCAAAGACGACCGCTTGAGCTCTCAACATCACCCCTTTACCATGCCCGATCGGGTCGATTTCGACCCCTCCGACCAGGCCGACATGCTCAGTCTCAATTCACGAGCCTATGACTTGGTCGTCAACGGTGAGGAGCTTGGCGGCGGCAGCATCCGTATTCATGAGATGGAGATCCAGCGAAAGATCTTCCGTGCCTTGGGCCTTAGTGCGGAGGAGGCCGAAGCGAAATTCGGTTTCTTTCTGAAGGCCCTGGAATACGGCGCCCCGCCCCACGGTGGCCTGGCCCTCGGGATCGATCGGGTTATCGCCATGATCTTGGGCGCCTCCTCGATTCGGGACGTCATTGTGTTCCCCAAGAACCGCAGTGCGTTTTGCCCGCTGACCAGGGCCCCTGCCTCGATCGACCAGGAACAGCTTGCTGAGTTGGGCCTTGGGGCTGGGATTCCCGCACGACTGCCGTCTCTGGAGACCCCATCCGGAATAGGCGAACCGGTCGACCCCTTTTCGCGTCGCGAGCGGATTTCCAGAAGTGAGGTCGCGCACGTGGCCAAGCTGGCAAGGCTGAGGCTTTCTGAAACCGAGGCGGCTGACTATCAGAAAGACCTGAACGCCGTTCTTGAATACGTGGAAACGTTGCAGGAGTTAGATACCCGGGCGGTGCCTCCCATGAGCCATGTCCTTCCCCTAAAGAATGTCTGGCGCGATGATCGGCCGCGCAAGTCCCGGACATCGAAGTCGATCCTCTCCAATGCACCTGAATGGGAAGAAGACTACTTCAAGGTGCCGAAGATCTTGGAAGACTGAATCATGGAACTCTGCGATCATACTGCGACCGAGCTAGCCGAGATGCTTAGACAAAGGGAGATCCGGGCGCGAGAGATTACCGAGTCGGTCTTCCGCAGGATCGAGGAGCGGGAAGCGAGCATCAACGCCTTCGTCACAAGGACCTACGAGACCGCCCTGCAACAGGCCGACCAAGCGGATGCGAGACTCGATAAGGGTGAGAGGATTCCCCTCCTTAACGGGATTCCGATTGCGTTCAAAGACAACCTTTGTACGCAGGACGTGCGAACTACCTGCGGATCGAAGATCCTGGGCAACTACATCCCGCCGTACAGCGCCACTGCGGTCAAGAAGGCCCTGCAGAGCGGCGCCGTGCTGGTCGGCAAGACCAACCTGGACGAATTCGGGATGGGCTCTTCGACTGAAAACAGTGCCTTCGGCCCGACCCGCAATCCGATCAACCCCGACTACGTAGCAGGTGGATCGAGTGGTGGTTCCGCGGCGGCCCTTGCCGCCGGTGAAACGGTGCTTGCCTTGGGGACCGATACGGGTGGATCTATCCGACAGCCGTCGGCCTTCTGCGGCGTCGTCGGGATAAAGCCGACCTACGGGCGTGTCTCACGGTACGGGTTGATCTCCTATGCGTCGTCCTTGGATCAGATCGGCGCCCTCGCTCGCAGTGTTGAGGACTGCGCCCTGCTCCTGAATGTCATCTGCGGCCATGATCGACTCGATTCAACATCGGCGGATGTCAAGAAACCGGACTTCCGCCGGTCTCTAAACAAGGACATCAAAGGGCTCAGGATCGGCCTGCCGCAAGAATACTTCATCGAAGGGTTGGATCCGAAGATTAAGGCCCTGGTCATGAAGGCGGTCGAACACCTGGAGCAGAACGGCGCCCTGGTCAGGGACATTTCCCTGCCGCATGCGAAGTACGCCGTCAGCACCTATTATCTGATTGCCACCGCGGAGGCGAGTAGTAACCTGGCCCGGTATGATGGGGTCAAGTACGGCTTCAGATCGAATGGAGACCTCGGCGACTCGATCAAGATGTATGAGGCCACGCGAAGTGAGGGTTTCGGCAAGGAGGTCAAGAGACGGATCATGCTCGGCAGCTATGTGCTATCTGCCGGTTACTATGACGCCTATTATCTCAAGGCCCAGCAGGCCCGATCCCTTATCAAGCAGGATTTCGATCGCGCCTTTGCGGACGTCGACTGTCTGCTAACCCCGGTGTCGCCCTGTACCCCTTTCAAGCTGGGCGAAAAGATCGACGAACCGCTTCAGATGTACCTCGTGGACATTTACACCGTGTCCCTCAACCTGGCCGGGCTGCCCGGTATCAGTATCAACTGCGGTATCGCTGACGGGCTGCCCGTTGGACTCCAGCTCATCGGCAAACCCTTTGAAGAGGAAGTGCTCCTGCGTCTAGGGCATGCGTATGAGAGGCTCAAGGCAAGAGGTTCGAGGACGGAGGCTTGAGGTCCGAGGTTAGAGCTAGTAGTTGGCGACAGTACTCCAACACTCCAAACAATTGACAGAAGGGCTTGGATGTATGTTACTACCCCGGCCTTAGCGGCGTAGACGTTTGCAGACACAAAGAGATGGAATACGACATCACCATTTGTTTTGAAACCCATGTGGAGTTGGCAACGCGGACGAAACTCTTCTGCGATTGCCCCGCCACATACGGCGCTGCGCCTAACAGCCAAATCTGCCCGGTATGCACCGGGCAGCCCGGCGCCCTGCCGGTTCTCAATCGAAGAGCTGTCGAGTACGCCGTTCGGGCGGGTCTTGCCTTGGACTGCTCGGTCAACCGCAATTCGCGGTTTGCACGTAAGAACTACTTCTATCCGGACCTGCCAAAAGGGTATCAGATCTCACAGTACGAACTGCCCCTCTGTGAAAACGGACAGCTGGAAATTTCGGGTGATGACGGGCGTCCCTATCCTGTTGGGATCAAGCGAATCCATCTCGAAGAAGATGCCGGCAAACTTGTACACTCGGCCGACTCTTTTGAGGCCTCCGATTACAGCTTCGTCGATTACAACCGATCGAGCGTTCCCCTCCTCGAAATCGTGGGTGACCATGAACGAAACCCGCTACGATCACTCCGGGAGGCACGCGCCTATTTGGAGAAACTGAGGCAAACGCTGCAATACATCGAGGTGAGCGATTGCAGCATGGAAAAGGGCCAACTGCGTTGCGACGTCAACATCTCCATTCGACCGCTCGGAACGGACACGTTTGGTAACCGCGCTGAGATAAAGAACATGGCCTCCTTTAAGTTCATCCTGGAGGCCTTGGACTATGAGGTCGGACGCCAGACGCGACTCCTCGAATCCGGCCAAGCCGTTCCCCAGGAGACGCGGCTCTTTGACGAGGCAAAGAGGATCACACTTCCGATGCGAAGCAAGGAGGACGCACCGGATTATAGGTATTTCCCCGATCCCGACCTGGTGGAGATTGACTTGGACCAGGCCTTTCTCGATGAAGTCCAGCAGGCCCTGCCGGAGCTTCCTGATCAAAGCATCGATCGTCTCGTGTCGACGTTTGGCATCCCTAAACAGGAAGCTCTTATCCTGGCAAGGGACAGGAGGACATCCGAGTTCTTTGAACGCTCAGCGCAGACATCAAAGGATCCCAAGACCTTGAGCCGCTGGATCATCAAGGATCTTTTCAAGATGCTCAACGCGGCCTCATTGCCCATCGAGCAATGCCCGGTCGAGCCCGCGCATTTTGCGACACTCGTTAATTTTGTTGTGCGCGGAGAGATCACCGATCGTATCGGTCGGACGGTCCTGGAGGAGATGTTCGCGACCCAGAGTCGTCCCCAGGCAATCATTGAGGAGCGAGGGCTGAGAACGATTCAAGACGAGGGCGTCTTGGGTGCGGCGGTTGACGAGGTGATCGCATCAAATCCTGCCGCAGTTGCAAAGATCAGGGGCGGGGAAGCCAAACCCGTGGGTTTCCTCGTTGGTCAGGTGATGAAAAAGACTGCTGGGAAGGCCGACCCTAAACGTGTCAATCAGCTTATCCGCGAGAAGCTGGAAAAATAGGTTTTTGTGAACTGTTATGGCGAGTATCTTAGTGGTTTCGGCACATCCTGACGATGAGACCCTTTTTGCGGGCGGCACCCTGGTGATGTATGCCGAAGAAGGGCACGACGTCTATATCC
>CAZAGT010000241.1:0-7998 GCA_964484515.1 uncultured Desulfobacteraceae bacterium | reverse complement strand
TCGGGTAGCGCCTTATGCCGAGACAACGCACTCAATTCCTCGTTTTTGAAAAGAGCCCCCCATGACCAGGCGAACAGACGTCGAAGAATCTCAAAATGTCAAATTCGAGCACCAACTTCAAGATGTTTCCCCGTCGATCAATCTTGGACGCCTTGCGGCAAGCGACGCCGCTGAACAGAGATTTGTATTACAAAAAATTACGCAGACAATAGCAGGTTGTCAACCCGAGTAGGAATCCGAGAGACTTTCATCTTGGCGCCCACCGCAGTAGCTCGACGGCTGGACCCCTATTGAAGGCAGGTTGCAGGTGTGAAGTCATCGGTGATCATCGCATCAAGAAATGTATCGATGGGCGTACTTTCTGACATAATGGCCGTCGAGGACGTGGAATTGCCTGATCTTTTTTAGGGTCACAGGCGAAAATACGCCGATCGGCAGATAAATGATTTTCTTGCCAAGCCGCGCCGCCATGCTTTGGCACCATCCGGAGGGCGGATCTGCCGCGACGTAGGCCACGTGTTTTTCCATACTGTAGTCGATCGCAGCCATGAGTAGCCGTTCGGGCTTGTGCCTGGCGCGATTAAAGAATGGGTCTCGCCAAATATCATAGACCCTCAGGGGTGGGTAGGTCAGCATGAAGCCGCCGTACTGACACCTGGATATCCCAGGTCCGTCCATCACCTCGCCGGCGGGCGTGCTGTAAAAGGCCATATCCGATTCCTGTTCATGTTCGCCGAGCCAGGTGACCTTCCAGGGAAACCGTTCATTTCCGTTATCGTCAGGCAAATCAGGGTCGAAGATGAGGACCACGGATCCCACCTTTCCCTGAAGAGGTCTATTTTCCTTGACGTAGATCTTTCCCTGTTGCCAGTCCCTGATGGTTTGTCTGATATCAAGGCCGTCCAGCATGGTCGTGCTAAAGGGCTCGACCCGGATGTTCTCTTCGGATTTGGCCTCAACGGCCCTTTTCTGTAAATGACGTCCATATCCTTCAATGACCACATCTTCGGGGGGATAGGAGCAGATGTGAAGACCCGCGAAATCCTTCTTCCACTCCCCGGGGACCGTCTCGCGGCTTCGTTTCTTTCCTGGAACAGGAACCAACCGCCTCCGAAAGCTTTTTAGTCGGCGGTGAAATCTGATCCTCTTTTGGTCAAGAAAGAGGTCTTCACCGCTCAAACGAAGGACCGGCAGTTCGGGATTTCCGGTCTGCCAAGGATAGTCCGTGGCCGCATCCCAAAGTTCATAGGCGAAGTTGTCATCATCGGCTCCACGGGCGGCGACCACAAGTTGGTAGAGACTGGGAACAAGACCACCGGTAATCAAGGCGTAGTTTCTTGCGAATTGATGCAGCACCCTGAGTTGGGTATAGGAGAGTCTTTCTTTGTCCTTCTTCCAATGATTCTCCCTGGCGACATCGATGAGCTCTTCGTTGGTTTGGATGCGGTCCAGACCGTCAGCCAAGGCTCGGGATCTGAGTCGTTCGTATTTCGCCGCCAGGAACGGTACCTCGGTCATGACCTCCCTGCTGGAATCACGATGAAGGTGCGCTAGGGCCACACCTTTCCGGTGCCGACGTCCGATGACCTCCGTCTGTGGATGGTCGAGCATCTCGAGGAGGCCGGGCAGATGATAGAGCCCGCCTACAAAGAGGATTCGCTCCCCGTCGGCCTGCAGACACTGGAGATGGTAAGCCATCGTCCGTTCTCGGAGTTTGTCTACCGGACTCCGCAAGACGTGCGGCTTCGATTTCAAAAAGGCCTGACAATAGGCGAAGTGCCCGATTTTTTTGACGGCGTATGGATCGGGCATTGGGGTTCGATCGAAAGGGTAACCTTCCGTGTCGCGATCGATGAAATGGACAGGGATCTCCTTGGCCAGGGCGAGACGGATAGCCTCAATCTGGCCGTCCGTGGGTTCGAGTACGAGGTATACGAAGGAGCCGGACTTCTCTTCGTAATGGACCACGGAGAGGAGGGGAAGCCGCTTGACGCCCCGCAGGATCTGAGGCTTTAAGGTCGCCGGATATTCCACCGCCACGTGATCGGGTTTGTACTCTTCGAATTGACGCCTGACCTCGTGGGCGAATTCAATCCTGCTGTGTAGGATTGGAAGGATGCGTATGTTCCTCCACTCAATCCTGTTCTTCGTCATCATAGTCATCCACGATTTCTTCGAAGTACCGGGTCGCCACCGAATCCAAGATCATCGCGGCCGCCTCCTTCATGTACTCCGCGACCCGCCGGGCGCGGCCCTGCGAATCGAGTCGTTCACCGCTCTCCACCAACCGCTTGAGGGCGTAACGGGCGATGTTGATTCCGTCTCTGACGGAATAACGCTCGTCGGCCTCATGGGCGGTTTGCAGAAAATCGACGACATATTCGAGGATCTCCTCCTCGGCAAAGGGGAGGTTCGCCTTCATGATCTCCAGTTCGTCGTCCCTCTCTGGAAAATCGATGAAGATTTGGGGTTGGAGTCGGGAATGGATATACTCAGGGAGTTCAAATGTGCTGGCGTCATCGTTCATGGTGGTGCAAAGGCGGAAGTCGGGCTGGGCCTTGATCTTGATTCCCGCTACGATCGATTCCACATAGCGCCGGCTATCCATAAGCGGGGCCAAGGAGGCCCAACTCTTTTCACTCATTCGGTTGCCCTCATCGATGATCGCGATGCCACCTTTGATCATCGCTGAAACGATAGGGCTGGCCATGTATTTCACTTTCCCGAGTTCTGAGATCACGGGGGTGACGATAAGATCCTCAGGTCTCGTGTCCATGGTGGCTTGGAAGATGAATACAGGCCGGTCAAGGGCGCGGCCGGCGTGGTAGGCGAGCGTGGTCTTCCCTACACCGGGCTTTCCGACCAACCGAGGGTTCAAAGGGAGATCATCATCTCCGATCACAATCCAGGCCGCCAGGACCTGCGTGACGAGTTCCTCCTGGCCGACCCATTTCATAGGGACATCATCCGGTTGGGTCAGGTTCAGTTCGACGCCGTCAATGGTTACCTTTTCCATGATTGAATGCCTTTCCTGAGTCGTACAGCTCAAAAAACAACGTCGCGGTTTGATTCCTCTCCTCCGCGACCCTGAATTCAGATTCTCATACCGGAAAAATATAATGCCAAAGCCCTAAAAACTCAATTGCAGAGTAACCCTTCCGCAGTGTCGTGTACAAAGGTCGTTTCCTATGAAGCGGTATGCTTACGAAGCCGCAAGATTCTTGCCAAAGGCAGCAAATTCGCTTTACTCGGGATAGAGGGGCTTATAAGATGCCGTAAATCCCCGGACGCGAAAGGGTCTCCGGTCTGCCACGGTGACGGTATCGCCGAACGACCCGCTGGAGCTAGGGAAAGATTGAGTAAGGTATCCAAAAGAGGAGGTGCGACATGACGCTGGTTGAATTCTCGATGGTGCCTCTAGACAAGGGGGCCAGTTTCAGTCCCTATGTAGCCAGGCTCCTGTCGATCATCGATGAAAGCGGCCTCGACTACCGGCTCACCGCGATGGGGACCATCGTGGAAGGGGAATGGGATGACCTTATGGGCCTGCTGACGAGATGTTTCCGTGAACTTGAAAAGGATTCGACCCGAATCACCCTGCATGCGAAATTCGACTATCGTCAAGGGGCTACCGGCCGACTGGAGGGCAAGGTCAAGAGCGTCGAGGGTAAGGCCAAGAGGTCGTTCAAGACCTAGTGTCCGTCTGGAAATGGCTATTCTCCCCCTGGGTCCCCACAAGTCGGGATTCTCCGCCGGAAGCTTCTAAATCCGCGGGATTTCATCTGCGATGTAGATGGAAGGCACAAGGCGTTGGGAAAGACAGAATCAAGACTCCCTATCGCTCGTCCTCGAGCCTCAAACACCGCCAGAGGCGGGTAAACCTCCAACCTCAGACATCATAGGAGGCGGGCGATCACGCCGGCATGTTTTGCGGCGGCTCCCCGGTTTCGCATGACGAGTTGGCGAGCACGTCCGCCCAGGGTTGCCCGCGCCTCCGGGTGTTCCAAGAGCCAGAGGGCCTTTTGCGCCAACGTGTCAGCGTCGGAAACCTCGATCCCCGCATCGATGCTCTCGAGCAGCTCTTTGGCGTCCATGAAATCCTCCATGGATGGCCCGTAAAGGACCACCTTCCCCCATGCGGCTGCCTCCAGCGGGTTTTGCCCTCCGAGCGGGACTAAGCTTGCACCACAAAAATTGATCGTTCCAACACTATAAAGCCGAAAAAGCTCTCCCCACGTGTTCATAACGACCACAGGGGCCGTGCGTCTTGCTCCGCGACCTTCCATCTCAGTTCGCAGTTGATAACGAAAACCACGAGCCTTGATCAAGGACGCAATTGCCGGCGTTCGGTGGACATGCCGGGGCGCAATCGCCAGCACCATCTCAGGATGTCGCTGCGACACTTTTTCATAAGCCTCGAGGACGATCTCCTCTTCCCCCTCACGAGTACTACCCGCCACAAAGACCGGCTGAGAGGGCTTTAGATTCAGCTCTTGACGCACTTCCGTCTCGATCGAGAGATCACCTTGGCCCGGTAGAGAGTCATATTTGGCATTTCCGTTGACCTCTATCCTTTGCGGATCGGCGCCCATGTCGATAATCCGTTGGGCATCTTCCTTCAATATCATACTGAAGGCATCGATGTTCTTAAGGACAGCGCGAAAAAAGGGCCTCAGTCTTTTATATCGTTGGACCGATCGTATTGAGATACGGCCGTTGATCAGGGCGATCTTGGCCCCCCGCTGCCGAGCTTCGGAGAGCCAGATAGGCCAAATCTCGGTTTCAAGAAAGACCATGACCTGAGGCCGTATCTTGGAAAGGGCCTTTCGGACTGTAAAAACCGTGTCCAGGGGGGCGTAAACCACTGGGATCTCATCTCGAAACGATTCTCGGGCCAGTTTGCGACCGTGAGCGGTCATGGTGGAAAGGATGATTTGGCATTCGGGCACCATTTTCCGGAGATAGGTAATGATCGATTCGGCGACCCGGACCTCTCCCAGCGACGCACTATGAATCCAGATCCGAGGCTTCCCATCCTGCGAGGGGATCGGAATAGGTGGCAGAAATCCCATGCGTTCCCCCAGACCGAGCCGTAATCGCGGGAGCATGAGATTCGCCAGGCAGACCGGTACAAAGGAAGTCGCAAGGAGACCGGCCGTGAGCGCCCTATAAAATGTATATCCTAGATTCACCGTGATTTCCCGCACCCCTTACGATTTGGCACCTTCGGGCTTGATACCCTGACGATTTTGGATGTACCTTGCCCCAGTTTAGGGGATAGGAATGGTTTTCCACCCCAGAAAAGGAAGATCGACGCAGGAGATTATAGGCGCTACCACAAGGGAATCCAACCAAAATGCGGGGAGGTACTGAGATGAAGAAGATAGAGAGGGCGATCATCAGTGTTACGGACAAGTCCGGTGTGGCCGATTTCGCAAAGTCTCTTGAGGCTTTCGACGTTGAGATCTTGTCGACGGGAGGTACGGCGCGAGTTCTCAGGGAGGCCGGCCTTACCGTAAAGGACGTCTCAGAATATACCGGTTTTCCTGAAATGCTGGATGGCCGTGTTAAGACGCTTCACCCCAAAGTGCACGGCGGTCTGCTGGGGATGCGCGACAATCCCAAGCACGTAGAGATGATGAAGGCGCACGGCATCGCCCACATCGATCTCGTGGTGATCAACCTCTACCAATTTGAAAAAACAGTCGCGAGAGAGGGGGTGACCCTGGCGGAGGCCATTGAAAACATCGACATTGGAGGCCCGGCCATGCTTCGATCTTCTGCCAAGAACTTCAGGGATGTGACCGTGATTATCGATCCGGCCGACTACGAGCCCGTGCTTCAGGAGATGCGGGACTCCGGCGGAGCTACAACGATGGAGACAAGGTATCGTCTGGCCAAGAAAGTATTCAAGCTCACTCATCAGTACGATGGAGCCATCAGTCGTTACTTGGAGAAGACACCCCTGGAGCCGTGAGGTTCTCTAGGCCTGTTTGAGGAGGCCAGGTCGTCAAACGACAACGGCATCGCTGCCATTTACCGCCCACACGGAATAAGGGGAAAGAGGAGGGCTGGAGGGTCAATCCTTCTCAGGGTTCGAGCGGAGTTTCTTCTCTTTGTCAGGGCAGGGGGCGTTCTTGTGAACGAGGAGGTCCCTTTTACGGCAAAAGATCGCCTGGAAGGTACGACAACTACCCGAACCATCGAGGGCCTCATCTTCGGGCCACCTGGCAAATCGACAATTTAGATCACAAAACTCCATTTCTCAGCTCAGCTGCGTGCGAGGGGGTACACGTACTGTTCACCACGGTAATTCCTGACCAGCAGTTCATCTCCCGTTCGTTTAAGGACATAGTCGGGCGTGATGGGAATCTTACCCCCACCACCGGGAAGATCGATCATCAGTCGCGGTATGCAAAGGCCCGAGGCGTATCCTTGGAGAGCCTCCATGATTTCCGTTCCTTTTTGGAGGGAGGTCCAGAAGTGGGCGGTACCTTGGGCCCGGTCGGCCTGAAAAAGGTAGTACGGACGGACACGAATGGCGATGAGTTTCCGCATCAGTTGAATCATCGTGCTCGCATCATCATTGACCCTTTTTAGGAGCACGGTCTGGCAGCCGAGCGGAATGCCGGCGTCGGCCAGCCTCGTGCAGGCCTGCGCGGCTTCCGGCGTAATCTCGGCCGGGTGGTTGAAATGGGTGTTTACGTAAAGGGGGTGAAACCCGTTGAGGAGCTTTGCGAGCGAAGGCGTGATGCGCTGGGGAAGGGTGCAGGGGACCCTGGTGCCGATCCGAATGATCTCAACGTGGGGTATGGCACGCAATTGACTCAGAATGTCGCAGAGCTTCTGGTCCTCCAGCAGGAGAGGGTCACCTCCGGAGAGGAGCACGTCCCGAATCTTGCGTGTGTGCCTGATATAAGAGAGCCCCTCCCGGATCGTTTCGTCGGTAACCATGGAGGCCCTCCCCACCTTTCTTTTCCGGTTGCAGAACCGGCAATACATAGCACAACGGCTTGAAATCAGGAAGAGCACCCGATCCGGATACTTGTGGGTAAGCCCGGGGACCGGCGAGAGCCGTTCCTCATCCAGAGGGTCCACCAATCCAGCCTTATGAGTCACCTCCCTGTCGTCAGGTACCGCCTGCTCGTAGAGTCCGTCCCCTGGGCCGGCAATAAGCCTAAGGTAATAGGGATTAATGGCCATCGGGTAACGGCGAATGACCTTTGCAGGCACTTGGTGGTCGACGTTGGGCCAATACCGCGCTAGCCCCTCGAGCGTGGTGATGCTTCGGCGCAGGAGTCCCTGCCACGATTCATCGTACCAATGACGGGAGCGATGATTGACCTCTGGTAGCTGATAGCTGACGGCACCTTGACCGTAGCCTGTTTCACTAAGGTCGTGGGGCATCGGATTCCGACGTCCTCACCCAAGACGCGTCCATTTGACGCTGGCGGTTTTGGGCGGTGGAAGGCTTTTCACCGTTGATCATGGCGATAAGCTCTTCGAGCGATAGGTAACATTCAGGTGTGAACTCAATTTGGCTGTCGTCGACCACGTCCACGGGTACGTACTCATTGTCGAGCCACTGCCAACGACCGTTGATGTAAGCCTGCCCCTGAACATGGCCGATGGCCCTGTTTCTCGTCCGGCCATAGGCGATTCGCACCGGGAAGCCATACTCACTGAACGTCAAGACCTGGAGCAAGGCGTATTGTTTACAGTTCGGATTCATGAGCTCCAAATCAAAACGGCAAACGTCCTCGACAGGCGCCTGATGCGTGCACGAGGCCAGCAGGACCAGGGCGAATGCAGATAGAACTCTCCATCTCCTCATGTGATCATCCATCCTTTCTATGCGAATACCATATCCTGATGGCACTCCATGGCTCACTTGACCCCGGAAAATTCCATATCTAACAAAGCCGTTGAAAAACCGTTTTTCCAGAGGCTGATGGAAAATGTCCAGATGCAAGGCTTCCGAAACCGGGGACCCGCCCC
>CAZAGT010000240.1:5010-8020 GCA_964484515.1 uncultured Desulfobacteraceae bacterium | reverse complement strand
CTTATGCGGAGACATCGCACTCAATTCCTCGTTTTTGAAAAGAGACCCCCATGGCTGGGCGTAAAGGCCTCAAAGATCTCTTTCATGAAGTTTCTCACGAGCGAGAAAAGCCCCTGCAGGCGCTCGCCAACAGGGGCTTTTGGAGGTAGGATGCTATTGGGCCCCGATCGTCCTCTGGTGTTCAGATGGCGACCGGGAAGTGCCTTGGCTCGCAGATCCGGTGGTCCTGTTTGGGATCCACCGGTGGGGTACCCGTCCGAGTTTCTGAAAAGCTCTGAAGTGAGAGGCTCCTACTAGATGTCGTAGTACAAGGCAAACTCCCATGGATGCGGTCGCAGATCAACGGCCTCGACCTCGTTTTCCATCTTGTAGTTAATCCAGGTCTCGATGACATCCGACGTGAAGACATCGCCCTTTAGGAGATAGTCGTGATCTGCCTCGAGGGCATTGAGGGACTCCCTGAGTGAACCCGGTGTTTGCGGAACCTTTGCCAACTCTTCGGGCGGGAGATCGTAGATGTCCTTATCCATCGGTTCGCCCGGGTCGATCTTGTTCTGTATACCGTCGATCACCGCCATCACCATAGCCGAGAATGCCAGATAAGGATTGCAGCTCGGATCGGGGCAGCGAAATTCGATTCGCTTGGCCTTTACAGACGCGGAATACATCGGAATACGCACCGCCGCGCTACGGTTGCGTCTGGAGTAGGCCAGGTTCACGGGCGCCTCGTACCCAGGCACCAAGCGCTTATAGCTGTTGGTGGTCGGGCTGCTGAAGGCCAGCAGAGACGGCGTATGCTTTAAGATCCCGCCAATGGCGTACATGGCGGTTTCCGACAATCCGGCGTAACCGTCGCCGGCAAAGAGATTCTGATCTCCCTTCCAGAGCGAAATGTGGGTGTGCATACCCGTGCCGTTGTCGTTGAACAGGGGCTTCGGCATGAAAGTGACCGTCTTGTTGTACTTGCGGGCCGTATTCTTGATAACGTACTTATACTTCAGCAGGCTGTCGGCCATGGGGACCAGGGGAGCGAAACGCATGTCGATCTCCGCCTGCCCACCCGTGGCGACCTCGTGGTGCTGGGCCTCGATGTGTACCCCCATCTTCTCCAAGGTCAAGACCATCTCGCTGCGGATGTCCTGCAGACTGTCGGTAGGCGGAACCGGAAAATAGCCTTCTTTATAGCGGGGCTTGTACCCCAGGTTCGGGCATTCTACCCGGCCCGTGTTCCAGCGGCCCTCTGCCGAATCGATATGGTAGTAACCTTCGTGTTCGTTCTGGTCAAACCGGATGTCGTCGAAAATGAAGAACTCGGCCTCCGGGCCAATGTAGGCGGTGTCGGCCAGGCCCAGGCTCTTCAGATAGGTCTCTGTCTTGCGGGCGATATTGCGCGGGTCACGCGAGTAATCCTCCCCCGTGACCGGATCGCAGATATTACAGAGCATAACCAACGTCTTGGCCTGAAAAAAGGGATCGATAAAAGCCGTGTCGGGCACCGGCTTGACGAGCATGTCGGATTCATTGATCGCCTGCCATCCCCTGATACTGGATCCATCAAACCCTATTCCGGCCTCGAACGTCTCTTCCTCGATCTCTCGCGGCGGCACGGAAAAGTGCTGCCAGAGGCCGGGAAAGTCCATGAATCGCAAATCAACGATCTCAATTCCCTCTTTCGCGATCAATTCCACCACGTCCTTGGGTGTATTCAATTGCTCCATGTCCAAAAGTCCTCCTCATCTTCCTTCGGTTTTTGGGTGGCTATCGACCCGCCTCGGCCTCTACTCCCGCAAGAGGGTCTTGAGGCTGGTGTTAGGCAAGAGTCATGCCATTTTCAAATAAAATACAACCCATTAATATTTCTATATATTTTGGCATGATAGCCTGAAAACCTTATCTCATAGAAATACATAATTGTAGCAAAACCAAACAGGATCTTACAAAAGCGTACGATGACGAATTGCAAGCAGATTTCATTTTGCTGATAGGGGCTCTCAGATAGAACCTGCCGCCCTTCAAATACGTGTTTTTCCCCGCTCCCTCTTTCCTCGAACATCGTCCCTTCTCGCGAAATGCTCAGGCCTCACGTCCTCTTTGATACGCATTCACATAGCTACCCGCGAGCATTACGATCAGGCATAGGACAATCGGTAAGAGGCTGAGGTAATGCAGCCCCAGCAGCTTTAGCAGCCATATCTCCATCTGCTGTGGGAGCAACGCCTTGAACGCCGCCCCGCCTTGGATCTTGGCCAATAGGGCCGAGCCGCCACCCACGATGACGGCCCAAAAGGCGGCCGACGACGGGATGTGTAATCTCGGTTTTAGAAACGCGGCCAAGGTCGGCAGGACAACCCCTCCCACGAAGACGGTATAGCCTAAAAGGAGGGACGCGATGATTTCCCGTTGCCGTCCCGCTACAAGGCATGCGGCCGCGCCTAGAACCAGGACCAGGACCCTCGTCAGCCTCAGCCTTCCGGGCTGAGACAGACGCGACCTGGGATCAATGACGTTCAGAGTCAGGATCGTGGCGGCGGAGAGGAGGCAGGTGTCGGCCGAAGACATAATGGCGGCCAAAAAACCGGCGGTGATAACGCCCTTGAGCCCCATCGGGATGAGGGCGTTGAGGGTTTGGGGCAGCGCCGCTTCAGGGGGGATCCCTGGAAATCGACCCTGTGCCAAGACGCCGAAAAAGGCCAAAAGGAGGGCTAGCGGCATGACAATCCCCGCTGCTTGGAGAGCGGATCGGCGGGCGATGCGATCATTGCATGCACAGAAGATGCGCGAGTAGATGTCGGGACCGACCAGGTAAGGAAGACCGACGATCAGCGGATAAAAGACCAGCAGCTCATACCAGCCAAACTGAGTAGAGATGGGAAAGCGCAGGTGATCCACAGGGATTTTTTCCCATTGGAAGGATCCGGTGTCTCCGGGCGCCAGCAGGTAATAGATCCCGATGAGCAGCCCTCCCATAAAGAGAAGGAACTGCCAGAGGTCGGTCCGAATGACCGACAGC
>CAZAGT010000240.1:0-5000 GCA_964484515.1 uncultured Desulfobacteraceae bacterium | reverse complement strand
GTAAATACCAGGGCGACGGTGATCAGGGTCCACTCGAAATCGAGGGTAAAGAGCTGACCCACGAGCCTCGCCCCCGCGATCATCTGGGCGGCCACAATACCGATCCAGGCCACGCTGATCGTCAAGCCGGCGGGAATAGCAACCCTGTCGCCGTAGGCATCCTTTAAGATGTCCGGTAGGGTATAGAGATTGAGCCGACGTACCCTCGAGGCCAGGAAGAGGGCGAAAGGGATTAGCGCGATCCCGCCGATCAGGGCCCACCAGGCACCGGTGAGCCCGCGCGTGTAGCCCAGACCAATGATCCCCATGGTCGACGAGGCGCCGAAGATGGTGGCAACAAGCGAAGCAGTGATCCTGCCAGTCGAATAACGGCGTCCGGCCACCCAGTAGCCGTCGGCCGACTGGGACCGGCTCCGCCAGCCCACGTAGAGCATGACGGCCAGGTAGCTGGCGATGATAAACCCATCGATCATCCCGGTGTTCCCCTCGGCAACCCTTTAGGACTTTTGCCTGCTCACATTCGGAGACGAAAATGAACCTTCCTTCCAACAATTCCTTGCATTCACTTTGCCTTGTCCCTTAGTAAGAATGGTGAGAATTGTCAAAATGAAAGGTGAAAGGGCGTAATGAGGTCTCTCCAAACAGGCTTCCTTTTTTTCGCTATGTGCGGCCTTCTCTGCCTGATAGCCCTGACACCTCCGGCCCAGGCCGACGGAGACCGGCTCCTCCTCGATCGGGCTTTGGCAGCGATCGCTGCAAATCGCGGTGACCTTTCCATCCGGCCGGACATCTCGGATAACCCTTTTGCCCTCAACCGTTTTCGCCACTGGATGGCAAATCCCATCGATGCCCCCGCGGAGGCCCAGCGCGAGGCACTAGGACTCTTTTTAAAGTCGCACTCACCGGCCTTGTGGCTGCGGGGGTTGGCAAGACTTGGTGACCTCGACGTGGCCTCACCGCCGCCTTTGAGCGGCCCTCCGAATCTCCCTCTGCCTGCCGAACTCCCGGAATCGTTACAAAGGGCTGTGCTGCTCATCCTGAACGCCGTCATGGCAGCGGAAAATATTCTGGCACAGCTGCGAAATACCTTATCCCCGGAACAGATGGAGGCCTTCGCGACCCACCTCTACCCGGAAGACATCGAAGACCTCACCACGCCCGGCAAGGACGAAGATCTGAGGTCCGCGCTCGACGCCGCCGGTCGGGTGGACAGAGAGGCGATGCTACTCTCCGCGTTGCTGGTACTCGAATCGTTGAACGAGGCCCGTTCGCTCCTCGAGGTCGATAACCACCGGGACATTGCCTCCATCTCCTTCGACACCCCCGCCGGGCGCGTGGAAATCGGCGGTCGTGGCCCTGATGCCCACAATCACCCGGCGACCCTGATTATCGATCTCGGTGGCGAGGACGTCTACCACGGACAGATCGCGTCAGGACTCGAGGGGAACTGCGGAATCGTCCTCGACCTTGGTGGCGACGACGTCTATCTTGGCGGTGACTTCACGCAGGGGTGCGGCCACTGGGGGATTGGAATCCTCCTCGACCTCAGTGGTAACGATCTCTACCGGTCCGGCCGTTACGCTCAAGGCGCCGGCCTTTTCGGTGTCGGCCTACTCATCGACGGGGAAGGTCGGGACTGCTACCTGGGGACCCGCTTTGTCCAGGCAGCCGCAGCCTGGGGATGCGGTGGCTTGCTCGATCTGGGCGGTGAAGACGTGTACCAGTGCCATCAAACAGGACAGGCCTTTGCCGGTGTCCTCGGCGTGGCATCTCTTTGCGACCTGGGCGGTAACGACAAGTACCTCTCCGGAAGCGAAGCCCCTGACCCCAGAGAGCCGGATATGAACCAGAGCTTTGCCCAGGGCTTTGCCATGGGCTTCAGGGATCTGGCCGGCGGCGGCTTGGCCCTGCTTGCCGACCGATGGGGCAATGACCTTTATCAATGCCAGTACTTCGGTCAGGGCGCCTCCTATTGGATGGGGCTCGGTCTCCTCTACGACGGTTCCGGCAAGGACACCTACGTGGCACGCCGCTATGCCCAGGGGGCCGGGATCCATTTTGCTGTTGGATTACTCCTGGACGCCTGCGGGGATGATTTGATCACATCATGGGGGGTCTCTCAGGGTTGCGGCCATGACTTCGGCATTGGGATCCTGGTCAACGAGCAGGGAAACGACACCTATGTCTCCAAATGGCTTTCGATGGGCGCTTCTGAAGCAAATGGGAACGGTATCTTCGTAGACAATGCCGGATCTGACGGTTACGAGAACAGCTCCGGGATGGCCGTCGGCCGCCTGATTGAATCGCGGCGAGCGGGCGGAATCGGGCTCTTCATGGACGCAGACGGCCTTGACAGGTACGGTGGGCACGGGTCAAACAACACGGTTTGGGGGACCAACCGGTGGGCTGTCGGGATCGACGACGACGCTGGTAACTTGAGTGGCTTTGAGCTGCTCACGCCGGGGGCTCCGGCCGGCCCCGAGGAAGCCGCCCGTGAACGACGTGTCGCTGAAAGAAGACGCCTGGCAAAGGCCTTTGAAAGGTCTCAAGCCCAGCGTGACCCTTTGAAGATCGAGGGATTGCTTTCCGTGGCCGCGCACTGGGGCCTTGAAGAGGAAATCCCCAAGAAGGCCCAAGAAGAACTCCTCGGCCTGAACGCAGTGCAAACCGTGCCGATGATGGTGGAACGCCTGGGGACGCCTGATATCATGGCACGTCTCTTCATGAGCCGCTTCTTTGCGATCCACGCTCATCAGGCCGTCGCTGCTCTTATCCCCAAGACCGACGATCCAGACCCGCTGATCCGCACGCGGGCCCTCTACCTGTTAGGTCGGCTCAAAGATACGAGAGCACTGGAGGCATGTCGGAAGGCCGCTCGAGATCCCGCCTGGAGAGTCCGAGCCGCGGCCGTGACGGCCATTGGGGACATGTTGGACCAGGAGCGTCTCAAGACCCTTGAGCCCATGAGGGCGGCCCTTAGCGAGGCCCTGGAGAGGTATGATCCTACTCTCATCGAGCAGTACCTCGCAGAGGATGAAAGGAGGGCCGCCGCCCTCCTCTCCGTCATTGCCCGTGCCGTCGCCCTCGACTACGATACGTATAAGATCCTTGCAGCGCCGCCCTCGGGTAGCAGCGAAAGGGATGCGTATCGGCAGGACTATGCCCGTTTGGCGTTGGCTCACGCTGCGGTCACCCTATCTCGTCTGGACGAGTGGATTCACGATATCAACCATTCGAAGCGGGTCGCCGAAGGCCTTCTCGTCTATCTCACGGATCCTGATCCTGCCGTCAAGCGGGCCGCCGCCTTTGCCCTTGGGCAACTGAGGTATCTTCGCGCGATCCCCCAGCTCATTGCCTTGCTCAACGACCCCGCACTCTGGGTGCGAGATGCATCCGTTCTTTCCCTGGCCCTCTTCGATGAGAAGGCACTCGATCCGGTTGCTGCGGCCATGGCGATCGGCTCAGCGGCCCTTCGGATAACCGGCCTGGATGCGCTCGCCAGGATCAAGACGGAGAAGTCGAGGCGCTTCATCGAGGACTACTGCACGGACGCAGATCAAGACGTGCGCCGAGCAGCCGAGCGGGCCTTGAACAGCCTTGGCGGGAGTGAATAGGCCGTGAGATAAAATTTGTCCCCAGCCTCGCCTGGGACCCATAAGGTGGATGATAACTCGGCTGCGAGGCCTTATCGTTTTGGCTGCAGTGCCCTATATTTGAAGACGGATGTAGGGCTACGGGCAACGGACATGGAGCGTTCTCGCTCCATCAGGGCACGAGTCTTATCTCAAATAGCCTCGGCCAAAATTTCCCCGTTACGAAGAGTCTGTCTTTTGTTTTGTCGTAGGCTATTCCGTTTAGGACACACCCCGGCGGTAAACGAATTGAAGGTCCGAGGAGACCTTTCAGATCGATCCATCCGGTAATTCCACCCGTATCCGGTGAGATCCTCGCCAGGTAGTCCGTTCCCCAGACATTCGCATAAATCTCGCCCTCGATGTATTCGAGCTCGTTGATAAAACGGATCGGTCCGCCGTGATCGTGAACATGAACGCGCCTGACCTCCGTGAAACGGACGGGCTCCCAGAACCGAAGCGTGTCCGTACCATCACTCATGATCAAGTGTTCTCCGTTTTGGGTAATCCCCCATCCCTCCGTCTGGTACTCAAACTCCCCGCTCTTATGAAAGTCCCTGTCATAGACAAATCCGCGTCTTGATCTCCAGGTCAGTTGAATCAGTCTATCTTTCCAGATCGCCAAGCCCTCACCAAAGTAGTGCGGCGGCAGATGACGTATTCGCAAAACGACTCCCGTCTTTAGATCGGCCTTCCTAATGGTAGATCTACCGTACAGCCCTGTACTCTCGTAGAGAGATCCTCGGTCGAAAAGCAGCCCCTGAGTAAAGGAATTGGGGTCATGCGGGTAGTCGTTGACAACCCGGTACCCGTAAACCGGAGTCCTATGAGCATTCGCCCGGATCGTCTTCTCTATGGCACTCGAATAAGCGGGGTCCTGCGCATGAGCGCTGCGCGCTCTACCTTGCGTGGGATGCTGAAGAACCATCCCGAGGCCGATAGACAGGGCTACGAACCTCCAAAGGAGTGCCGATCCGATCGCAGATTTCGGAAAAAACGCGCGGACCCATCGTCCGGTCTTCATCTTCTCACGTGTGCTTTTTGCGGTCATCGCCTGATGCGTATTCTGGGAGGACTTCTTTGGACCCTTTTCGTGTCATCCGGCCCTTGAAGACCCATTGTGCAACCATGGGGGCTTCAAGTCAGCGCCGCCGCTTGCCGCAGGGCGCCCAGGTTGATCGACCGGGAAACTTCGTGAAGTTGGTATTCAAATTCGACATTTTGTGATTGTTCGGCGTCTGTCGTCCGGCCACGGGGGTCTCTTTTCAAGAAACCAAAACGTTACCTGCTCGAACGCTGAAGAAGCTTGCAAGCCAGGCGGCCGGAGCAGACTCGGAGAATACGCCAAGGCTGTCAGTCCGGCCCATT
>CAZAGT010000239.1:2059-8021 GCA_964484515.1 uncultured Desulfobacteraceae bacterium | reverse complement strand
GTTACCCGCTCGAACGCTGAAGAAGCTTGCAAGCAAGGCGGCCGGAGCAGACTCGAAGAACGCGCCAAGGCTCTCAGTCCGGCCTATTCCGCGGAGGCCTTCCGGCCGCCTCGGGTAGCGCCTTACGCCGAGACCACGCACACAATTCCTCATCTTTGAAAAGAGACCCCCATGACCGGGCAACTCAACTCGAAAGACCTGAAGATGTCAAATTCAAGTACCGCTATCATGAAGTTTGCCGATCGATCAAGCTGTCCGCTCCCGCGCCAAGCGGCGGGGCTGGCTTCCGACTTCTGACTCCTATGAATTGAGCGTTTTCGTTCAATGAAGGTCGAATTCTGCCACCAAAAAGGTGTGGTCGGAGGGCTTTGCCCGGGCGCGTGCATCCGTGTCGATCCAGGCCCGGTGCGACGTTTCGGCCAGGGGCCTCGTCGCCAGGATATAATCGATCCGCCAACCCATCTTTCGTTTCAGGGCATTAGGGATTCTATAATCCCAGAACGTGAACTGATTTCCCTCTGAATGGTGCTTACGAAAGATGTCCACGAGTCCCCACGCAAAGTACTCGCGCAAAATCGCCTGCTCTTCCGGATGAAATCCGACCTCCCCGCGCAAGCCCTCGGGATCGTAAACATCCATGGGCTCCAGCGCCACGTTGAAATCTCCCATGAGCAGGAGCGGCGCATCCGACAGATACTCCCCCCTGAGCAGAGCCAGGAGATCTCTCAGCCATTGCAGCTTGTAGACGAACTTCTCTGTGCCCGGTGCAAACCCCTGCGGGACGTAAACCCCAATGACCGGTATATCCCGGATCGTGGTGCTCATAAAACGAGCTTCTTCTCCCTCCTCCCCGTAAAGTCCCCGGCGGATATCGACCATCGGGTGTTTGCCGATCATCGCAACACCGTTGTAGGACTTCTGTCCCCAGAATGTGACGTGGTACCCATGCGCCTTGAAGGTATCCGTCGGAAATTCTTTATCCTGGACCTTGGTCTCCTGTAGGCAGAGGATATCGGGGCGCTCCTGCTGCAACCAGTCCGTAATGATCGGAACCCTGGCGCGAATAGAGTTCGTATTGAATGTGGCTGCCTTGAATAGGGTCATCGGACCTCCTGATGGTCTCTTTGATCCCTGGCGGCCATGAACTTCTCAAGTTGCTCTCTGTAATAGGTCTTCCCTCCTCTGGCCACGGATATAGCCTCTTCGATGACCCTTATCGCCTCATCGTACTGCCCGTTCGCGTAATAAGCCTCTGCAAGGGTATCCAGGAAGACGGCCGATGCCTCAAGCTTGACGGCCCTTCGGGCCAATTCGAGGCCGCGGGCTTCATCCCTCAGTTCTTTCTTCGGCGTGGTGACCAAGATCCAAGCCAGGTTGTTCAGGGCTACAGCGCGGTCAGGATCGATCGCAATGATCTCCTCGTAGGTCTTGATCGCCTCCCCGTACCTCTCCATCTTCTGGTAAACCAGCGCCAAGCTCTCGTACAGGGCTAGGTTGGCGGGGTCCTTCATGAGCTGTTGATTGAGCAGCTTACTGACAAGAACGTAGGAGAGTCTTTCTTTCGCGGGACTGAAATTTAAGAAGTAGGTCAAACCGATCAGGCAAACCAGGAAAACCGTAAACGAGCCCATGACAAACCGATGGTGTTTCTTTACGAGTTGCCGATCTCTGGTCGTCCGCCACAGGTAATCGACCCTCTCTTTGATGCTGAAGTGATGCCAACTCGGCAGCTCTCTGGTCTTCCCGCTGAGCATGGCGATTTTTTCCAAAGAGTTGAT
Organism: uncultured Desulfobacteraceae bacterium; assembly: GCA_964484515.1. GTDB lineage: Bacteria > Desulfobacterota > DSM-4660 > Desulfatiglandales > HGW-15 > CAZAGT01. The sequence continues at coordinate 6,243 of CAZAGT010000239.1, read as the reverse complement.
CGTTCCGATGGGGCTTCCCATGGCGACGGCCGAGTAGAGATCGGCCTGACGTTCAAACTGGCGCATGAAGAAACCCATTACGTAGCGAAAGTACACGAACATCGTGAGCAGGAGGGGAACTGCAAAGAGGAGATAGAAGCTGCCAGCCGAGGCCACATTCGTCATGAAACGCTCAAACACATAGATACTGAGAAGAAAATAGAGGTCGGACTCAAACAAGCCGACCATCAGAAACATGTACCCCAGAAAGAAGATGAGGTAGAAAAGCATGTGACGGTACTTGACGTGGCCGATCTCGTGGGCCAGGACGGCCTTCAGTTCCTCGGTCGAAAGGATCTCTATGAGCGCATCCGTAACAAGTAAATAACGGTACCGAGGCACGATACCCATCACGCCCGCCGTCATCATCCGGCCTTCGAAGATAGGCCATCGAAGAAGATTGCGGTAACGGAGGCCCTTATCTTTGAGAAAGGCCTCCAGGACCTTTATTTTTTCGGAGGGCGGAAATGGCCTGCAACCCCACCAGGACTGAATCAGAAACGGCATATAGATCATCAAGAGGATCAAGAAACAGGCAAAAAAGAGGATCTGACCTTCGGGTCGGCTCAGAAACCCATCCGGCCCTGCCCAGGGGCTCAACGAGATGAGGTCGTAGGAGAGCGATAGGAGGGCCCAGGGGAAGATGATAGGCAAATTAAGTTTGACATTCGAAACAATGAAGGACGTCCGCGCGATGTCTGCCTGAAATGCGATCAGATAGGCTGGATGCGCAAAATACCAAATCGTACACAGGTAGAACACGAAGAGCGAGATCGCCGCAAGCCCCTGGAGAACCGAGAAGTGCCTCAAAAACGAAATGGTCTGAAGCCAGTACTTGATCTGAAAGGCATATACATCGAGGGCGAACAGGAAGATGGCCAAGACCGAAAACTTCAGAATCAACCTTTGATATTCCCCTGCCGAACGCCCATCCTGATCGCCGTGTTTTTGAAGGCGGGCCAAAAAACGCCCAAAACCCCAGCGACAGTAAAGCGCAAAGGCCGCCCAACTCAAGATCATCAGGAATAGAGAGGCACCGAAACTCTCTTTGCTCGAGGTTTCCGGGTAGGTGATGCTGAAGATCAAGAGGACGAGAACAAAATAGATGATATTGTTGAACATGAAGCCTCTATTTTCCTGTCAGCCCACCCGCTAGCCGTGAAGGCTGCCTGTTTGATCGACTAGGAAACTTCATGAAGTTGATACTTGAATTTCACATTTTGAGATTCTTCGACCTCTGTTCGTCCGGCATAGGGGTCTCCTTTCAAAAACGAAGAATTGAGTGCGTTGTCTCGGAATAAGGCGCTACCCGAGGCGGCCGGAAGGCCTCCGCGGAATAGGCCGGACTGACAGCCTTGGCGTATTCCCCGAGTCTGCTCCGGCCGCCTTGCTTGCAAGCTTCTTCAACATTCGAGCAGGTAACGTTTCGTTTCTTGAAAAGAGCCCCCTATGACCGGGCGTGGAGGTATCAAAGATCTCCTTTCATGAAGTTTCATACAAGGTACTTTCTACCGAAGTAGCGACCCGTAGAGGAGGTACGGCCCAGATGAACGTTTTTCAGCAACGTGCTAGGCGTGAGAGACGGATGGGGTGGCTCGCCCATCCCCTTTTATGAAGTCGAGCTGCCCGTTTCCGGGCATCATGGTGGGGTCTCCGGTCAGAATGATGGTGACATCGTAGCGTTTCTCGATCTCGGCGAGCTCTCGCCGCTTACGGTTTTGGAGATAGGATGCGACGGCCAGCGGTAAAGTCCCGGTCACCTGGGTTGCCTTCCCTTTCGAAAGCCCCATCCAAATGCTGCGGAGGAACGAAACGGCGGCCGACTCCACAGACTTCACCATACCCCGGCCCCCACAGTGCGGGCATATCTGGTAGCTACTCAATTCGATCGCAGGTCTCAGCCTTTGCCGCGACAACTCCAAAAGCCCAAATTTGCTGATATGGGCCATATCGATCTTGGCACGGTCCTTCTTGAGCTCTTCGCGCAGGACTTTCTCCACTTCGCGATTGTGCTTACGCTCGTTCATATCGATAAAATCGATGACGATCAGCCCCCCAATATCCCTCAATCGAAGCTGCCTCGGGATCTCGCTCGCCGCCTCCAAATTATGTCGGAAGACCATGGTTTCCAAATCTTTCCCCACCATTCCGCGACCGGAGTTGACGTCAATAGACATGAGAGCTTCGGTCGTACCGAAAACGATTGAGCCTCCCGACGGCAAGAACACCTTATTGTTGTATATACTCTCGATTTGGTCCTCAATCTTATGTTGGTCAAAAATGGGGCGCGTTCCCTTGTAGAGCTTTACTCGACCTTGGTCTCGCGGCGAGATGATCTTCATATAGCTCTTGATTTCGTTGTAGATCTCCTTATCGTCCACGAGAATCTCGGATACATCGCTGCTGTAATAGTCGCGCAATGTCCGAAAACAAATGTCTTGCTCCTTATGGATGAGAGAGAGGGGCGGCGCCTTCTTGACCCTATTCTTGATGCTTTTCCAGACTCGCAACAGTCTATTGAGGTCCTTAGAAAGCTCGCGTTTGTTTTGGCCGGCGGCCACGGTCCTGATGATATACCCGATCCCATCCGGAAGCTTCTGCTGCCCCATGATCGATTTCAGCCGCTGCCTTTCCTCCTCATCCTCGATCTTTCGGGAAACTCCATTGTTGGTGCGCCCCGGCGTGAGGACCAGGTAGCGACCGGCAATCGATACATAGGTCGTCAGGTGATCCCCTTTGCGACCCGGCATTTCCTTGGTCACCTGGATCAAGAGTTCCTGGTTCTTTTTCAACGCTTTTTGGATGGGTGGAAATCCTCGCTTCTCCTGCGCGGGCTTCTCGGTCTGGTGGTACTCCGGGTGGACCTCACTGGCCGGTAAAAATCCGTTCCGGTCGGCGCCAAAATTGACGAAGCAGGCCTGTAGCCGTGGCTCGATCTTCTCGACGATGCCCTTGTAGATGTTACCTTTTTTCTGCTCGACGGCGCTACTCTCGATGTGGTAGCCGTCCAGTCTTCCATCTTTGATGACGGCGATCCGGTATTCTTCCGGATCGGCCGCGTTGATCAACATCTTGGTCTTCACACGTTCTTCCGTCCTTTTCCACAATGACGTTTGTAATGTTGTTGCGCCTGGTACATGAAGGTCCGAATGGCAGCTTCTCGGCCGGGCTGAAAACTGCCGTCATAAGGGGCATCCAGGTAGGGGACCTTCCTTTCGCTCATCATCGGCTTGACCACCGCCGAAGTGACCGTACTCGGCATGCATGTAAAGGGATACACATTGACGACCCCGCTGAACCCATGGCGCACGTATTCAATGATCCCCGGGATGCTCAAACAGGCCTCCGTGCCGAGATCGAAAGAGAAGACGTCCTTTTCCGTGAGGGTCTTCTCCAGATCCTTGATCTGATGATCTTCCGCAAGATCAATCAGCCTTCTGACCCGATCGTAGGCTTGACGTTGTTTCGCCTGTTGGTACCAGAGCTTGCCGCCATAGGCGATGATCTTCTTGAAGTGGTCCTTCAACTCCTGGTAGCGCCACTGCTTAAGACTCAACCTGAAACCCTGTTTGGCCTCCCGCAAACCGTCATAACTCGTATAATTCACCCATTCGGCGATCGATGCGTTGACCACTTCGGCTCCGTATCTCTCTAGGAGTCGAATGATGTCTTGATTGGCCGCGACATGGGTCCGCAGATAGATTTCGCCTACAACTCCGATCAAGGGTTTACGCGGGATGGCCGGGTCGATAATCGATTTGGCTTGTTCTACAAAGGCTTCCAATCGCTCCAGAATGTGGTCGAAATCCTTTGCCGGCCCGTCTGTCTCGAAGGCGTCGGACATTTCCTTCGTGGCCCGCTCAATAAGGCGGTCCGCCAAGCCTGGTCCTCTTTCGTACGGCCGCACCCGCCAAAGCAGCCTGTCCAGCAAGTCTGAGATCACGACCGAGAAATAGGCCACCTTGCGGAAGTCCTGAGCATGCTCTTCGTCAATCAACCCCTCCACGGAGTAGGAGTTTCCGGTTGTCAGGGAACCGATCTTGAGATTCTTCAAATCGGGGAAAGAATCGAGGACGATTCTCTGAAACTTGTTATACATCCCGAAACGGCAAGGACCCGTCGCCTCGGGCATGAAGTAGATATAC
>CAZAGT010000239.1:0-2049 GCA_964484515.1 uncultured Desulfobacteraceae bacterium | reverse complement strand
TGACCTGGCAGGGGAAGCACTCTTTACCCGAAGTGAACTCCTTACCCCGGTCCAACCCCTCGTAGGTCGGCATGACGAGGGCGTTGATGCCGAACCCCCTGAAGGTTCCGGCCAGGAGGTGACACCCCACCCGGTTCATTTCGGGGATCAGGAAAACCCTGTCCCGCAGGCTGAATTGCCCAACCTTCTCCGAAAACGTCTTAAAGATTTGGCCTCTATGCGTTTCCATTTGCATGTACTCCGTCCAAGCCTAGAGAACGCACCTGTTCGATTCGACGGTCAATTTGATACCTTCAGACTTTGATACAACAACCGATTCGCTCTCTGCATCGTGTTATCGATCACGTTGCGGTAGGCCTCAAGCCTCGTCATAACACCCGCCACGGCGCTGTGTTCATCCAATTCCAGGATGAGGTAAGGTTTGTCCCCCATAATATATTTGTAGAAGTGCTCGATGAATGAATCGGCCCCACAGCTGAAATTGGTCAGATGTAGTCCAAAGTAGTTCTCGTGCTCCCTGATCAGCTTAGCCGCTCTCAGGACCCGTGCCCCCAGGCCCCAGTACATGTCCGGGAAATCGGACAGATCCACTTTGTCGAGGTGCATGAAATCCATCGGCAGGGCGGCAACACCGATCTTGGCCAGATTCTGACCGAGTCTCAGATTCAGCCTTTCATCGTAGAGGTTGTAAGGGCGTCCCGTGACAACAATCAGAGGCCTCTCCGGATCGTGATGATGAAGGATTCCCCTCCCCCTCCGATACATCTCCCGGACAAAACGATCCATTTTACCCAGACCGTGGTCCAACGCACGCTTGATCTTCGATTTACTCACCTTGAGGGGTCTTGACAGCTGCCGCGCCAGATCCACGGCCAGCTTCTCCGGATCGTATTTCAGATGAACAGTCGGACTCAGGACCGGCACATCATTCAGGTTTAGGGCCGTTCGCAGCATGTAGTGGTTTGACTGCACCAGGGGGCAGTAGTACCCGGTCTCCGAAGCCTCCGGCGTAGGCATATCAATGATGATCGGTGAAAACACGAATCTCGTCTTGCCGATGAGGGCCTTCGCGTGACCGTGAGAGACCTTCACCGGGAAGCAGGTTTCGGCGGTCATCGCCTCGATGCCCTCTCTGGCGATCTGTGCGTTTGTCGGTGGTGTTAGAACGAGCCTGAATCCAAGCTTGTCGAAGAAGTGACCCCACAGCACGGCCGTATGCAGCGCATAGAGAGATCGTTGCATACCGACTGTGGGCCTCCCATTGATCTCCATCAGGGGTTCCTGTTTCAGTTCTTCGAAGACACCCCACATATGATGCTGCCAGATGGTATCCCACAGCTCAAAATAGTTTTCCTGTTTCGCCCCCCGATGCCGACTCACCTCGTACCGGCCGCATTCCCCGCCCCAGATACTCCTACGTCCGTCAAAGTCGTAGATCTTGAGTTTGCATTGGTTGTGGCAGCTTCGGTCAGCCCGGCAGATTTTCTCGGTGTAATCCATCCGATCCCCAACGGCACTTTCTATGCCGCGAAAGGTGCTCTGCGTCTTGGCCTCACGGTGCATCATCTCCTGAACGCTGAGGGCCGCCCCGAAAGCACCGAGCACCTCTCGGTGTTTAGGGACGATGAGCCCGCGCCCAAGGACATTCTCAAAAGCGGCAACGACCCCCTTGTTCAGAGACGGGCCGCCCAAGAACATCACCCGTTGACCGATTTTCCTTTTGCCGACAACGCGGTTGAGATAATTATGAACCACCGCATAGCAAAGCCCCGCAATCAGATCCCTTTGCCGGATCCCTCTTTGATGATAGGAAACCAGGTCTGATTCCATAAAGACCGTACATCGCTCAGCCAGCTTGACCGGTGATTTCGAGGATAGGGCGATTTCCTGAAACTCACCGACGATGTTGATCCCGTACTTGTTGGCCAGCTCGTGAAGAAAGCTTCCCGTCCCTGCTGCGCAGACCTTATTCATATCAAAATCAAGCGGGTTGGAATTCGCGATTGAGATATACTTGGAATCCTGTCCTCCGATCTCAAAGATCGTGTC
>CAZAGT010000238.1:0-8046 GCA_964484515.1 uncultured Desulfobacteraceae bacterium | reverse complement strand
CACCCTTGGCGCCTGGAATCTGCAGCATCCTCGACTTTTGCAACGTTAGGGTTTACATCGCAATGACGGAGGATGATGGTCGTCCTGATAGAATCGGGACAGACGGGGTTTCCGACAGCCTTCCAGGCTCTTGAGAGGACAAGGGACTAGATGCTGGATCTCAGATTCATTCGATCCCACTTGGGCGAAGTCAGCAGGATGCTTGCTGACCGGCATTATGATCTCGATATCTCGGCCTTTGAGGAGATCGATTCGGAGAGGCGCAGGCTGCTACCGGCCCTAGAGGACCTCCGGCGCCGCCGTAATGACGTGAGCCAAGAAATAGCGCTCCTTAAAAAGAAGAGTGAGGACGCGTCCCGATTAATCGAGGAAATGAAAAAGGTCGCCGTGCAAATCAAAGACATGGAGGCCGAGCTCTCCGGCATTGAAGAGACGCTGAAACCGCTGCTCATGGTGATACCGAATGTGCCCCACGAATCGGTGCCGGTGGGAGAAGACGAGCGAGCCAATCCCGTCATTCGGACCTGGGGAGAGATCAAGCCGACCTCCTTTGAGCCTTTGCCGCATTGGGATATTGGGGAGAGACTGGGCATTCTCGATTTTGCGCGGGCGTCCAAGATCGCCGGTGCCAGATTTGCCCTCTACCGAGGGGCCGGAGCCGCCTTGGAAAGGGCGCTGATCAATTTCATGCTGGATGTCCACACGAAGGACCACGGATACACCGAAGTATTACCGCCTTTTATGGTCAACGAAGCCGCGATGACCGCGACGGGTCAACTGCCCAAGTTCAAAGAGGATCTCTTCAAAATTGACGACTGGGACTTATACCTGATTCCCACCGCCGAAGTCCCCGTCACCAATATCCACCGTGAAGAGATCTTGGCCGAGGAGGCCTTGCCGCTCAATTACGTCTCCTACACGCCGTGTTTCCGCTCTGAGGCGGGATCTTACGGGAAGGACACGCGCGGTCTGATTCGCCAGCACCAATTCAACAAAGTGGAGTTGGTCAAATTCTGTCGCCCGGAAGACTCCTATGATGAGCTTGAAAACCTGACCGGAAATGCGGAAGCCATTCTGAAACGTCTCGGCCTGCCGTACCGAGTGGTTACCTTGTGTACCGGGGACCTCGGTTTTTCAGCGGCGAAGACCTATGACCTGGAAGTGTGGCTGCCGGGTCAAGGCCTTTACCGGGAGATATCTTCCTGCAGCAACTTTGAGGATTTCCAGGCGAGGCGGGGCAGCATCCGTTTCAAGCGCAAGGGCACGAGTGGGACGGAATTGACACACACCCTCAATGGCTCGGGACTCGCCGTGGGAAGGACGTTTGTGGCCATTTTGGAGAACTACCAGCTTGAAGACGGGAGCGTTGCCATTCCGGAGGCGCTCGTCACATACATGGGTGGGATTCGCACGATATCACCCCATTCCGATTGAGTAGAAAAGGGTATTCGGTCCCGAAGATTCTTTCGCATGAGGAAGGGGGGCGGACAGCACGAGAATATTTTGAAGTTTGTGCCGAAACGCAATCATACACCTTATCGAAATTGGCGGGATTACCAGAGAAACCTCCAACGAAATACCCGCAGAAAGCACAATCTGAGAAGAATTCCCTGGCTTGGCATGTGGGTGGGTGTGTCCCTCCTCTTTATCAGCGCCTTTTTCTATGCCGGTTCATGGCCATTCGCAAAGCGCGAACGATCGACCCCGCCCCCTCCTAATAGCCCACCTGTAAAGAAGGACATTTCGCCGCAGAGGATTACAAGGGAAGAGCTACCCCGTCTACTGAATCCCTTGAAACTGGATTCCCTTCCGGCCACGGGCCTGTATCCCCTCGCTGCTGAAGCGCCCGATCTCAAGATCACAACCTCGTTGAACACAAGGCTTCAGCGTTATGTCTCGGGACTTCTCAAACGATCTCGAACTTATCAGGCCGCCGTGGTCGTATTGCGGCCTCATGACGGCCGGATCCTTGTGCTGGCGGATTACGAAAGTGAAGGCACCACCCCTAGCGACGGCGAGAACCTCTGTCTTCAAGCCGGTTTTCCTGCGGCGAGCCTGTTCAAGATCGTAGTGGCGGCCGCGGCGATCGAAGCCAAAGGTTTCAGGCCTGACAAGGTCTTTCATTTCCGAGGCCGCAGGTACACCCTTTATAAAAGCCAGTTGAGGCAAAGAAGGGATCGCTACACAAACCAGATCAGCCTGAAGCAGGCGTTTTCCAAGTCCGTTAATCCGGTCTTTGGCAAGATCGGGATCTACGATCTCGGCCGGGCCTTAATAACGGAATACGCTGTGGGATTCCTTTTCAACCGACGAATCCAGTTCGATGTCCCCGTGGCCAGAAGCTTTATCGAGGTTCCCGAAGACGATTTCGGACTGGCCGAAATCGCGTGCGGTTTCAATAAGCGGACCTTGATATCACCCCTCCATGCCGCACTCATAACGGCGGTTGTCGCAAATGATGGGCTCATGATGGAACCGTGGCTGGTGGATACGATCCAGGATGAATCGGGCAGGATCCTCTATCAAGCCGAGCCGAAAAAGATGGCTATGCCCATAAAGAAGTCGACGGCTGATGACCTCAGGACACTGATGGCGGACACGGTGGTCAGGGGCACCTGCCGAAAGGCCTTTCGTTCGTTGCGGCGCAAGAAACGTTTTGCAGATATTGCCCTGGGCGCCAAAACGGGTACGATCAACGACAAGCTGGATCAGTTCAAATATGATTGGCTTACCGCCTACGCGATTCCATCAGAACAAGATGATGGTATTGCGGTCACGATCCTTGCGGTGCACGGCGAGAGACTGGGCATCCGCGCCGCAGACCTCGCCAGGCACATTATCAGCGAGTACTTCATTCCTGGTTAGGTTTCTGCTAACCGGTTCGCTTTTCGAGATGAATCGACTCCCTACGATGAGGTTACGGAGGGCGCGCCGGCTGCTACCGTTCCACCCGCAACAACCATGACATCCGGATTAGCCTTCTCTTTGGCCGTTTTTTGGCATAACATATGCAAAACATGATCGCATGCTTGCTTCCGGGGGCAACCCGCGTCTCCTGAATCGTCGGGCGTAGCGAATAACGAACCAAAGAAATCCCAAGGAGAGATTAACCATGTGCGGTATTGTGTGTTACGTTGGCCAAAAGGAGGCTAGATCAATCCTTATTGAGGGACTAAAGCGGCTCGAATATCGTGGCTATGACTCAGCGGGCCTTGCTGTGCAGAACGGTCATTCTATAGAATGTCATAGGGCAGTGGGCAGGATCATTGAACTAGAGAAGAAGATCAATGGTCTGGAACTCACTGGAAGTGTTGGCATTGCGCACACCAGGTGGGCGACGCATGGGGAACCGACGGAGGAGAACGCACACCCGCACAGCGATGAAGCCGAAAACGTCTTCATCATTCACAATGGGATCATCGAAAATTTTCATAACCTCAAGAAACGACTCGAGAAAAAGGGGATCCGGTTTCGGTCTGAAACCGATACGGAGATCCTGGCGCACCTGATCTCCATGAATTTCGACGGCGATCTGAGTGAGGCCGTCAGAAAGACGATGGCACAGGTGGAGGGAACCTTCGGGATAGCCGTGATTCACAAAGATGTCTCAGGTGAGATTGTTGTCGCCCGCAGAGGTAGTCCCCTGATCATCGGTGTGGGTGAGGAGGGGAATTTCGCAGCTTCCGACGTGTCGGCGATGGTACGGTACACGAATAAGGTTATTCATTTGAACGACAACGAGCTCGCTACCCTAACGAGAGAAGGCATCTCTATCTCAACCGCTCAGGCCAAGGCGATCCAGAGGGACACGGAGACCGTGGAATGGCAGCCGGAAGATGCGGAGTTGAATGGGTTCCCCCACTTCATGTTAAAGGAGATCTACGAGCAGCCGGAAACGATCATGAATGCGATGCGGGGCCGACTCGAACCGGGCGAAGGTGTCCCCAAACTGGGGGGCATTATGCCGGTATGGGAGAGGCTTAAGGATTGCCGACATATCGTCATCGTGGCATGCGGAACGTCGTATTACGCCGGGTGCGAGGGTCGCTATATCTTTGAAAAGCTGACAGAGATCGACGTGCAGGTGGAACTCGCTTCGGAATTCCGTTACCAGAAACTGAATTTTCCACCCAATACTTTCATAATAGCGCTTAGCCAATCGGGTGAAACGGCGGATACACTTGCGGCCATACGTGAGGCCAGTCGCAAGGGCGCCGGCCTCTTGGGGATCGTCAACGTGGTGGGCAGCTCCATTGCCCGTGAAACAGACGCGGGCGTTTACAACCATGCCGGTCCTGAGATCGGCGTGGCCTCTACGAAGATCTTTATTTCGCAATTGACCATCCTGACCCTGTTGGCCCTCTTGCTGGGGCGGCATCAGACCCTCTCCCTGACCGATGGAGTCGAGGCCATCAAGGCCCTTTCGCAACTACCGGAGCTGGTCAAGAAGGTCCTTTCACAGGACAACCACATCCAGGCCATCGCGGAGAAATACTACCGCTACAATAACTGGCTCTACTTGGGGCGCAAATATGGCTATCCGATTGCCATGGAAGGGGCCCTGAAACTAAAAGAGATTTCCTATATCCACGCCGAAGGATATGCTGCCGGTGAGATGAAACACGGGCCTATCGCCCTGATAAGCCGCGATTTGCCCACTGTGGCCATCGCCCCTAAGGATGCGATGCATGACAAGATGATAAGCAACATTCAGGAGATCAAGAGTCGCAAAGGGCCGGTGGTTGCCATTGTAACCGAAGGTGATGAAAAGACCAAAGAAATGGTGGATGATACCATTGAGATCCCCGAAACCCTGGAATACCTCTATCCGATCTTGGCAGTCATCCCTTGTCAACTCTTGGCCTACCACTGTGCCCGGTTTCTGAACAGGGACATCGACAAACCCAGGAATCTGGCCAAGAGCGTCACGGTCGAGTAAGGCTAGCCCAGCCCCCCAGAAGCCGGCCCTCAAACAGTTTCGTTCCCTTTTGAAATATACATGCCGGGGTGGATCTGCCTTAACCATCCGCATCTGATCATCATCACCATAAGGTCCGTCCAAAGCCGCAGAAGGCACCCGCACCCAGTTTGATACGATGCCAGATAAAGAATAGCATGCCCCGTACGTTTGACAGCAGAAAGACGTGGCTACTGCGGTTTGCCAGGATGCTGGGGAAGATCTGCCTGCCGATCTTCTTTCGGATTGAGACCGAGGGACGGTCTCATCTTCCTACAGAATCGGCCTTCCTCCTCCTATCGAAGCATCAGCGTTGGGAAGACATCCCCCTACTGGGCCTCGCAACGCCCCGACCACTGTACTATATGGCCAAATACGAGTTATTCACGCATCCGCTGGTGGGGTGGTTTTTATTGTCCCTGGGAGGGGTCCCGTTGAATCGGGCGCGGCCTCTTGAAAGCCGTCGATCCTTGAAACGCATGCTGGAATTGTTGCAGGATGGAGAAGGGATTGTTGTCTTCCCGGAGGGAACCTACTATGTAGGCAAGATGGGCCCCGGACGGCCCGGACTGGTTCGGATGGTCCTGACCCGCATGACGCCTCCTTTTATTCCGGTGGGGATCAGGTATTCCCGTCAGCGAATTCGAACGCGGGTCCAGATCACATTTGGAGCCCCCGTTCGCAAACAGTCAGCCATGCCGGTTGCGGAATTCCTGGAACAGATGATGACCGAGATTGCGCGGCTCTCGGGACTGTGATTCCCTTGGGTCCTGGAGCGACTTTTATTGCCTGACCTTGGAGGTAAATCGTATGCCAAATCTAGAACGCGTTTTCAACAGGATCGAAGGTTTCAAGGAGGAAATCGTCTCACTTCAATCAGAGCTGACGGCGCGAGTGGCACTCGGCCCGAAAAACGGAGGAACAGGAGAACACGAGAAGGCCGAGTACCTGCGAAAGAAGGTCGAGGAATTGCGACCGGATTTTGTGCAGCAGATCGAGGCCCCAGACGAGCAGGCCCGAGATGGATACCGGCCGAACCTCCTTGCGAAGTGGATGGGGAGGAACGACCGGCAAACAGTTTGGGTCCTCAGTCACATGGACATCGTACCGCCTGGTGAGTTATCCCTCTGGGAGACGGATCCTTATCGGATCAAGGTTGCGGGCGACAAGATCATCGGGCGGGGCGTTGAGGACAACCAACACGCCATTGTGAGCTCCTACCTCGCCTTGAAGGGCGTCCTCGAGGTGGATGAAACACTCCCGAAGAATATCGGCCTGGCCTTTGTCGCTGATGAGGAAACCGGGAGTGAGTTTGGGTTGGATTACTGTATCAGAAATCATGGGGATTTCTTCCAGGCGAATGATCTGATCGTGGTTCCGGATGCGGGGAATGCGGAAGGGACAATGGTTGAGATAGCGGAAAAATCGATGCTCTGGCTCAAATGTACCGTCTCAGGTCGACAATGCCATGCCAGCACACCTGAAAAGGGGAGGAACAGCCTCCTCGGAGCCGCCGACCTGATATTGCGCCTGCAAGGTCTGAGAGAGAGCTTCTCGGATCGGGATGATCTTTTTGAGCCGCCGGTATCTACCTTTGAGCCGACCAAGATGGAGGCAAACGTACCCAACGTCAATACAATCCCGGGTCGCGACGTTTTTTATATGGATTGCCGCATATTGCCCCAGCATAGGGTCGACGAGGTCGTTGCCCGGGCCAGGGAGATTGCCGGGGACCTTGCCGGGCAGTCAGGATATTCAGTAGAGGTGGCTCCGATTTACCGTCAGGATGCCCTCAACCCGACTCCCGCCGATGCACCCGTTGTGAAGGCCCTCGGTAAGGCCATAAACCATGTCACAGGACTTGATGCGAAAGTCATGGGTATCGGTGGCGGGACGGTGGCCGCCTTTTTTCGCCGAGCCGGGCTTCCGGCGGCCGTCTGGTCGACCGTCTCAAACAGTGCCCATCAGCCCAACGAATACTGCCTAATCAGCAGCATCATCCAGGATGCAAAGGTATTGGCGCATCTGTATCTGGATGGATAGGTAGGACTTCAAGTCAAGCTTCCAGCAAGAAATCCACGACGGCCCGGGCGAATTCCGGACTGTTGAGCGCTTTCAGATGGGTCCCGGGCACAAGGGTTAATGTGCAGTCAGGAATATACTGAGCAAGTCGTTGCGGCGAGCCATTAACCTGATCTTGGTCACCACAAAGCACCATAACCGGCTGCTGTATTCGAGCCAACTCTGCGGGCGTGGTCGTCGGTTGGCCCAGTTGCACATTGGCCAGCGCGACCAGGTCTCCTCTGTTTTGCTTGGCATAGACCACCAGACCCCGTGAAATGGGATCTTCGGGGTCATCAGCCAATAGGCCCGCCGCGATCTGTTTCGGTCGCCTCCATTCCGGATCGGTAAAGAAGTGGCCAATCCCTCCCAAGATCGCCTTTCTGAGCTTCGTATCGAGGACCAAGAGCTTCGCGACAACGATGGCCCCGTGGGAATAACCGAGTGCATAGTAACGACCCAGCTTGAGATGCTCGACCAAGGCCATGATATCCCTGACTTCGGCATCGTCTTCGTAGGCGGCGGCATCGTGGGGCTTGCCCGACTGACCGTGACCGCGCAGGTCAGGCATGATCGCTCGAAACCCGGCACGAGCTAGTGCCTCGTCAATACCCGCGGGCGGCCAGGTGCTCTTCGCATCGGTGGCGAACCCATGAGCCAGCACTACGGGAAGACCTTCTCCCACGATATGGTAGTGAATGCGGGTGCCGTCGAATGATTCAAAGAAGCCCATCAGCCGATTGCCTTGAGAAAGCGCGAAGTCACGAAAGGGAACCGACATACCATAACGAAGAATACGTCAAGTTCCAAACAAAGAACGTCTTAGCCTAATTCCATCCTTGTAGGATCCTTTTTATCTCCAATCCTGAGGAGGCTGTCGGAAAGCGCTCATCTGTCCCGATTGTATCGGGATTACCCTCATCCCTCGTCACTGCGGCGTTCACAAAGAGTCAAAGGTAAAAGGTGGAAGGCTGAAGGCAAATGGAAGAAGACTGCCAAGAGTCTTTTGTCTTTGCCTCAAACCTCCA
>CAZAGT010000237.1:0-8048 GCA_964484515.1 uncultured Desulfobacteraceae bacterium | reverse complement strand
ATTCGGACGTGATCCGAACCCAGGTCGAACTCGGAAAGCTGGAAGACCGGGTCAGGACCCTCCTCGACCTACGAACGCCCATTATGGCAAAGCTGATCGCCGCCATGAACATGCCGGTCGACACGGTCCTGCCCTGGCCGGCGGATGTGCCGGTCATGATGATCGATATGAGCGACGACGACCTCTTCGAACAGCTCCCCGAGTATAATCCGCGGGTCAGGCGATTCGAGTACCTGGAGGCAAAGGCGAAGGCCGGCATCGAATTGGCTCAGAAGGACTACTATCCCGATTTCACCCTGGGGCTGCAGACGATCGCGACCGGGGAGGCTATGAACCCGGCAATCCCGGACAGTGGTGAGGATCCGATCATTGCCTCCCTGTCCATCAATCTCCCGGTGTGGTGGGATAAGCGGCGTGCCGCGGTCAGTGAGGCTCGCTCCATGCGTCTGTCCGCCAAGACGGGCAACCAGGCCGTGCAGGATATCCTTCGCGCCGACATGCAGCTGGCCTTATACAAATACCGGGATGCCCAGCGCAAGATCGATCTGTATCAGAATACCCTGATACCCAAGGCAGAGCAGTCGCTCGGCGTCACCCTGGAGGCCTTTCAGGCGGGCCTTCGCAGCTCACTGGATCTTATTGACGCCGAGAAGACCCTGCTGGAGTTTGAGCTTGCCTATGTGCGGGCCCTGGCCGATCAGGCGCAGAGCTTTGCCCAATTGGAGATGTTGTTTGGAAAGGAGATCCCCTGCAAGATCCATGGGTCGGTTCTTCCCGACCTGTCACTCCCGCGGTCGTGAGATCGTCACGGTCGCGACCGCGAGTGCCAAGACTGTGAAGAAAGCGAGGTAGATAGAGATGAGCAAAAAAACGAATACGATGATCGTGGCTTTGGTCGTTTCCGCATTCCTATTCGCGGGAAGCGGTGTGGCATGGGCCAAGGAGACAAGAGAGCAGGAAAGATGCGTGGTCATGGGCGGCAAGATCAACAAGGACGTCTACGTGGACTATAAGGGCCAACGTGTCTATTTCTGTTGTGCCGGTTGCGTCAAGGAGTTCAACAAGAATCCGGAAAAATATCTCAAGATGCTGAAGGAAGCGGGCATCGAGCCGGAGAAGACACCGAAATCAGAATAGCCACCGGCAGCGTGCACACGGACGTTCACCCGATGGCTGGGTAAAGCGGAAGGCGGGAACGGCATGAGGAGATTGGCAACAGATGGCCTCAAGGGGGGGTAAAGGGGAGAAGTTCGCGGTTCGAATAGGCCTTCTTTTGCTGGTCGTGGTGGCCTTTATCATCGGTTATTTAGTGGGCGGTGATCACACCAAGACATCGCCTCCAGGAAAAGCGACCCATTCCCAGCATTCCGATACTAAGCAGGAACAGAGCCAGGCCGACGTGACGTGGACCTGCTCCATGCATCCCCAAATTCAACTTCCCGCCCCGGGCAAATGCCCGATCTGCTTCATGGACTTGATCCCGGTGAAGAGGGACAGCGCCTCCAATGAGACGGAGGGCGTTAGTCTGCGACAGATCTCCCTCACGCCGCAGGCCCGTAGGTTGGCCGAGGTCACGGTTCACCCGGTAGAGCGTCGGGCCGTGGACGTGAAGACACGGATGGTCGGGAAAGTCGAATACGATGAGACGAGGCTCGGCGACATCACGGCCTGGATGGGCGGGCGGATCGATAAGCTGTACGTGGATTATACCGGCAGCGTGGTCAAGAAAGGGCAGCGGATGGCCTCTATTTACAGCCCCGAGCTGCTTACGGCCCAGGCCGAGCTGATTCAGGCCGTCAAGGCGATCCAAAAACTCGAAAGGAGCACGCTCCGGTTGGTCAGGGAGACGGCGGAGCAGACGGCGACGGCCGCCAGAGAGAAACTGCGCTTACTGGGACTCTCAAACAGGCAGATCGAAGCCGTTATCGAGCGGGGCACGCCCTCGGATCACATCACGCTCTACGCGCCGATGAGCGGCGTGGTCATTCAGAAGGACGTCGTCGAGGGGATGTACGTCAAGACCGGCACCCGTATTTACGCCATCGCCGATCTGTCCGTGGTCTGGGTCATGTTGGAGGCCTACGAGCTGGACCTGCCCTGGATCAAGCTCGGCCAGCAGGTGGATTTCCAGACCGAGGCCTATCCCGGCGAGGTCTTCAAGGGCAAGGTGGTCTACATCGACCCTGTTGTTAACGAGAAGACCCGGACGGTCGGGGTCCGTGTCAATGTCCCCAACCGGGGCGGAAAGCTCAAACCGGGGATGTTTGTGAGCGCGGTCAACTGGGCCGAGGCAAAAGGAAAAAAAGACAAGCCTCTTGTGATTTCGGCATCGGCGCCGCTGATTACCGGAAAGCGAGCCGTTGTCTACGTGGAGGTCCCCGGCAAGGAAGGCACCTACGAGGGGCGCGAGATCGTCCTGGGACCGCGGGCCGGAGAATACTATGTGGTCGAGGGCGGGCTCTCCGAGGGCGAGCTCGTGGTGACCAAGGGAAACTTCAAGATCGACAGCGCCGTCCAAATTATGGCCCGGCCGAGCATGATGAACCCGCAGGGAGGCTCAGCCGGCGGCGGCCATCAACACCAGGGATCGCATTCAAAAGAAAGCGGTTCCAAGCGACCAAGTTCGGCCTTCCGCGTGCCGGCGCCGCTGGCGACGGAACTGCATCGCCTCGCGGTCACCGTCAACAAGCTCCAAGGGATTTTAAAGGATCGAGACCTTGAAAGATCACGCCGGACGTACCGTGATTTCTATGAGCAGCTGTCCGCTATTGATCAGACCTCCCTCACGGGCCGGCCGGCCTTGGTGTGGAAGGAACTCACGATGTTGTTAAGGAATGACGCCATCCTTGGGTCGGAGGCGGACACCCTTGAAGAGGCGGGGCGGCTGTACCGGGTCCTTCATGATCATTTCGGGCGCCTCGAAGACCACTTTGACTTTGAGTCCATGAGCCGGTCTGTGACGGTGGCTGCCGATGTCCCTGCGACATTCAAACAACAGCTCGGGGAGGTCCTGGATCGTTATTTCAAGCTCCAGGATGCCTTGGCGCGGGATGATTTTAAGTCTGCCAAGACGATCGGTCCCCAACTGGAGCGTGCGGTCAAGCAGGTCGATATGAAGCCCCTCGATGATGAGGCCCACGCGATCTGGATGCGGATCTTGGACACGATGAATGGCGGGCTGAGCAAGATCCTCAAAGCGGATGACATCACGGATATCCGCACTGGGTTCGAACCGATCTCCGTGGGACTGACCGAAGCGGTCGCAAAGCTAGGGGTGCAGACAGCGGGTCCGATCTTCGAGATGTACTGTCCGATGGCCTTTGACGACAAAGGCGCTACCTGGCTTCAAAAGGATGAAGATCTCCGCAATCCCTATTTTGGGGCCGCCATGATGAAGTGCGGCGAAGTGAACCGGCGCCTCAAGGAGGGAAGATGAGAGCAGTCACCGGATTACGAATAGGACGATAGGACTGCGAAACCTCAAGAGACGATGGAAAACCATTCCTCATTGAATCCCGCCCAACCCCCTTCGATCGTGAACCGCATCATCCGCTTCTGTCTTGAGCAAAAACTGATTGTCATCTTGATCACTCTCCTGATCGTCGGGTGGGGCGTGATGGTCGCCCCGTTTGACTGGGATGTGAGATGGCTGCCGCGTGATCCGGTGCCGGTGGATGCAATCCCGGATATCGGCGAAAATCAGCAAATCGTCTTCACCGAATGGATGGGGCGGTCACCGCAGGACGTTGAGGACCAGATCACCTACCCCCTCACCGTCGCCCTGCTCGGTATCCCCGGCGTGAAGACGGTCCGCAGCTTTTCCATGTTCGGGTTTTCGAGCATCTATGTGATCTTCGATGAGGATATCGAGTTCTACTGGTCACGCTCGCGCCTCCTGGAGAAGCTCAGCAGCCTGCCGCAGGGATCCCTGCCGCAGGGGGTCCAACCGACCCTGGGCCCGGACGCGACGGCACTCGGCCAGATCTTTTGGTACACCCTGGAAGGGCGCGACGAGGAGGGGAACCCGACCGGTGGATGGGACCTCGACGAGCTCCGCAGTATCCAGGACTGGTATGTTCGGTATGCCCTGTTGTCGGCGCAGGGCATCAGCGAGGTCGCGTCGGTCGGCGGTTTCGTCAAGGAATATCAGATCGACGTGGATCCCGATGCCATGCGCGCCAACGGCGTAACCCTTGAAGACATCTTCATGGCGGTGAGGATGTCAAACTTGGATGTCGGGGCCCGGACCATCGAGATCAACAAGGTCGAATACGTCATCCGCGGAATCGGTTTTGTCAAGAAGCTTGAAGATTTAGAGAACGCCGTCATCAAGGTCAACGACAACCTCCCGATCAAAGTCAAGGACGTGGCCGAAGTCACGCTGGGGCCGGCCCTTCGCCGCGGCGTCCTCGACAAAGGGGGCGCCGAGGTCGTCGGCGGGGTTGTCGTCGTCCGGTACGGCGAGAATCCGCTGGCAGCCATCAAGCATGTCAAGGACAAGATCAAGGAGATATCCCCGGGGTTACCCTCGAAGACGCTGCCCGATGGGACCGTCAGCAAGATCAGGGTCGTGCCGTTCTATGACCGGACCGGCCTGATTATGGAAACCCTCGGCACCCTCAACACGGCCCTGACCGAGGAGATTTTGATCACGATCGTTGTCGTCCTGATCTCCGTCATGCACCTGCGGACCTCCCTCATTATATCCGGTAGTCTTCCGCTGGCCGTGCTCATATGCTTCATTGCGATGAAGGTCTTCGGCGTCGATGCCAACATCGTGGCCCTGTCCGGCATTGCAATCGCCATCGGCACGATCGTGGACATGGGCATTATCACGTGTGAAAATATCCTCAAGAGGCTGGAGGAGGCCGAAGCCGGAACGAGCCGGCTCGAGACCATCCACGCCGCGTCGACAGAGGTGGGGGGCGCCGTCCTGACGGCCGTCTCAACCACCGTGGTGAGCTTCCTGCCGGTCTTTACCATGCAGGCCGCGGAGGGGAAGTTGTTCAAGCCCCTGGCCTTCACCAAGACGTTCGCATTGATCGCCTCTGTGGTCGTCGCCCTGACGCTTATCCCCCCGTTCGCCCACCTGTTCTTCACTGAAAAGGGGAAAAAGCCGCTTCGCGGGCTCCTCGGCCTTCTCTTTCCAGGAGCCGTCATGATTGGTGGGCTTGTTGTCGCTCTGCTGGTCAAGTGGTGGCTGGGGATAGCCCTCTTTTATCTCGGGCTCTACCGCCTGCTCGAAGCCAGACTGCCGCAGGGGATCATCCAATGGGTGAAACGGCTTGAGATCTATGCAATCGTGCTCGTCGTCGTCGTGATCCTGGCGAGACATTGGATGCCGCTCGGTCCGGAGAAGGGCGATATACGCAACGTTATATTCGTCTCCGTGCTTACCGGCGGGCTGCTCGCTCTGTTTCAGTTGTTTAGGTGGTCCTATCCCTACCTGCTCACCTGGTGCCTTGATCACAAGGTTCTCTTTCTTACGCTGCCGACGGCGGTGAGCTTAATGGGCGCCATGATCTGGCTGGGATACCCGCGTCTAACGGCTTGGCTTCCTGAGTCCATCAGAACCTCGGCTCCCTCAACGGCCCTTGCGCACGCCTTTCCCGGTCTGGGCAAGGAATTCATGCCTCCACTGGACGAAGGGTCTTACTTGTACATGCCGACCACCATGCCGCACGCTTCGATTGGGGAAGTTCAAGATATCCTGGCGAAACAGAACATCGCCATGCTGGCGATTCCCGAGGTCGAAACTGTCGTCGGTAAGCTCGGCCGCGCTGAAACCCCCCTCGACCCTGCGCCGGTCTCCATGATCGAGACCGTCATTAACTACAAGTCCGAATATATCGTGGATGAACACGGCCGCAGGGAGCGATATCAATTCGAACCTGACAAAACGGACTACTTCTGGTCAGAGGACGGCGATCTGGTTTATGCCCCGGACGGCAAGCCTTACCTTGTGAGGGGTAAATTCGCCCGGGACGAGCAAGGGAAGCTCATTCCCGATCCGGATGGCAAACCCTTTCGGCTCTGGCGTCCGCCCGTTGACCCGGAGCTAAATCCGGGAAGGAAGTCCTGGGCCGGTATTCGTTCTCCGGATGATATCTGGGAGGAGATCCTCAAGGCGGGTGAGATCCCCGGTGTCACCTCAGCCCCGCGGCTTCAGCCCATTGCAGCCCGCATCGTGATGCTCCAGTCAGGCATGCGGGCCCCGATGGGGATCAAGGTGAGAGGTCCGGACCTCCAAACCATTGAAGGCGTGGGTCTAGAACT
This sequence comes from uncultured Desulfobacteraceae bacterium, assembly GCA_964484515.1. Lineage (GTDB taxonomy): Bacteria > Desulfobacterota > DSM-4660 > Desulfatiglandales > HGW-15 > CAZAGT01. The sequence goes on along the minus strand of CAZAGT010000237.1, from coordinate 1,772 downwards.
CGAGCGCCTCTTGAAAGAGGTCCCCGCGGTTGAACCGGCGGCGGTCATTGCCGATCGCATTGTCGGCAAGCCGTACCTTGAAATCGTCATCGATCGGAACGCCATCGCCCGCTACGGAATCATGCTCAGCAAGGTACAGGAGGTCATCGAGGTCGCTATCGGCGGAAAGACAATCACCAGCACGGTCGAGGGCCGTGAGCGGTATCCGGTGAGGGTACGATATCTGCGCGAGCTGAGGGACAACCTCGAGGACCTCGAAAAAATCCTGGTGGCCTCACCCAAGGGAGAGCAGATCCCGCTCGGACAACTGGCGGAGATCCGCTACGTGCGCGGGCCCCAGGTCATCAAGAGCGAAGATACGTTTCTGGTGGGCTATGTCCTGTTTGACAAAAAGCCCGGGTACGCGGAAGTTGACGTTGTCGAGCAGGCTCAGAGATACCTCAATCACAAAATCGAAACCGGCGAACTCCGTTTACCGGCGGGCGTCTCTTACACGTTCGCCGGCAGTTATGAGAACCAGGTCAGGGCCCAAAAAAAGCTGTCGGTCGTCCTGCCGCTCGCCCTATTCGTCATCCTCATCATCTTGTACCTCCAATTCAAGGCCCTTCCCACAACGTTCATGGTATTCTCCGGCATTCTGGTCGCCTGGGCAGGAGGATTCATTATGATCTGGCTATATGCGCAGGACTGGTTTCTCAATTTTGAGGTCTTCGGATCTTCGATGCGAGGGCTCTTTCAGGCCCATACGATTAATCTAAGCGTGGCGATCTGGGTGGGATTCCTGGCGCTGTTTGGCATCGCCTCCGACAACGGCGTCCTCGTGGCGACCTTTCTCGATCAGAGTTTTGCCTCCCGTGATATCAACACCATTCGAGAGGTGCGGGAGGCCACCCTACAGGGTGCCCTCCGCAGGATTCGACCGGCGCTCATGACCTCGGCCACTACGCTCCTGGCTCTCTTGCCGGTCTTGACTTCAACCGGGCGGGGTTCGGACATCATGGTTCCGATGGCCATCCCATCCTTCGGCGGCATGGTGATGGCCTTGATTTCGGTCTTCGTGGTTCCGGTCCTCTACTGTGCCCGTCAGGAACTGAAACTAAAGACTCGGCTCAGAAGGCAGGGAGGGTGATACGGCAGCCCCACCGCGTAATTCTTCCCTGACATGGGCGGCGCCCGCTCAAGGCCCTGATGGAACCGTTCCGATCGGTGTCGGTCGGTAACGGCCGTGGACGCGACACGGCCCGGTTCGTTCCCTACGAATCCGGGAGCCGCTGCCGGCCGTTGTTTCAAATGATCCCGGAGGTACTCAGATGTTTTACGATTTCCCGCAGGATTTCACGAAGATCGAGCCGGAGAAAGGGTTCCTGGTTCACATGGTTGCCGGCCGCAACGTCAGCCTCTCCTACGTGACCATGGAGCCCCGTTCCGTCGCATCCCTTCACCGCCATCCACAGGAGCAGATGGGCATGATCCTGGAGGGGGAATTTGAGATGACCATCGGGGAGGAAAGCAAGCTGCTCAAAAAGGGGGACATGTACCAAGTCCCTCCGAATGTCACCCACGGCGGCGAGACCCGTGATCAGTCCGCCGTGATCCTCGATGTCTTCAGCCCCCCGCGCGAACCTTACAAATAGCGACCTGAATCCAAGCCTTATACCTTAATTGAGCGAAAACGCTCTATGTCCGTTGCTGGAAGCAGGTCGCTGAACCCTGAATTCACCCTAACGTTGCAAAAGTCGAGGATGCTGCAGATTCAAGGCGCCGAGGGTGCA
>CAZAGT010000236.1:0-8061 GCA_964484515.1 uncultured Desulfobacteraceae bacterium | reverse complement strand
GCGTCCGGCTTGAGCGCCTCTTCGGCGTCCAGGATAAAGGGCTTCTCCTCCCAATCGATGCGCACCAGTGAGAGGGCCTCGGCCGCGATCTGTTCGCTGTCGGCACAGACGGCGACGCCGACCATCTGCCCCTCAAAGGTCGCCAACGGGCCCAGGATGTCTTTCACCGGCTTCAAGGCCCACCCGGTCACTTCAGGGGCCATCCGGGTGGTGGCCGCGATGCTCCCGGTGAGCTGCATCCCCTCTATTTCGGGATCATCGTATCGGAGCACAGCCCTCACACCCGGCAACGCCTCGGCCCTGGTTGTGTCCATGCTCTTGATCTGGGCGTGGGCATGGGGGGAGTGTAGCACCTTGGCGTAAAGCATCCCCGGCAATTGAACGTCCCGCGTGTAAACCGCCTTACCACTGGCCTTCTCGTATCCGTCATACCGGCGAACGCCTCGTTTCCCGATCTCATTGTAGGTGATGGTCGGAGTATCGGCGCCGATCCGGTACGTCCCATCCGCCTTGATTTGTTGATATTCTCCCAACGTCGTCTCCTCCGTCTTGGTCATTCCTTCGTGAGGTTCTCGGCCGCTTCCAGCACGGCGATGGAATGCTGGGGATAGGTCCCGCATCGACACAGGTTGCCCCCAAGGGCCTGCCTGACGTCCTCTTCGCTCGGGTGGGGGTTCCTATCCAGGAGGGCCTTGGCGGTGGTGATGAAGCCCGGTGTGCAGTACCCGCACTGCATGGTGTGGTGCTTGACATAGCTTTCCACCAAAGGGTGCTCGGCCTCGGCGATGCCTTCGGCTGTCTCGATGGTCTTCCCATCACACTCGATCGCGAGCGTCATACAGGAAAGAATCGGTCGGCCGTCCATGATCACGGTGCAGGAGCCGCAGGCTCCCCGGTCGCAAAACATCTTAACGCCGGTTAGGCCCAGCTTGTCATGGATCAGGGTGTAGAGGGTCCATTCCGGTTCCACCATGAATTCGAATGTCTCGCCGTTCACGGTGAGTTTGATCATCCCCTCGGGAGCCGGCAGGGGTTCCGCCTTATGCTCCTGGACCACGTGGTCCTTCAGGGCTTCGAATGTGGCGAGGGTTGCAGAACAATAGGGACAAAGATACTTCTTGGTCTCCGCACTCACTTTGCGCTCCCTCCTGAGGATGTCGATCGTCAAGTACCCCTGAGCGTCCTCAGGAATACGGATTGGCTGATGCGATTCTCGTATTCGTTACGAAAATACTTCAACGTGTCTAGTACCGGAATGGGCGCCGCTTGCCCCAAGCCGCACAACGAGGATAGCATCATGGTGTGTGAGAGGTCCTCGAGGGCCTGGATATCCTCCTGGGCCCCATCGCCGTTTTGTAGCCGGCCGAAGATCTCCAACATCACCTCGGTCCCTTCACGACAGGGTGTACACTTACCGCAGGACTCCTCCGCCAGAAATTCCACCGCTCGGGATACAAAATCAACGACGTCCCGACTTTGATCGAGCACGGTCACGGCACCCGAGCCGAGAACGGTTTCGTAGGATAGCGGTGTCTCGATCATGCTGGCCGGGACGATCCCGCCAGTGGCACCCCCGACCTGCACCAGTTTGACGTCCTGGGCGCCGGCCAGATCGACGACGATCTCCTGCAGCAAGCTCCCCATGGTCAACTCATAGACACCCGGCCGCGCCACGTCACCGCTTACAGAAAAGACCTTGGTCCCCTTGCTCCCTTCAGTCCCGATCCGGCTAAACCACTCGCCACCGTTCAGGGTAATCGCGGGGATGTTCATGAGCGTTTCCACGTTATTGATAATGGTCGGTCTCCCCATCAGGCCCTTTGTGGGCGGGAACGGTGGTCGATAGCGGGCCTCCCCCCTTTTCCCCTCGATCGAATCCATGAGGGCGGACTCTTCCCCGCAGATGTAAGCCCCCGCACCCTCGAAGATCTCGATCTCGAGATCCTCCAGGAAACCCTTTTTCCGGGCCTGGTCCAGGGCATTCTTGAGACGGTCGAGCAGGAAGTGGTACTCACCGCGCAAGTAGATATACGCCTTGCTCGCACCGATGGCGTAGGCAGCGATGGTCATGCCCTCGATGAGGGTGAAGGGATCGTTCTCCAGGATATAGCGGTCCTTGAACGTCCCAACCTCCCCCTCGTCGGCATTGCAGATGAGGTATTTTTCGTCTCCCTGCGCGTTCCTGGCGAGTTCCCATTTGGTTCCGCACGGAAATCCGGCCCCACCCCGGCCCCTCAAGCCGGAAGCCTTCACTTCAGCTATGGTCTCCTCGGGCGACAGCGTCTTTCGCGCCTTCTCCAAGGCCTTGAACCCGTCCTTTTCCAGGTAGGTTTCGATGTCCGCGGGGTTAATCACCCCACAAGCCTTCAAGACGATTCGGTTTTCCGGCATTGATCGGCCTCCAGTCAATACGATTGGCCCACACCTCATGGACGTGAACGTCTCCGCACGGCCATGGTCTAGCGGGGGCCCTGCGGTATACGATGGTTGCAGGAAGATGCAGCCCCGGCGCGACTCCCCCGGATCAGGCAGATCGACGAGACGATTGAGCCGCGGTCTCAGTCGTAGTTTCGAAGGATCTCAGCGATCTTCTCTGGGTTCAGATGCCCATGAACATCGTTGTCGACCAGCATGGCCGGGGCCTGGTCACAGGCTCCAATACAATTCGTGGCCTCGAAGGAGAACCGGTGATCCGCGGTGGTCTCACCGGGGCCAATACCGATCTCCTTCCAAACGGATGCTATGATCATCTCGGCGTTTTTCAAATGGCAGGATATACTCTTGCAGATTCTGATGACGTGTCTTCCCAGGGGCCTCGTGGAGAGGAAAGAGTAGAAGGTCGCGACCCCGTACACCTCGCCAAGCGGGAGGCTGAGGGATTGCGCAAGACCTGCCAGGAAATCCTCCGAAAGGTAGCCGGACCTACGCTGTTCGTCTTCCAGCACGGCTAGAAGCTGCTTGCGCTCATCTATTTCGAGGGAGCGGTCTGACTGGCTCGCATTCATTTCACGCCACCCCTTTCTTCGGTCTGTCAAGGGCGCCCGTCGGGCAATAGTCGATACAGATGCCGCAGTCGCGACAAACCTCCTTATTGAGTGGTTCGTCGAAATCGACGATCACCTTGGAGCGGAAGGCGCGATAGCCGATGCCATACACATCTTTCTTGGCGATTTCAGCGCAGGCCCGGATACATTTGCGGCAGAGAATGCATTTTGACATCTCCCGCCTGATATAAGGGCTAACGTCCTCGGCGGGGTAGTAGCGGGGTCTTCGCATCGCAAACCTGGGAGCACCACCCTCCAGGTAATCGGCAAGCCCGCGCAGCTCACATTTCTCGGTTTTCTCATCGTGAACGCACTCTCCGGTGTGCCCGGCCATCAACAGCTCCACGGTCGCCTTACGGGCTTTGACGACCTTCGGAGAACGGGTGTGGACGACCATCCCTTCCGCGATCGGGGTGTGACACGAGCCAACGAGGGTCCTGGAGCCTTTCACCTCCACGACGCAAATCCGACAGACTCCGGTCGGGGTCAGGTCGGGGCTGTGGCAGAGGGTGGGGATTTCAATTCCAACTTCGCCCGCGGCCTCCAGGATGGTCATTCCTTCACGGCCGCGTACCTGAGTGCCATCAATGGACAGCTTCACATCGCCCATATCGATCCTCGCTGCTCGCCAGTGGTGATAAAAACCCAAACTTGCCTTCCCGAATCATTCCGACAGGGGGGCACTCTTAGTATTTTTCGACCCGTTTTGTCAAGTGACAAACGCCCCACATCAGCGTGGGAGACCCGCTGGGTCCGCGTATATCCAGCGGTCATCCCGGATCACCGTGGACAGCAAATTCGACGTGTTCGGGCCCTTGTCAGGACGGAGCTATAAGGGGCGGGGTGGAGGTCCTTGCCGGAGACATCTGCTAGAAGCCTGCTCGCTCGAGCGCGAGATACAGCTCGTGGTGGCGCTCAAGGACCTCTCGATATTGGCGATGCACTGCGGGGGTCGGACGCTTGACGTCTCGTTCATTTCTTGCGCCCATCTCCTCAAGGGCGTCCGGCAAAGATGCATACCAGCCGATCCTATGGGCCGCTAGGATGGCGGCCCCCAATGACGTCGCCTCCTCTGAGGTCCGTCGCAGAGGGAGCCCGTAAATATCGGCCTGGAGCTGATTGAAGAAATCAGAGCGGCTGACCCCGCCCGAGACCCTGACCTCCACATCCGGTCTATCCTGAGAGACGAGGAGATCGATGTTCTTCTTGACCTCCAGGAAGATACCCTCCAGGAGGGCACGGGCGATATCGGCCCGGGTATGCCCCAGGGTGAGACCGTGCAGGCAGGCCCTGGACTTCGGATTCCAGTATGGTGATTTAGAGCCGGCAAAATGAGGCACGAACAGGAGCTCGCGCGCACCAATGGATGACCTGGCAGCCATCTCCTCAAGGGCTCGATAGGGATCCTCGCCCTCCTTCGGTTCATAAAAATTGTCCAAAAACCAGGGCAAGGCGGCGCCCGTCACGAGGATTCCCGCCTCAATGGCCCACCGCCCCGGCAGGACGTGACAGCTGCATAGAAATCGTTTGTGAGGGTCAAAGGTCGGTTGGGTGCAAGAGCCCAGGACATAGGTGCCGGTTCCTGTAGTGGCAGACAGGGTGTTCGTATTGATGGCGCCATTTCCCAGGGCCGCACAAGGTTGGTCGCCGCCGGCTGCGATCACAGGTGTGCCCTTGAAAAATCCGGTGGCCGCGGCGGCCTTTACGGTGAGGTGCCCGACCACCTCTCCGGCTGCAATCGTTCGCGGTAGTTTTTCGACTCCGATGGCAACCGCGTTGAGGATCTCAGCGTCCCAGCTTCGTTCGCTGATGTTGAAAAGGAGGGTTCGGGAGGCCTGCGAGACGTCGATCGCAAATTCGGCGGTCAGTTGATGGGTGATGAAATCCTGAACCGTCAAGAATTTGGCCGCGTCGGCAAAGATCTCAGGCTCCTCCTCCTGGATCCAGAGGATCTTCGGCGCCACGAAGTAGGGATCGACGACCAGTCCCGTACGCCGATAGATCTCGTCCTCACCCAATGCCATCCGCATGCGATCGCATTGAGGCGTTGAGCGTTTGTCCTGGGTCTGTATCGCGGCCCGAAGCGGATTCCCGTTACCATCCACGGGGATGGCGCTTGCCCGTTGGGCGGTGACGCTCAGGGCCTTGATCTGCTCACGATGAGTGATCTTCTCCAAGGCCTGGACAGAAGCCTGGGCGACACTGCGCCACCACACCTGAGCGTCCTGCTCCACGCGATCGGGAGGAACCTGGCGGTTGGTGTAGCCGCTGAAACCGGAGGAGACCACGTTGCCGGATGGATCGAACAGCAGCACCTTGCAGCCGCTCGTGCCCATGTCCACGACTGCGAGCAGATCAGTGGCCGGTTCCACCTGTGACCTCCGCAAAAAGATGGTTTGAGGATGGAGGCTCAAGGCAAAACCGTCAGCTGTCCAGGACTTCAGGATTCATGATGAACTCGGCCTGTTGCCCGGCAAGGTGCTTCTTGACATCTTCCACGAGCAGGACCGGCGATCGACGCAGGGCCTCGCTGGTTGTCCCCGCCAGGTGCGATGTAAGGGTCACGTTGTCGAGCTTGATCAGGGGGTGATCCGTGGCAATCGGTTCGTGGTGAAAGACGTCCAGCCCGGCACCCGCAATGGCGCCTTTTTGGAGGACATCGACGAGAGCTTGTTCGTCCACGAGACCGGCACGGGCCGTGTTTATAAGGTAGGCCGTCGGTTTCATGAGGGCGAGCTCCTTGGCCCCGATCATTCCCCGGTTTTCCGATGTGAGACGTCCGTGAATCGAGACGAAGTCAGACTCACGCATGAGAGTCGTGAGATCGGCCGGTTTGGCGCCCGCCGTCTTCACCTCCCCTTCGGAAACGTAGGGGTCAAAGACCAAGACTGTGACGTCGAACCCGGAGAGCTTGCGACACACCAGTTTTCCGACCCAGCCGAACCCCACGAGCCCGACGGTCTTTCCCCCCAATTCTGGGATGTGGGGGCCGTTCTGGAACTCCTTGCGCCAAGTCCCCTTGGAGATCCCGAGATGGGAACGCGCGATGTTGCGGCACTCGGCGAGCATCAAGCCGATACTGAAGTCGGAGACGGCGCCGGCATTTCGGCCGCGGACATTGAAGACCACGATGCCACGCTCGGTCGCCGCCGGGATATCCACATGTTCGCACCCCGCGCGGCAGGTGCCCAGGATTTTCAGGTCCGGGCCCGCCGCATCCATGATCTCCCGGGACACCGGGCAGTAATGGACAAAGAGCATTCCGGCACCGGGCACGGCCTCCCGGAGACCTTCAGGAAGGGGCACGGCCCCCGGTCCGCCCTTTTCCACCTTGATGCGCTCTTCCTGTAGTTTGACCTTGTCATCTTCGCCCAACCAGCTGAGGCTCGTGACTTCAGGCCTGTTTCCGTCAAATCGATCACACGCCTCGGCGATGAAGCGCGCCGGGATCATTGCATCACCAACCACTACGATTTTCACGAGTTCATTCCTCCAGGAGTTGTGGTAAGTTCCAACTTTGATTCTATGTAGTCACTTCACACTTTAGCTCGTGTTCATCCATAAATGAAAACGAGACACTTGCGGGTTTCCAATTCAGAAATGAGTAGTTTTTCGCAAGGTCAAGGAAATCCAGGGGTTGGGCGGAGACGTACATCTAGTACGTCGCACAACCAGCCCAGCAGATTGACACCGACATTGCGGAAAAGGGCTCATTTCTGGATGGAAACTAGCTCACTTCTACAAAATGACTCCAGGCCATGAGCGGCACGATGCAACGACGAAGGCGTCGAGCTAGGAGCTCTGACCCAAACCCATCTTGCCCGGATTCAGAATATTGTTGGGATCAAAGAGCCTCTTGAGGTTACTCATGACCTTCATGGCCACCGGATCGTGCTCCAACGTCATAAATGCGGCCTTGTCGAGGCCGACACCATGCTCACCGGTCAAAGTACCGCCCAGCTCGATACCGAGCTCAAATATGTCCGTCACGGCCTGTTCGACCCGAGCCTTCTCTTCCTCATTAGTGATATCAAAGACGATCGTCGGATGCAGGTTGCCGTCGCCCAGATGCCCCATGATCGGCACCAGGAGGTTATAGCGTTCACGGATTTCGCGGGTCCTAATGAGGACTTCAGGTACTTTGCTCAGGGGGACCGTGATGTCCTCCGTCACCATTTGATTGCTTAGCTGCACCACCGCGCCGCCGAAGGACCTCCGTGCTTCCCAGAGCTTCTCCGACTCCTGTTCCGTCCGCGCCCGGGTGACATCGATCGCCTTGTGGGCCTCAAAGATCTCGACCACCCGATCCATTTGGAGGTCGGCCTCATTTTGGGTATACCCGTCCGCCTCGACCAGGATCATGGCCGCCACCTCGGGCAAACCCAGATCGCCCGCCTTATTGATGACCATGATGCTCTGGTCATCCAGAAGCTCAAGCACGCTGGGGAGGATCCCGGAGCACATGACCTCGCTGATCGCCTTACCGGCGTCCTCCAGGGTATCGAAAAAGGCGAGGGCGGTGGTCTTGGACCGAGGCTTGGGGTGTATTTTGAGGGTAATCTCGGTGATGACGCCAAGGGTTCCTTCTGAACCCACAAAGAGCCTGGTTAGATCGTAACCGGACACAGACTTGATACATCTGGAGCCGGTCCGAAGGATCGATCCGTCCGCCAGGACCACCTCCAATCCCAACACGTAGTCCTTCGTGGTTCCGTACTTGGCCCCCTTGAGTCCTCCCGCGTTGGTGGAGACGTTGCCTCCGATCGTGGAGACCGAGGCCGAGGCCGGGTCGGGCGGAAACAGAAATCCGCGCGGCAGCAAGGCGTCCTGCAGAGCCTGATACACGACCCCCGGCTGCACAACGGCCAAGCGGTCTTCAATCCGGATCTCCAGGATCCTGTTCATTCGGGACATATCGAGCACGATCCCGCCCCCAACGGGGACGGCCATCCCGCTGAGGCCGGTGCCGGCGCCGCGGGGAACGATCGGTATTTTGTGCTCGTTGGCCAGCCTGAGG
>CAZAGT010000235.1:7585-8109 GCA_964484515.1 uncultured Desulfobacteraceae bacterium | reverse complement strand
CCACCGCAGAGGCTGGAAACGGTTTTTTCGCCCACAAATTCTTGTGAGGAGCCAGGTGGTTTACAGGCAACCTCGGAATGATGGACTAATGCGTCGTTGAACGAATCCCCAGTATTCCAATGTTCCGACATTCCAGTATTCCTGTTCAATTCATGCACCTATTCTCATAATATCGCGCCATAGATTGCTTCAATAGCGGAACAGGATTATTTTGAACAGTCATGAAATGGAATAAAGACGCGACCGAAGCCGTATCCAGGGTGCCGTTTTTTCTACGAAAGAGGGTGAAAAGACGGGTGGAGGAGGAAGCGCGGCAATGCGGCTCCGACCTTGTCACTATACAACACGTTCGCTCCTGCCAAAAAAGGTTCCTGGACAACATGGAAGACGAGGTCAAGGGTTATCAAGTCGAAAGCTGTTTTGGACCCGGGGGCTGCCCCAACCGGGCAACGAGCTCCGATGGGCTAGCCAAAGGGTTGGAGAGTCGGCTCGAGCGCAGGGACCTTAAATCTTTTCTCAAGGAA
>CAZAGT010000235.1:0-7575 GCA_964484515.1 uncultured Desulfobacteraceae bacterium | reverse complement strand
ATGCACCATGAGTTTCGAGTCTCGATCTCCGATTGTCCTAACGCCTGCTCGCGGCCCCAGATCGTGGACGTAGGCCTGATCGGCGCCTGCAAGTCGAGGGTCACGGAGGAACCCTGCAGCGGTTGTGAAGCCTGTGTCGAAGCATGTAAGGAGCGCGCCGTCCGGCTTGACCAGGATGCACCCGTTATCGACCTGGAGAACTGTGTTTACTGCGGGCAATGTATCCGTGTCTGCCCAACCGGCACCCTGGCGGAAGGACAGGAGGGATACCGGGTCCTGGTAGGGGGCAAGCTAGGCCGGCATCCTAGGCTGGCCGAAGAAATACCCGGTGTTCATGCCTTGGAGGAGATCCCTGATATCGTTGAGCGCTGTCTGGATCTTTTTCAGCGGTATTGCCGAAAAGGAGAGCGGTTCGGCGAGACTATTACGCGGATCGGAACCGAGGAACTAACGAGAAAAATAGAAGAGACCAAAAGCCTCCGCAGTCAATGACGACTTTGGTCTCTACTCAGGCTGAGGCTGTCGGAAAACGCCCATCTGCCGTTCGACAGGCCGTTCGACGGGCTCACGGTCCTGAGCAGAGCCGATGGACTCACGGCCCTGAGCAAAGCCGAAGGGCTGCGTTACCCTCATCCCTCGTCAATGAGGCGTACTTTTATGTACGCCTCATTCCTCGGGATTTCTTTACCTTCGCTTCGCTCGGCTCAGTCCCCACCCCTTCGGGGCGGGTCCCCGGTTTCGGAAGCCTTGCATCTGGACATTTTCCATCAGCCTCAGAGAAGTCGGTCTTTCGACAGCTTCGCTATCTTTTGGAGAAGACCATCGCTTGACGCTACGTCTTTGCCATTAGCACCGGAAAGGTATTGGATGCCTGCGGCATGACCGTAATGGTTGGTTTGGGCTTGCCGCACTTTTTATAGGCGATCTCCAGGGCGTCTTCGATCTTCGTGACCGGATGACACCTTGCCTTACGGGCCAGCTCATCGTTTTCCGCCATCGTCAACAGGATGTAATACCCCTTCTCGTGGCAGGTGAGGGCCTTCAGCGCGGTCCAGCCCGCAATGGTCACGTTCTTGCGCAGCTCCTTCTCCATCGTGACGATGTCGGGATGATCGAACCACTGGAAATATTCCGGGGGTTCTGGCATGTCCGAGCATTCGGCCAGGACCACGGCCACCCCGCCCTTTTTCATGGCATGGGCCGCGTTGTTGAGGATCTTTGCACCCTGGTAGAGGTTCATGTCCCGGGGATACCCCTCTCCGGATGCAATGACGATGTCGGCCTCCTCTTCGATCTCAATAGCGCACATCTCATCCACCAACCGGTTTGCAGCCTCCCAAGCGGTCATCCAGTTGCCGGCAAAGATCCCGGCGATCTCACCCTCCAGGTTGACCACCACGTTGACCAGGAAGTCCGCGTTGACAAAGGCGGCCACCTCCACCATGTCCTCGTGAGCCTCGTTCCCTCGCGTATGGGTCGATTCCGAGTTGGGGTTGACACCCTGACCGACCACGGGCGCCAACGCCCAGCTATGACACTGTGAGATCGTCTTTGCCGACGATATCCCCGGCATGATGCTCTTCCTTCCGCCGCCGTAGCCCACCATGTAATGGTAGATAGAACCCCCCGTCAGGATCACGCGATCGACCTCTTTGACGATCTTGTTGAGCGAGACTTCCGTCCCCCGGCTGGTCTTGCCGAAATAGACCATGCTCTTTTCGTCTTCAGAGTTATGGTTTAGGACCCGCACACGGTGGCAGACCTCATCACTGCAGATCTCAACGAACTCCTCCTTGGTGTTGGCCCGGTGGGCACCGACGGCGATGACGACCGTGACGTCCGGGTCGGACACGCCGGCCTCGTTCAGGACGTCAATCAGAATCGGCAGGGTCAGGTTGTTCTTCTGCCAGCCACGTGTGATATCGCTGACCAAGATGGCCACCCGCTCCCCCGGCCGGACCAGCTCGCGTAAGGGCGGGGCATCAATGGGATGATCGAGGGCCTGTCGATAGGCGGCTTCCAGGTCCTTAATGGCGGGACGATCTCGGCCCTTGATCTCGTAGAGGAGCTGCTCCTCGGGTATCTGAAACGTGACGGTGCCTTTCCCATATTTGAGCGTAAATTCTCTATTTGCCATTTTCGGTAGCCTCCGATTCAGCGAAAGAATGGCTGTCAATTATACAACAATTGTCTGGCTCCTGCGAACACCTCTATGTGGCTAAAGCCCTATTAATGGATTCAATTATTGTCAAGCATATTCTGAACGCAGAAGGGCCGGCCCCGATTGGCCCTGCCCCTCCTCTGAGCGTCTCTATCACCAAAGGGAAGGTTCAACCCGAAAAGGATTCTTTCCCGCGTGGTCAGTTCGAAATCGCCCCAACCATCAGACCGCTGAACCCAAACCCTAGGTCGGCAGTCTTCGTCCCATTTGGCTCTCCCAACTGGTATTCTCGCCGCCCTTTTGCCTGACGGCTTCAGGAACCGGTTTGGCGGCGAACTGCACATCCGAAATCCGGTTGCCGACCACTTCAATCCCTTTCATGGTCCCGAGACCCATTTCATGGGCCTTCCTGATGTGACCGATCGCTGCGGCATCGAATCCCATGATCGTGGTTCCCACCGTGTCAACCGCGACATAATCCGAACCGGCGACGATACAATTCACCTTTTGTGCATCCACCATCAGCGGTCCGAATCCTACCCCGGCGTTGATCCCGGTTACGACTGCAAAATTGGACCTTGCCCTTTCCTTGACAATTGACGTTAGGTCAACAATGACATCCGCGATATTGGAATGGGGCAAACCGGACTTGTAGCTCCCATACACGGCATTTGCCGGTATGCCAATGAAGTTCTTCATGGTCATCGTGGTCCCGGCCCACATATGGGTCTTCATGGGTGCTACGCTGACCACGCAATCCACCTTGTCAACGACATCGAATATCTCATATGTGGGGAGTGACAAGGCCTTAGGTGGTTTCATCTTCTTATAACCGCTGCCGTCTAGGTAAAGGAGGGTTATGCCGGGATCCTTTAGGGCTCGAACGCCCGCTTCGTAACCGCATTCCTGCCAGAAACTGTGGCAATTGCTGGCATTACTTTCTCCAATAATAACCTTTCTGGCACCCTGCTCCCTGGCCAGCTTTGCCACAACCAAGGCTACCCGGGGATCACTGATCGTTGCCGTCGCACGAGCCACGGAGTATTTGTCCAGCAGGAAAAACCCCAGGTGCGGTACTTGTACAATGTTGGGTTTGACCAGGACCGTATCCCCTTTCTTTACCGGAAGCCCACCGGCCAGGCTGACCGCCTTCCTGACCATTTTTTCAATCTCTGCCATGCTTTCCGGTGTCCACGTGAGCTCCATCAACCCCAACCTTTGCTTCGACTTCGCCGTGTCATCTCCCCAGACCGACATGTCGAAGTTGCAGGTCCCGCTCAGATCCATGTCGCTCTTAACGACGGCGACGGCTGCCTTGGTCCTCGCCCTGAGGATTCCCGGCACACCGCCCAACGCCATGGCACCTGCGATTGCTCCCGTGGTCTTCATGAAACTCCTGCGATCCATCTCCTTCATCTTAGGTCCCCCTTTCAATTGGGTTCTTGAGTGGCACTGCAAAACAGGTCTCGGACATCTTGTCCCAGCGTTGCCTGGACAAGGCGCACGGGACCCTTATTGAAGCCCACCCAGAGAATTAAAGAAAAAACCGTCATGAATCACAACAAAATGAATCAAAAATCTTTTATTTTTGCTTCTTTCTATATTCTCTCCTGCTGCATTGTCAAGCGAAAAGATTTCTCGATCCGCACTTCCTGCTCACACGAACGGAATCGCGTTTACCCCGCAGCATCTGTGCCCGAGCCCTCGACGCATCCGTGCCACCGGGCGGCTATTTTGGCGCAAAGGTATCCCTGTAAAGACCCTTCGACCCCGACTTGACACCAATCACCATAGGCAACCAAACCCTTCGTTAGGAAGGCGGAAACCCAAGTCGATTTGTCCGTGAAAAGCTTGACATCGAATCACAACTAATATACATACAAAGACGTCTCAGAGACTCGATGTTCGAATCATTCAGGACCGCCTCCAAAGAGAAACCTCATGCTGCAGGCCATCGAAAAACAGGACATGAAACGCCATGTGATTGAACCGATTCGATCTTCGGGAGACATTGCGAACATCAGAAAGGTACTGCGCCAGAAACCACGCGATCTTATCCTTTTCGAGCTGGCCACCTCGACAGGTCTTCGCATGAAGGAAATGCTTGGATTGAAGGTGAAAGACCTTCTGGATCTGAAGGCAGGCGATGCCCTAGGCAAAGAGGACGATCGGAGCCGGAAGGGGAACGCGGCCATCATGACCGAACCTGTTTTGCGCGCCTTTCGTTCCTATCTTGCCAAGGTGCGACCCGAACCTGATGATTACCTGTTCAAATCCAGAAAGGGCTCGAAACCGTTAACGGTCTCGAGCGTGTCCCATCTGGTTACAGGCTGGTTTGGTGCGGCCGGGCTTGAAGGAATTCGCGGGGCAAGGACCCTCCGCAAGACCTGGGAATATCACCTCGAGCCTCATCTCAGCCAGCACGACGAACGTTTGGAGGAGGATGAATCAAGGGTCTCCGTCGCCGCGTTGGATACCTCCACATTGCAGGAGAGGGTCCATGACGCCCTCTTCCAGGCAATCGTGTCCGGGAGGATTCGCCCGGGAACGCGCATGACGGCAGCAGAAATCTCAAAGAGACTCGACGTGAGCCCCATGCCCGTGAGAGAAGCCCTTAGCCGCCTTGAGGCGACAGGGTTTGTCGCCACTCAGAAGAAGAAGGGAAAGGTCGTCAAGGCACTCTCTAAGAAGGACCTCGAAGAGATAACGACCATCAGATTGACCCTCGAGACGCTGGCGGCAAGAGAGGCCTGCGCAGTCCGCTCAGAGCAAACCCTTGAGCGCCTGAATGCCTTGATGCAAGAGTATGTCGGCACGCCTGACGCCGAGGAATTCCTACGTATCAACAGAGAGTTTCACCACACGCTCTATCAGGATGCGGACATGCCGATGCTCCTGCAACTCATTATAGGGCTGTGGGACCGAATTAGTCCTTATCTCCATCTCTACGTCATGACCATTGATGATCTAGACCTCGAACGCGAACCCTCTGCAATATGTCATGAGGGGATGGTGGATGGGATGCGCCGCAAGGACGCTGCGGAAGTGGTCAAATGGCTGGAAGCTGATGTACAAAGGTGTTTTCAAAGGACCTGCAAGATTCTGAAGTCTCTTTGATCAAGCCGGGCCCGCAAGATCGAGGGGATACCGGCCGAATTCCCTGATCGCGTTGACCATAGCCACGTAATTCTCCGGGTTGACGCCGGAGTGAATGGAATTGCTGGATGTACAGATGAACCCGCCGCCGGGGCCCGCCTTCCTGATGACCGCCTTGGTCTCCTCGCGCACCTCCTCGAGCGTTCCAGAGACCAGACTGAACGCGCAGCTGACGTTGCCGCACAGGCAGACCCTATCCCCGAACTTGGCTTTGGCCTCGCCGATATCCATCCCCGCCATGGGATCGATCGGGTGCAGGCCGTCAATCCCTGTGTCTAGGATGAGGTCATAGATAGGCCAAATATTGCCATCCGTGTGCTTTATGCAGGGAATTCCGCGACTGTGGGCGAATTCGACGAGCTTTTTGAGAGGAGGTGCGAGAAACCTCTCCGTGAATCTACGGGACACCATGGGCTTCTCAGTCATGGCCCAATCCCCGCCGATCCAGAGCATGTCGACACCCGATTCGATGCAGTTCCTGATATAACGGAGCTGGTAGTCCAGAGCGATCTCATTGATCCTTTCGATCAGATCGGGGTTCTTGACCATCGCCCGAAAGTAACCCACGTCACCGAGGAGGTTCTCCCGGCCTAGGGCAAAGACATCGGTTACCCCCACGACGATGGCCCTCTCACCCTTGAACCGCTTCACGACCTGTTGCAGATACTCGTATCGCCAGGATAGATCAGGGTCCGGGATGTCATAGCCGTCGAGATCCCGCTCCGACTTCACGGCCGGCTCCATGGGGACGGGATTATCCTCCGTCGTGTAGCGAACCAGTCCGCCCCACTGGTCCCGTCTGATCCTCTTCGAGGCATCGACGACCTCATAGCTCCAGGAATGGGTCCGATCGATGAACCGATGACCGTCCAGATCCAGGTGCTCGACAAAGTCCTCTTCCGAGGAGCCCGGCAGGATCGCCTCCCTGACCCGCTTGGCAACCCGCTCAAAATGGGGAACGGTGTCGGGCTCCCGGTGTTTGAGCGTCGTCATCACCCGTTCGAGGCCGGTCATTCTGCTCATATCTTTCTCCGAGTATTCTGCGGTCTGAAGTTAGAGGTTTACCCGCCTTTGGAGGTGTTTGAGGCTGGAGGTCTTTTTCCTTTTGCCTCAGGCCTTGGGACATTTTGCTTGCGCCTTGGGCCTCTCTTTACAACTTTAGTTCACGTTAGCTCACTTCCAGTTTTAGTCACTTCCCTACGATCCGCTTCCCTTAAAATCAGACTCATCACGGAGGCACGGAGGACACAGAGGAAAAATCCTTTTTTCGTCCATCGGGAGAGACCGATGGACGAAAAGAACGCCTCAAATCAAATAGACGCCACGGTTTTCTAGGGTTCATTTTACAAGACCGTAGATTAGTAAGGTATTTTCCATGATGCATCAAAGATAAAGGGCTTTCTCTGTGTCTCTGTGGTGAAAATACTGTCTTTGACAGACGGGATTGGAACCCTAACTCTTACCAATAAGCTTTGCCGCTACGAGGGCCGCTGTGGGGCCGTCTTTGGCATGGGCATCGGCGCCAATCTCCTCGGCCCATGCCGGAGTGGTGGGCGCGCCGCCAACCATGATCTTGGCCTTGTCCCTGAGACCAGCGGCCTCCAAGGCCGTGATCGTTTCGGCCACCTTGGGCATGGTCATTGTCAACAGGGATGAAAGCCCGATGATGTCATAATCACCTTGGGCTGCGGCCGAACAAAAATCCTCCGGGGACACATCAACGCCCAAGTCCGTCACGTCCCACCCGTTCCCTCTTAACATCATGGTGACGATATTCTTGCCGAGGTCATGAATATCCCCCTTGACCGTGCCAATCAGGAATCTGCCCATATAGGGAGACCCCTTCTGACGTAGGACCGGTTCGAGCACCTCCAATGCCCGCGCGGCCGCATCGCCCGAAACGATCAATTCAGGGAGGAAATACTCACCACTCTCAAATAGGTCTCCGACCCTCCTGAGGCCCGGGATGAGGCCCTGCCCTAAGATCTCAGCAGCCGGGATCTCGGCGGCCAGCGCCTGCTTCGTCAACTCGAAGCTCGCGTCGGTATCTCCCGCAATAATCGCCTGACTCAGCTCATCAAAGTTGACCATTTCTCCTCCTTGCCCGTTGAGCCTTGTGACGACATAACCCTAACGTTGCAAAAGTCGAGGATGCTGCAGATTCAAGGCGCCGAGGGTGCAGCCGTAGTAGCCTACTGCAAATCCTTGGCAACGCAGAAGATGCGGTATCATCGGCTTTCCCGACTGGTTAGGGCGTA
>CAZAGT010000234.1:0-8134 GCA_964484515.1 uncultured Desulfobacteraceae bacterium | reverse complement strand
CAATATAGCAAGCTTGAATCTGCAGCATCCTCGACTTTTGCAACGTTAGGGTAAACGAGGGATTGAGTGAGATGTCTCCGCGTACGGCGGTACCCGAGGCGGCCGGAGGGCCTACGCGGTATAGGCTGGATTGACAGCCTTGGCTCATTCTCTGAATCTGCTCCGGCCGCCTTGCCCTCCAGAGGCGGACAAGCTTGCAAGCTTCTTGAGCGTTCGAGCAGGTAACGTTTCGTTTCTTGAAAAGAGACCCCCATGGCCGCGCACTTAGGCTAAAAAGACCTCATTTCATGAAGTTTCATATGAGGGAGTCACCGAAACAAAGTCACCCCTCTTTACAGATCCAATCACCACGCGATCTATCGGGCGCGGAGCTGAGGTAAGGATCAGATCGCCCAGTTCTCTGGCCTCGTTTTCGTCGACGAGTGTATCGAGCTTGTTCAGAAAGACGATGCGCCTGGCATGATCGGGGGCCTGTTTAAAGAGCCCGGCAGGATGGCTGAACAAACGGGCCAAAACAGTTGAGGTAAGGGGTTGTCCCAAGACGGCTCCTGTGATCTGCTTAAACGCCTCCAATCTAAAGACAGTTTCAGGCCCTACGGGCCGGTTCAGGGCGTCGAGGCCTATCAGAGCGACGACCATCGTGGTTGAGGTAGGAACGGCCGGCTCGTGGAGGGCGTGGGCCTTGATAGAGTGCCCTGCCGAACCATCAGCCTCTACCAGCACGTAGTCGATCGGTGAATTGAAATAGAGGTCATCGGCCAGGGCCGGATCGATACCTTGAACCTTGGCTGACTCGAGAAGGGAGTAGGCGAGCATCGCGCTACCGTGCACCTGGAGAGCTTCAGCCAGTTTGGTTCGCCAGGTCGTATCGGAACCGCACAGGATGAGGGCGGATGATTGGAGTGCTTGTCGATGCCAGAGTTTTGTCGTCGTGGTAAGAAGGATCCGTTTACCGGCTCGACGGAGTACTCGCGCCATCGCGAAAAGCAGACCGGTTTTACCGCCACCGCCGACCAAGGCCACGTGTTCTTTGGGTCTTAGCGCCAGCGCGCGGCTCAAGCCGTCAATGGCCAAGTTTCAGCCCTTCCCCTACGTCTTCCTCAAGACGCGATTGTCTCCGACTCTGACTGTCACCTGAGTGCGGTCAAAGTACTCTAGCAGCGGAATGGTATACTTTCGGGAAGCGCCGGTCATATCCTTGAACTGGGGCGTGGTGATCTCGCCGTTATCTTTGAAGAAGGCGATTAACCTCTCTCTGAGGCCCTCTATAGCTACTTTGTGAAAGAAGAGATCTTCTTTGACCTTGACCAGGGTGCCTTCCTTGACCATCACCTGAAGGACATCCGCGCCTCCACCGGCCGGGAACTCCCTCTTCAACTCCTTGAAGTAGGGAGGCTGTAGGCCGCCCTTGAGGTAGGCCGCTTCGATCCTGTGGCGCATGTCTTCTTGATCCTGCGCGAGGGTGACCTTGTGACCTGTAAGATGGATCAACTCCCTCTCCTGAACGATGCCTCCCTCGCGAACGAGTTGGTTGATGATGTAGGTAAAAAGCTTCTGATTACGCGACCCAACGGTCCGGGAGCGAAGCTCCTCCTTGGAGAGACCCGCCTTAAGGGGGAAATCTTGATGATAGGCTGCCAGGGTACTCAGGATTTCTTCCTTGGCCTTGCCCAGGTAATCGGCATGAATCAGGCTCCCCCTTTCTGGATCGTATTGAACGATCTCCCGCTGGGCCATGAGTCTCTTTAGCACGTCATCGAGCTTCTTCTTCCTCGTGTTGGTCAAGAATGGAAGATCTCTCTGTTCAAGACCCTGCGAGCGCCCCATAAACACGAATTGTTTCACAATCTCGCTGAGATCACCCTCTTTGAGCACCTTGAGCTCTTTGAGGGCCTCGTCGGAGAAGCGCTTCTTTTTTCGCGGCAGTGCGTGAAGAACCTCACCGCCGCCGATCGCACGAACCGGGGAATAGCTCCGAAGGACGAAGCGGTCGCGGGCGAGGACCGCTGTAGGCTGGTCTAGTCGGATCTGCGCAAAACAACAGTCGCCCGGTCTCAATTCCTCCTGATCGAGGAGGACTACCGTTGCAATGATCTCCGAAGTCCCCGTATGGAAGCGGGCCTTTGCTCGGTTCTTGAGTTTGCGAGGGGCGCTCTCGAGCAGGCTCAAGTGGACATCCACCATGTACGTCGTTTTCAGAGAATCCTTGGCAGCCAGGATATGACCTCTCTCGATCTGCGCCTTCTCAACTCCTTGAAGATTGATCGCCGTCCTGAGACCCGCTCGAACGCTTTTGACGTCTTGATTATGGACCTGGATGCCTCGAATCCGACCCACATAACCGTCGGGATAGACCGTGACGTCATCGCCGACGCTGATCTCCCCGGAGACCGTCGTCCCTGTCAATACCGTGCCGAAACCTTTCATGGTGAAGACACGGTCCACGGGAAGGCGAAAGAAAAAACCCGGATCCCGCTCTGGGATTTCCTGCACCATGGTATCAAGGAGCTGGACCAGTTCCTCAAGCCCGTCCCCCTTCACCGCCGAGACCTCTACGATGGGTGCGTCGGCCAGAAACGTCCCGGCCGTGAACTCGGAGACGTCTTCCTTGGCAAGCTCAAGCCAATCGGGCTCCACCATATCCGTCTTCGTCAAGATGACTAGCCCGTGTTTGACGTTTAAGACTTGGCAGATCTCCAAGTGTTCCCGGGTCTGGGGCATAACACCCTCGTCGGCGGCGATAACGAGGGCGACGATATCGATCCCGGTGGCGCCGGCGACCATGTTCTTGACAAACTTCTCATGCCCCGGCACGTCCACGATGCCGAGCAATTGACCGCCAGGCAGTTTCAGGTGGGCAAATCCGAGCTCGATCGTGATACCGCGCTCTTTCTCCTCCTTCAGCCGGTCCGTGTCGATCCCGGTCAGGGCCTTGATGAGGGTCGTTTTACCATGATCAATATGTCCGGCGGTTCCCAGAATGACTTGTTTCATCTACAGATTCCCTTGACCGAATCCTTTTCAGTTAGCCCTCAAGAAGCCTCTCTTCAGTCAGTCTTTCAAGTAAATAGGGGCATTCACATACCCTGTCAAGCCGATTGCCGACTGGGGTGGCGCGGCGTCGATGGAAGCGTATTCTGTTGAATGGGGATTTGTGAGGGATGTCTTTAAGAAACGCCGTCGTTGGATCTGCAGTGGAACCCCCTAACACAGCTTCTTTACAATCGGTTTGCCGTCCAAGCTATCCAAGATCTCCATCAGCCGCCGTTTCCGGGCATTTATCCGCAACTGCATGTTGGGGTTCCTTTACTCTTCTTCTTTTTGATCATGACCGATTCACGTGTGCGCCCGTTTGCGCTCAGTGGAGGAGGCCGTAATCGTCATCTTCATCGTCCTCGTCATTATAGTACTCGCCGGTCATAGTCAGGGCCTCGTCGACGGCCTCGGCGATGTCCTCGTCGTCGGAGTTGAGGAGATCTCCGAGGAGATCCGCTGCCTCGTGAGGCCGGATAAATACGGCTGACTCAATAGCGGCAAGGAGTAGTTCCTTATCGGTGTCTTCAGAAGTGAGCAGCCCGGCAATGTGCGGCCAGGCCGCATCGATTTCGCCGTTGCCCGCCGCGCAGACGGCCTGGTAGTGAATGTCCGGATTTTCGCTTTCCAGCGATTCGAGAATCTCTTTACTGAATCCGCGAATGTACTGCATGCAGAAGACCGCGGTCAGCTTCCAATCCTCATCATCGCCGGCATAGGCATCACGCACGGCATCTTGGTTCCAGTCTTGGGGGGCGCGCACCGACGCCTCCAAGGCGCGGCGGCGCACCTCCTTCGGAACGCTTGTATCCATGTATAGCCGGTGAAACGTTTCCTTGATCTTGCCGAACATCTCTTCGGTAATCGACACGTCATCGGCGTCCTCAAACCCATCCATGTCAGCCATCTCGAGGGCCGGTCCGAGCGCGATCGCTGCCCGGCCGCGGAGTTCATCCGTTTCTCTGTCGGAACACAGGATGGACAGCAACGCATCGGCCAGCTCGTCATTGACCACCGTAGAATCACCTGCCAGCCGAACGGCGAGGAGACGGTCTGATGCGTCGGCCTGATTATCAAGAAGAACACCATGGATAATTCTGTCGGCGTTTGGGGGCCAATCCCATGGAGGCATGTCTTTCAAGGTTTTGATGTCCATCTTGATTTCTCCTTAGCTTTACCGCTGCCGCAAGGGCAGGGAGTTTAACGGCCGATCTTCATCAGGACGCACCTAAAGGAGGTTCACGATATTTGTGGCTCTAATCGAAGAGTGAAAATATGACTCTATCGTTTAACACCGGGAAGGATCAAAAGCAATAAAGGAGTGGTTCGGCTACTGGTTCAACAAAGGCAACTAGACCGTCTGGCGGTTAACCGGCCTTGGCCTTGATAGGGCCCCGCCAGTGTAGCAAGACGACCTTGGCGCAATCCAAAGGCGGCGCGCCGTCTCCTGGTCTCACAGACCCGCGGGTCGAGCGGAAACGAGCGTCACGCTTCCTGCAACCTGCCAACCTGTCTCGATCACCTCCCGGGAAACGAATCGTGATGCGGGGGCACGCGATCACTTCCGATCGGCAGCGCCCCGGCCGGTGGTCCCGGTCAACAGCCGATTTCAGTGTGAGAAACAGGCCCGAAACCCGTTGCGACTAATCTAGAGCGGTTCTTTTCGGCAGGTCTGGTACAAACGTCACCGGATCGGCCTTGGCTGCGGCCGGTTGAACATTCCAGTCAAAGGTGATGTATTCATATCCCGCGCGTCATCGGCCACACGGGCCAAGGTGGCTTTGCCGCACTGGCGCGGCTCGTGGACCAAAACCACCGGCGTGTCCTCCAGCGACTCGTCCAGCCGAATGCGTGCAAATTGAAATCTAACTTATTGAGAATATGATAGATTTTGTTATTCTAGGTGTAGGTTTAGCAAAAAAACTGATAGCCCATCAATTCTTTTCTTGACAGAAGATCGTTTGATATGATCATCATACATAATACATATGATGTATCGTCAACTTTGATGATTTTATCATCGTCAGGATGGCGCAACCCGTCGGAAAAGTCTCTCCAAAATCAAACATATTTTTAGAAAGACGTTAAGGACGCCTGCCCATGAAGGCCAAAAGGAAAACTTCCCTGACTACCCCGGTTGGCCAGAGTTCTGTTGTGGATCTGGTCATTGAGCGTATCAAGGAGGCAATTTTGGCCCAGGAACTGAGACCTGGTGACTACTTGCCCACCGAAACGGAACTGGTCGCCAATCTAGGGGTGAGTAAAACCAGTGTCCGGGAGGCCATAAAAATGCTGCAGGCCCAAGGGGTGGTTGATGTGCAGCGGGGTCGGGGCACGAGAATCAGCGAAAATATAAGTGGCGGCGCGATAGCCCCCCTCATCTATCAGTTGCTTTTGGCAAGGGGGGCAATTCAGGAGATCATTGATTTCCGGATGATGTTCGAAGAGGCCTACACCGTTATGGCCATGGATCGAGCCACTTCAGAGGACATCTCCCGTATTGCTTCTACGGTCGAGGATTTGGAGCTGGCGATCGCCGAAAACCGGCAGACCGTAATAGAAGATCTCGCTTTCCACATGGAAATTTTACGTAGCACCCACAACCCACTGGTCATCCGAGTGGGTGAAACCATCATGGAATTATTCAAGGCTTCGATCGGCTATTCCGTCAAGCACCATCCCGAAATCGCCTTGCGCGACCATAAGAAGATCTTGGAAGCGTTTTGCCAGCAAAATAAGCCTAAACTGCGGGAAGTGATTCAAGGGAGCTTTGAAGCCTGGAAACACGGTTTGGAAGCGGTACACTCTGAAGCTGCTCCGGTGATGAGCCAAACCTAACAAAGGAGAGCCAAATGAACCACTGTGAAACAAGTATCCGCACCGAGCTTTCCGAGCGAGCCTATCATATCCGCCGGAACGCATTGTTGATGGGCGAGGTGCAAGGTCAGGGCTACATCGGTCAAGCACTCGATATCGCTGATGTGCTGGCGGTCGCGTATTTTCATTCAATGAACTACCGGGCCGACGACCCTGATTGGGAGGGGCGCGATCGTTTTTTACTATCGAACGGCCACTACGCGATTGCCTTGTACGCTGCACTGATTGAGGCAGGTATCGTTCCGCAGGAGGAGCTTGAAACCTATGGTAGTGACGATAGCAGGCTGCCTATGTCGGGGATGGCCAGCTACACGCCTGGGATGGAGATGTCGGGAGGATCTCTCGGTCAGGGCCTTGCCATTGCGGTGGGACGAGGGCTTGGCCTGAAGCGTAAGCGGTCGGATGCTTTTGTATATACCTTGTTCTCAGACGGAGAACTGGATGAGGGTTCTGTCTGGGAAGCACTAATGTCCGCTGCCCATTGGAAGCTCGACAACCTGATTGCCATTGTCGATGTAAACAACCAACAGGCGGACGGTCCTTCCACCCAGGTTATGGCCTTCGAACCGCTGGCCGACAAGATGGAAGCCTTCGGTTGGTTCAGCCAGCGCATTGATGGCAATGACCTCAGCGCAGTGATCAAAGCCTTCGACGCCGCCCGTAACTACCCAGAACCGTGTCCACGCATGATCATCTGCGACACCCGCTTGGGCTGCGGTGTCCCTTTCCTTGAAAACCGCGAAAGGAACCATTTCACCCGTGTTAATGAGCATGAGTGGCAGCTCGCGCTCGAAGCACTGGAAGCCGGGAGGAACGCATGAACGATGCCGTCACTAAACTACGCCTAAAAACTTCGGCGATGATCGCCTCGATTGCCGGCGAGGGGCAGCGTACCCAGCCTGCACCCTTCGGCCATGCTCTCACACAATTGGCGCGAACGCGGCCGGACATCATCGGCATGACCGGCGACCTCGCGAAATACACCGACCTACACATCTTCGCCCAAGCCTTTCCTGATCGCTTTTATCAGATGGGCATGGCCGAGCAACTGCTGATGGGCGCAGCCTCGGGGTTTGCCCACGAAGGTTTTACTCCCTTCGTGACAACCTATGCAGTTTTCGCTTCGCGGCGGGCTTTCGAATTCATACACCAGACGATCGCCGAGGATAACCTCAACGTGAAGATCGTCTGCGCACTTCCCGGCCTCACTACCGGATACGGCCCAAGCCACCAGGCTACCGAAGATCTGGCGCTGTTTCGTACCATGCCCAACACGGCTGTGATCGATCCCTGTGACGCGCTGGAGATTGAGCAAGCGGTGCCGCAGATCGCCGATTTCGCAGGCCCCGTCTACATGCGGCTGCTGCGCGGCAACGTTCCCCTTGTACTGGATGAATATGATTACCGCTTTGAACTCGGCAAGGCAAAGTTTCTGCGTGACGGTGATGACATTTTGTTCATCTCCACCGGACTCATGAGCATGCGCGCCCTCGAGGCCGCCAAGACGCTGCAACAGGATGGCATCAATGCCGCGGTGCTGCACAGCCCGACCATTAAGCCCTTAGACCGGGAGACCATCGTCAAAGCCAGCAGCAAACCGGGTCGTCTTGTTGTGGTGGCGGAAAATCACAGCATCGTCGGCGGCCTCGGAGAAGCGGTGGCAGGCGAGTTGCTGCGCAGCGCCGTGACACCGACTTTCCGACAAATCGCCTTGCCGGACGCCTTCCTTGATGCAGGCGCATTGCCGACGCTTCACGACCGCTACGGCATCTCGTCAACGGCTGTCGTCAAAAAGATCAAAGAATGGTACCGCTGAATATCGTGTATTGGGGCTGCCCGTCTCAGCGAGCAGTCATCTAGGAAAACAAGATCGAGGCAATTCGCATTTTGGAGGAACTCATGGGACTTCTTGAAGGAAGGTTTGCCATTATTACCGGCGGGGCATCTCCGCGCGGCATCGGCAAGGCAACAGCGCGTTTGCTCGCAGAACACGGTGCCACGGTGGCCATCCTGGATCTCAGTGAAGATGAAGCCAAGGCTGCGGCCGCTGATATTGGTTCACAGCATGTGGGTATGGCCTGCGATGTGACGGACAAGGCGGCGTGCCAAAAGGTGGTTGATGAACTGATTGCCAAGTGGGGCAAGGTGGATATCCTTGTCAATAACGCGGGGATCACGCAGCCGCTCAAAATCATGGATATCGGTCCTGACAACTATGATGCAG
>CAZAGT010000233.1:0-8147 GCA_964484515.1 uncultured Desulfobacteraceae bacterium | reverse complement strand
CAAGTCGATCTCCCCCGACACGCCGCCCCCCCACTTCCGCGCGCTCGGTCTACCGGAAGACATTGAGTTCGTGGTTCGCAGTGAGGAACATCAAGCCCTCAGACTCCCTCGAGGAACCCCGGTCCCCTCCGTCGGCGATGTCCTTTACCTGGTCTCGCGGCACATCTGCACGACCATCAACCTGTTCGACGAGGCCCATATCATCGACGGCCGGGGTCGATTCATCGAGACCTGGCCCGTGGATGGGCGAGGACATTGATAAAAAGGGGGCTTGGGGATCAGCTGTTGGGGGTCAGGGTGACGCTTACTCACCGTCATGGAAAAGAGTGCATGACGCTTTGGTAGATAGGCTGGTACGTGGCCATGAAATTCGTCCATACCGCTGACACCCACCTTGGATTTGATGTCATCAAGGTCCCCCAATCAGACCCGGAAGGGCGACGCAAGCGGGCGGATTCCATCTTCGAGAATTTCACGACCGTCGTTCAACACGCCCTCGAGATTGAGGCGGATCTGTTTATCCACAGCGGCGATCTCTTCAACAAGTACTACATCCCCAGGGAAGCCCTGGACATCCTTATACAGCCCTTCATAAAGCTCACCCGCGCAGGGGTGCGCGTCTTGATCATTCCCGGCAATCACGAGCGTTCCGAGTTTCCCTTTGACCTCTTTCATGGGCAGCGAGGTCTCTACGTCTTTGATCGGCCGCGGTCGCTCTGTTTCACCATCAACGGGTATGCGGTGGGGATCGCGGGCTTTCCCTTCATCAGGGAGGATTCTCGCCGGACCTTTTTCGGGGCCTTGGAGGAGACGGAGTACGATGAATTAAAGACTGATCTTAATTTTCTTGTCACCCATCAAGCCTTTGACCAGGCTTGTGTCGGCCCGGTCAATTTCGTGTTCAGGGCGGGACGCTCTGATACGGTCAGCAGACACGAGGTTCCTGTGGATTTCGATTATGTGGCCGCCGGACATATCCACCGTTACCAGGCCCTCTCACACCCCTTGAAGCCGGCGCTCAACTTCGTCTACCCCGGGTCGACCCAGAGGATGAGCTTTGCCGAGATGTACGAGGAGAAAGGGTTCGTTGAGGGAGAAGTCCTCAATAATCGGATCGAGACCCGCTTTATTCCGCTGCCGGCCTATGACATGGAGATCGTGCAACTTGAGGCCTCAGGCATGGCCGCTTGCGAGTGTGAAGAGGCCATCAGGAGTCAGTTCTGGCGCTTCAGCGAAGATATGGTCATACGATTTAATCTGAAAGGCGGATCAAGACTGTGTGATTACCCGGACATCGACTTCGATCGGATCAGGGCCGAGATGCCCCCGGTGCTTGAATGTCAATTCGTACTGCGGGCGGGCAAACGCTGGGTGCAGCGTTGACGGAAATCCGCTCTTAAGATACACAGAGGTAGGGTAAGTATGATTGAAAAGGTCATTATCATGGGTGCGGCGGGTCGGGATTTTCACAACTTCAATGTTTATTTCAGGGACAATCCTCGTTACCGCGTTGTCGCTTTTACAGCGGCGCAGATACCGTCCATCGAAGGCCGACTCTATCCGCCGGAGCTTTCCGGAGAGCTATATCCAGAAGGGGTCCCCATCCATCCTGAGGCCGAACTCAAGGACCTCGTCCGACAACACAGGGTAGATCTGGTCGCCTTTTCCTACAGCGACGTGCCCCACGTAGAGGTCATGCACAAGGCGGCCACCGTTATGGCGGAGGGCGCTGATTTCATGCTCACCGGCGCGACCTATACCATGCTGCGGGCGCAAAGGCCCGTTGTGGCCGTTTGCGCCGTGAGGACGGGTTGCGGCAAGTCTCAGACCACCCGCAAGGTCTGTGAGATCCTGCGGCATCTGGACCAGAATGTGGTCGTGGTTCGGCACCCGATGCCCTATGGCGACCTCAGGACACAGGTCTTGCAACGCTTTTCTTCCTATGAGGATTTTGACAAACATCACTGCACCATTGAGGAGCGCGAGGAATACGAGCCCCTCGTGGACATGGGGATCACGGTCTTTGCAGGCGTCGACTACGGCCAGATCCTGGGGGAGGCGGAGCAGGAAGGCGATGTGATCGTCTGGGACGGTGGAAACAACGACACCCCGTTCTATTTTCCAGATGTCCACATCGTCCTCTTCGACCCGCACCGGGCCGGGCACGAGTTGCTCTACTACCCCGGGGAGACCAACATGCTCATGGCCGATATTGCCATTATCAATAAGGTCGATACGGCGCCGTCATCAGGGGTCGAACAGGTCCGGGTGAACATCGAGACCCACGCGCCCGGGGCGCAGATCTTGATGGCCGAATCCCCCGTTTCAGTGAGCCAGCCGGAACGCATTCAGGGCCAACGGGTCTTGGTGGTGGAGGACGGACCCACCCTGACCCACGGGGAGATGTCCTATGGGGCCGGCTTTGTTGCCGCCAGGACCTATGGCGCCAGGGAAATGGTCGACCCGCGACCCTACGCCGTCGGGTCGATTGAGGAGACTTTCAAACGTTACCCACATATTGGGCCGGTATTGCCCGCCATGGGCTACAGCGAGGAGCAAATTCGCGATCTGGAGGAGAGCATCAATGGCGCGGATTGCGATATCGTGATCTTCGCTACCCCCATTCAGCTCCCCCGTATCCTTTCGATCAGAAAACCGACTCTGCGCGTCTGCTATGAGTATCGAGATCACGGCAGCCCGAGCCTTGAGGATGTCTTGGTGGAGCGTTTGAAGGGCCTTGAGCACGGAGGTTCTTGATCGGGGAAAAGCGGCATGGAGAATGACCACATAAGGGACGTCTTGCTTGTCGCCCTGGGCGGTAATGCCCTTATTCGCAAGGGGCAAAGGGGCACTGTCGAAGAGCAGTTTCAGAACCTGCAGGCCCCGATGCGACAGATTGCCCGTCTCTCAAGGGAGTACGGCATCATCATCACCCATGGGAATGGACCCCAGGTCGGTCATCTGCTCCTCCAACAGGAGTGCTGTGAGCAAGGACCCAAACTCCCCCTCGAGATCCTTGTGGCCCAGACTCAGGGCCAATTGGGCTACATGATCGAGTCGACTCTGGACAGTGAGCTCATGGCCCTCGGAGTGAACACGGAACAGCTTCTGGTGAGTCTGTTGAGCTACGTGGTGGTTAGTGAAAAAGACCCGGCATTCAAGCAGGCGCTGAAACCTATCGGTCCCGTTATCAGCGAGGAACAAGCTCGCCGACTGCCATATGCGACACACAAGACTGCCAAGGGATACCGGCGCGTGGTGGCCTCTCCCAGACCGGTCACCATCGTGGAGAGAAGGGAAATCAAACGGTTGATCGAGGCGGGGTTCATCGTAATCTGCTGCGGCGGAGGTGGCATCCCGGTCATCCGGGAGGGACGCGCCTTTCAGGGTGTCGATGCCGTGATCGACAAAGACCTGGCGAGTGCCAAACTGGCCGAGGAGGTTGGCGTAAGTATCCTTGTGATAGCGACTGACGTCCCCGGAGCCGCTCTTCATTACGGCACGAGGAAGCAGGAGTACCTGCGACGGCTAACCATTGAAGAAGCGGAAAGGCACATGCGAGAGGGACAGTTTCCGCCGGGATCTATGGGACCGAAGATCGAGGCGGCTGTTCAATTCATCCGTACCGGCGGGGATCGGGCCGTGATTACATCCGTCAAGGCGATTGAATCCGCCGTCGGCGGGGACGCAGGAACCGAAATCGTCAGCTGAGAGATAAGGCGTACGGGATTCCGAGTTCAGCGTCGCCGCCTGCCGCGAGAACGGCCACTTTAATCGGCTGGGAAACTTCATGAAAAGGGTACTCGATTTTGACATTTTCAGATTCTTTGGCGGGCGGTATGGTATCAAAGACCTCATTTCATGAAGTTTCATACGAGAAGTCAGAGACAATGAAGCGAAGAAATTCCGATCCTCTTGCCTTACGCCTTAAGCCTTACGCCTCTTCTTCTAAACCCACTTCGTAGTTCCTTGTCTTGCGCCCGTTCGGCCCCGAGCGACTCGACCTGGGCCACTCAGCCTTGAACTCGTGGCCGAACGGCTCGTCGATAGGTCTCACGGCCGAGGGGCTTCCACCTTCAACCTTTGCCCCTTTTCCTTATCCCCCTTTCCACATTGACTACGAAGTCCTGAACATTCGTGAGGATCGATCGGGCGGCGAGCGAACCGCGGTCGGCGAGCTTGTTGACGGCAAACTCCGACATGTCAACGGTGTAAAAATAGACGGGTCGAACCCGGTCTTCGCCCATGACCTTGTAGCTGGGCACCATGTTTCCGGTCGCTATCGAGTGAAGCTGGGTTGCGAGTCCGATGACCGTGGTGGCTCGGCGCGTCACATCCCGCATTCGGTCCTGGGCCCGATAGGCATCGGCGATGACTTCGGGCAGCGGACCGTCGTCGCGGATCGAGCCCGCCAACACAAAGGGGACCTTCCTCTGGATGGCCGCGCGCATGACGCCGTCCTTGACGAGCCCCTGCTCGATGGCCTTTCTGATCGAACCAAGGGCTCGGATGTTGGCGATCGCGTCGAGATGGCGGTAGTGGCCCTGTGGTACCATCTTTTTGGCATAGATTTCTTGTCCGAGGGCCGTCCCGAATAGGGCGCCTTCGATGTCGTGGACGGCCAGGGCGTTGCCGGCCAAGAAGGCATCCACGTACCCACCCTCGATCAGCCCCACAAACGCTTCGCGTGCGTCGCGGTCAAAGACGACCGCCGGGCCAAGGACCCAGACGACAAACCCGTTCGCGCGTTCGTACATCAGCAGATCGTAGAGTTCGTCGTAATCGATGGAGAAGGACGTCTCCCGCGTAAGGTTGGTCCGAAAAGCGAATTTTTCCCTCACATGCGATGCGAATTTGAATCCCTCCGTATGGACGAAGATCCCATCCTCACCGCCTTCCCGCCGGCCGCAGGCTACCCGGTCGCCTTGCTTGAGACGACGGAATTCCTTGACCTCCAATGCGTCGTCTTTTTCCAAAACGACGACGCAATCCATTCGCGATTCCCTTGGGAGGCGCCACTCTCCCGGCCGTATTTGGTAGTACTCCGGAAAGATCGAAGTGGCATGGTAGTTCTCAGGCGGCACTCCCGGTCGGGGCACCTCCTCGAAAACGACCGTGGGCATTCGCTTGAAGCGGGGCCGCCCAAAATCGGGTTGTCGATAGGTGGGCAAGTGAAAGGGCATGGCTTCCTTTCGGGTAAAGAATTTCTAATTACGAACCCCTATTCCGCGGTGTAATCCGAACCCTAGAGATGCGGTGTTGTTTTGAAGGATGAACATCGAACGTCCAACGTCCAGTGATAAACAAGCGACAAACACCCAGGATTCAGAGACTATTTCCGTATCTTTTTGACCGCATTATCGGCTTCTTATCATTTCTATCATTCAAAATTCGATGTTGGAGGTTCATTCCCCGGACTGTGCCTTCCAGCGGCTGAGGGCCGAACGGCTCAGTCAAGACGACTACAGCCCCACTCGCACCCTGTAGACTATCTTGACTTCTCCGTCACTGGGCACATCGACATCGAATCGGATACTGAAGGCGTTGGCCTTTGTGTAACGGTGACTGTTGGCGATCACCTTCCAGTTCCCCATGAGCGGCTCCAGCACGCCCACCTTTATCTCCTCCGACCTGTGGTTCCGCAGACAGATTTCCCATTCCGACTCATGGAGACGGGTCGATATCTTTCTGTAATCCGTCTGTCGGCGTTCAGCAACGACATCGAAGGCCTCGCCCACCTTGAGGGTGATTTCTTCTCCCCTGGGGGTATGCTCGATTCGGTCTTCACCAACGAACTGGGCGCTTCCGCTTTCATCACGCTGATAGACACGCACGACACCCGCCGGCAAAGGGATACCCAGGTTTTCCGCAGGCGTATTCTTCAACGTCACATAAACACCCACGGGTTGCCTAGTAACCTGCTCCTGAAAGCGCCGGGTCAAATAGGACCTTTGGCCTCGCACGAGGAGCTCTTTCTGGGCGGGGACGCGTGAGGTCTGTATCAGTCGTACCTGTTTGGTTTGTTTGTCCGCGATGGTCGTCTTTCGCTTGAGATCGTAGACGTGATATTCGAAGAAACGCTTCTCCTCCAATGCGGGGGCCGACGTCATTTCCATGGCCCGGGCCGTGTACAATTCAGGCTTTGCCTGTGCTTCCACCCGCTGTACCTCTCCGGCCACTAGCTTGAGTTGAGCATCCCTGTAACTCGCCCCGCTGCGGTTATCCAGGGTCACCCAGCCTGAGAGATCACCATGGGTATCGTCCTTGCTCAGGGTCAGTACATAGTCTGCAGTCCAGCTGATATTCTTCGTCAAGTAGGAGACCTCAAGCTCGTGTTCACTAGGGCTCCTATTCTCGAAGAGCCACGCCAACGTCGGTCTGGAGACAAGGTTCGGCGGTAATTCGGGCAAGACCCTGTACCCCGGGTGGCCGAGGAAGATGTCATTGCCGATTTGATAGATCGGCCCCTGATTATTGCTCAGCAGGACGGCCTCGACCTCGTCTTTGCGATCCTGAAACGTGTTCCACTCTACCAGTTTGATCTTTTTTCCCACATATCGATCGAGAAGTCTCTCCGGGCTCAGGAGATCATATTCATAACTCTGCTCGACGATTGCGAAGTCGGCCGTGGCGTTGAGCGAGGTGACACAGACGCTCGCTGGCACGATATGCGCGGCCACGTCCATAAACCGCAGTTGGCCCTCCCCGACCGGGATTTCGATCCGGCGTGTATCCTTAACGAGTCCAAGCCCATTATTGTACACCGTGACCTGGACGCTCGTCTGGCCGTCATCACCGCTCTCGATGACGGTCACTCCAAGTGCCGTCCCACCGGCAACGAGCACGGCCACCAATCCAAGTATGAATGGTCTTATCCGCATGGCTTAACCCCTGTTTCTATGGAGGCTCTGCGAAAACTCCCAATCTGCCCCCTTTTTATCGGGATCAGTTTCACCTTTGGTCACTGCGGCGCAAATGATGGGCGCAGGGCTAAGGGGCAAGGCCCGAGGGAAAAGGCGCAAGGTCCCAGTGAAAAAGATGCCTCTTGTTTCTCGCTTCCGATCTCCAGCCTCCGATCTAACGCCGGTGAATTCATGCGCCTCATCGGGTCATTTTACTGAAACCACCGATTCAGTCCCCTCTGCAATGGGTTCCTATAAGTCCTTAACCGCCTCAGCCAGTTCCTTGCCTGCCTGGTATGCTTCTTCCAGATATTCCGAGTGCTTCAGCACATCGCCCTCGAAGTCGAGATTCCGATACAAGAGAGATCGCCACAGCTCCGTATCGAGCACATCAAAGAAATAACGGACACTGAGGAGGGTCCCCTCAAAGAGCCGTTTGCCCTTAGTCGCGCCCACGGAGATAAACAGTCCCTTTCGTTTGAAATCCGTTGTCTTTGAAGTCCTCTTTTCCAGCCAGTATTTCTTCACCCAGAGAGACTGGCAGCGATCCATCAGGATCTTTGTGTGGGCGCTGACGGTGTAAAAGAAGATCGGGGAGGCCAGCATCAGGCCCCGGCAACCGAGAAGTTGATCATAAAGGTCCTGAAAGTCGTCTTGCACGCTGCAACGGCCCGTCTTGGTGCATCCGTAGATCTCAAGACACGGAGACATGTCAAGGTCCCGCAGGACCACCTCTTCGGTTTGAGCGCCGGCCTCTTTGGCCCCGCGCACGGCTTCCTTCAGCAGCAGGGAGGTATTCCCCTTACGGCGCGGGCTGCCGTAGATGGCAAGGATGTCAGGCATGAGAATTTCGATTGAGCGGATACGTCATGCCTGGGGAGTGGGTAAACCCCCCAGGCTCACTCTTCAACAATGATTGCCCCGGGCGCGCATTCCCGGGCGGCCTTCCTGACCAGGTCTTCAAGCTGCGGAGGCACCTCGTCGACGATGACCCGGGAAATCAACTGGTCTTCGTCGTACTCGAAGACCTCCGGACAGACCGTATTACAGTTCTTGTCTCCCATGCACAGGTCGTAGTCGATCTTGACCTTCATTGGATCCTCCGATATGCCAGCGCGAGCTCGTATGAAACTTCACGAAAGGAGATCTTTGATACCTTAACGCCCGGTCATGGGGGTCTCTTTTCAAAGACGAAACGTTACCTGCTCGAACGCTGAAGAAGCTTGCAAGCCAGGCGGCCGGAGC
>CAZAGT010000232.1:0-8166 GCA_964484515.1 uncultured Desulfobacteraceae bacterium | reverse complement strand
GAGTGACGATCCTGCAACGTGAACCCAGCGCGCGAATGGCCGCGATAGTCATGAGTCCAATAATACCGCCGCCGATGACTAATACAATATCGTCGTCCGATGGCGGATTTCGGGACACAGCGTGCAGCCCGACGGCAAAGGGCTCGGTTAGGATACTCACTTCGTCGGAAATACGATCCGGAACCTTGAAATACTGCTTTTCAAATCCGAGGGAATACTCGCAAAAACCTCCGCCACCAAAACCGCCGAAGCGGCCGAGGCCCCCGTAGTGTTCTTCGAGCTCCGTTCCGTCCCCCCGTCCGACAAGGCAATGACAGCTTTGAGGATTCCCGGCCTGGCAACTGGAACACGTTCGAAAGCCATATGCCTCGCATGCAGGTATGGGGCAGTAAACCACCCGGTCCCCCGGCCGAAGGGTGGTCACGGCCTCACCGACCTGACCGACTTCTCCAATGAGCTCGTGCCCCATGGGAAAGGGAATCGTGGGATTTGCGAAGATACTCGCAAAGTAGGATATGTGCAGCTCGATTTGATGGAGATCGCTGGCGCAGATGCCGCCAAGGCGGGTCCTGACCAGGACCTGGTTCGGGTACCGGATAACGGGCCGCGGCCAATTATCCTTATACTTGATGAGCGGATTGGTCCAGGGCAGACGCAGTTTAGTGCGTATTATCGTACTCATCTTCAGGTCATACATTATTCCTTTCATCCCACGTCCCTGCGGTGAATGAAAATACAAAAGCCTGATTGATCGAAACCACGATAGGGAGCCATCAGCCGTCGGCTGCCAGCAGGCATTTTGGGCTTTTAATCCAGGGCATGACACCTATCACCCTAATTCAAAAGGAATAAACCACTGGCATGCCAGTGGTATGAACAATGGCTATGCCAGTGATTAGTGCCGAGATTCCTTGAGCCTGCGATAAATACGTAGGCCAAAGTTGGAGTTGCTTCATAAAGATACCTCTCAGCTGACATAGAATCCGAGAAAGGGTCGCCGTCCGACGAGGACAGGGCAGAAGAGGCCGGTCTAGATCAATCAATGAAGCTCCGATCCATGCCGTTGCCTCCCAAATTCGCGTTATGTTGTCTTCAGGACCGCCACTTGTGGCGGCCCCATACCACCAGTTTACTGGTGGTATTGATTTCATTCTAATCAACGCCGGTCCGCCTGGCGGAATATCAGCCTGCGCAAGGGATCTATGAGCCCTTTTGGCAAGAACAGGACGGCCAGCACCAGGACAATGCCGTAGACGATAAGGTGAAGCCCCATGAACTTGCCACCGAAATAGGCGCGACTTATCTCTCCGGCTGGAGTCAAGAGAAAGGCCCCCAGTACGGGACCGAGAACAGTTCCCTGACCACCCACGATTCCCATCAGGGCCATATCGATAGATAGGTCAATGCCCATATTGCGCTCTGGGTTAATATACCGGAAGAACTGCGCGTAGAAACTGCCCCCCAAACCTGTCAGAAAAGCACTTAGACCCATGGCTGTCAGGGTATAACGAGTAGGATGGACGCCGATGGCCTCGGCGGCATCCTGATCGCCCCGGATGGCCTTGAGATAAAACCCGAGTCGGGATCTCTCCATCCGAAAGGTGATGATCATGACCGTAACAAGCATGGCGAGCATGATGTAGTAGTAGGGTTCTTTGGTCGTGAATTGAAAGACCGCCGGACTGTGACCCTTCAAGGGCACGAGCAGGCCCATTGCACCCTTGATCTCGATACCCAGGAACTCTTCAGTATTTTCAAACCAAATCCGGAGGATCTCGGCAAAGGCAATCGTCGTCAAGGCGAAGTAGGGCCCCCGTAGGCGAAAGGTGGGAAAGCCGATGATGATACCGAGCAAGGCGGCGCAGAGACCACCCAAGAGCATTCCAATCCAGGGCGTCAGACCAAGGTGAATAAACATCAGGACCGATACATAGCCGCCAATACCGGAAAACACGGAATGCCCCAGCGATAATTGACCCACATAGCCGCAGATGATGTTCCAGGCTGAGGCCAAGTAGGCGAAGTACAGGATCATGATGAGGACATGCAGGATGTACTCATCCCGGACGATCAAGGGAATCAGGAGAAGAAACAGCAGCCCGATGGGTAATAAGACCTTGAGCTTGTTCGTCGTATCAATCGGCATCGGCTACGCAAAAGCAGGCAATTCAGCTCATGGCTGATAGATCAAAAACAAGGTTCGCTCAATGAGCAACTTTGAGACGGCCAATACCCGGCCTCTTCAGCTCACGTTAGTCACTTCCAACTCTAGTCACTTTCTTCAAGGGCCCTTGAAGCTTGCGAACGGAAACCCTCCCCAATTCGAGCTTGGTACACCGCACATCATCAAACCCTCTGTCCCAAGAGGCCCGTCGGTCTGAACGTCAGGACCAGGATGAAGATCACGAAAGAGAATATGGCTGCGGAAGTCGAAGTGACAAACTGGGCCGTGACCGATTCGACGATCCCCAGTATGAGTCCTCCCAAGATGCATCCGGGGAGACTACCGATCCCGCCCAGGACGACCACGATAAACGATTTGATACCGAACGCGATTCCAAGTGAAGGGCTGACAGGATAGAAGGGAACCATGAGGGTGCCGATGATGCCCAGCACCGCACAGCCCAAACCG
The DNA here is from genome assembly GCA_964484515.1 of uncultured Desulfobacteraceae bacterium. Classification (GTDB taxonomy): domain Bacteria; phylum Desulfobacterota; class DSM-4660; order Desulfatiglandales; family HGW-15; genus CAZAGT01. Next base: position 5,534 of record CAZAGT010000232.1, on the reverse strand, counting down.
AAGGTGATGTTATAGATCTTCGGTACGTCGATACCGCTGAGTGAGGCAGCGTCCCGGTTTTGGGCCGTGGCGCGGATGGCGCGGCCCATTTCAGCGTGTGAAAGGAAAAGGCTTAAGGCGATGGTCACCCCGATGCCCGCCAAAAAGGCGATCAATCGGGCCCAGTTAATAGAAAGGATCCCGATCCGAATCGTCTTGATGGAGAAATCCATCTGGACGGCCCTAAAGTCCGGTCCAAAGAAGAGCAGGGCGGAGTTGTCCAGGATCATGAAGACCCCGGCGGTGAGAAGCAAGACGCTGAGTGGCTCCAGGACCATCGCGCGTTCCCTCTTGAAGAGGGGAGAAATGATCGTGGCCTGGATGAAGTACCCGAGCCCGAAAAGGACGGGCGCCGTGCAGACGATTGAAATGTAGGGGTTCAGACCCAAGAGCCGCCACAACCAGTAGGAGACAAACATGGCGACCATTAAGAGGGAGCCGTGGGCAAAATTGATCACCCTCATCACCCCGAAGATGAGGCTGAGGCTGAGGGCGACCGCTCCGTAGAGACCTCCGATCAGAATCCCGTTGACCAGGGCGATTCCGAGGATAATAGGCTCCATCGGCCTTCACCTTGAAAGCGGCACGATCACCGGCTCTTCCAGCTAGGGATGGGCCAAATAGGAGTGGCCCCGGAAGGGCGATTAGCCAAAGGCCACATGGTTATCCGTTTTCCGCCCTGGTTTTGCGAAATCACCCCGTGGGCGTCCACGTTCTGGCCATTGTCGTCAAAGGCAATCTTCTGGTATCCCATAATCAGCGCCGGTCCGCGCGTGATGTTCGTCGCCGCCAATGCGTCTCTGATCTTATTTCGTTCAGGTGATCCGGCCCGCTCCACGGCGTCGTAGATCACATACATATTGGAGTAGCCCTGCGCCCCATAGGCATTCATGGGATAGCCCATGAGCTCTTCAAACCGCCGATTGCCCTCGTAAAGGGGACCCGAGGAAATGCCTTCCAACTTGTCTATCTGCCAGTCCTCCTGGACGAACATGTAGTCCACGGCCGCTTGCGGAACCGCCTTGTAGAACGCCGGATCCTCCGAACCGGCCCCAACCGAATGGATACCGTAAGGTATATCGAGCCTGGTCTCCAGGTACTGTTTTGAAAAGATGATATGATCAGGCGTATAGAGGGCGACGATCATCGCCTCGGGTTTCTTGGCCCGCATCTTTAATAGCTGCGGGGAGAAGTCAATTTGGCCCGGAGGGTAGGCCTCGTCCATGACGAGCTTGTAGCCCTCTTTCTTCAGAAGTTTGCGGACGTTGGCGGCATGCGAGCGGCCCCAGTCGGTCCCCTCGTAGAGCATCCCAATCCTCTTGGGCCCGCGCCCGGATTCTTTCCTAAAGAGCTCGATGGCCGAAATCTGTTCATTGGCATCATAGACGGCCTTATTATTCGGCCGGAAAACATGCGCGAATCCCCGTTCCGTGATCTCGTCCTTCACCGACCCCGTGACCAACCAAGGGGTCTTATACCTTTCGGCGACCTCACTGGAGGGGAAGGTCACGGCGCTGTTGTAAGCTCCGCAGATCAAAGACACCTTTTCCCTCATGATCAACCGCTCCGTCTCCGAGGCCCCAATATCGGGTTTGGTCTGCGAATCACCGAAGATCAGCTTTATTTTGGCACCACCCAGGGAAAGCACGCCCCCTTGCCGATTAATCTGCTCGGCAGCTACGATCGCCCCGCTCTTGGTCTGAGCGCCAATGGTGGCGGAGCCGCCACTGAGAGGCAGGACAAAGCCGATCAGAATGTCATCGACAGCAAGGGCAAAGCCCCCACTGCCCGCCAAGAGACCGAAGACGATGAGCAGTGTAATGGTGAAGACCCGTTTTTTCCACATGGCGCGACCTCCTTTCCCATTGTGCAGGGCATGAAGAGAAACAAAGCTTACGTATCGTACCCATACCCAAAAGTAACTACAAAATCAATCTCGATGTCATTTCCGCCGGGGCCGAAGGTGCTCGGCGTTTATTTGCCGGCCATACGAGGGGCCTGGCCCCCATTCGGCCGCAACATCCTCCGGGAGAGAAGGGATTTTCAGGATCCTTCGGCCCGCTGAAAAGAAACGAAGAGAATCGAGGTCCACCACAAGTGGGAATAGTGAATGGCGGGTTGAAGCAGGCGATGTGGATTGGCAGGCAAGAGCAGCAAGGGCAAGGGGTCCTGATAGCCGGAACACAAAAAACCTTTTGAAGGACAAGCATATTTTGTTATATTTAAACGTTTATATTACGCAAATGCGCGATTGTGACGGTGCGGTTTTCTTGAAAACGACGAGGAGGGAAAGGCATGCTCAACAGGAAGGAGCTCGAAGCGCTGAATCCGGACTTGACCCCTGAGTTGATGACGAAAGTGGATAAGATTATTGATCAGTTTCGCGATAAGCCGGGGTGTCTCATCCCTGTCCTGGAAGGGTGTCAGGAGACGGTGGGATACTTGCCGGTCGAACTTCAGGAGTATATCAGCAACGGGTTAAACATACCAGGCAGCACGATTTACGGCGTGGTTACGTTCTATTCGTTTTTCTCCATGGTTCCCAAAGGACGGAATACCATCAAGGTTTGTCTGGGGACGGCCTGTTACGTTCGGGGCACGAAGGACATTATGAAGCGGCTAACGGGGGAGTTCAAGCTCGAGGTGGGCCAAACCACCGAGGACAGACGCTTTTCTCTCGAGGCGGTTCGTTGTCTGGGCGCTTGCGGGCTGGCGCCGGTCGTCGTCGTCAACGAAGACACCTACGGCGGAGTACGGCCTGATAAGGTGCCTGATATCCTGAATAAATACGAATAATGGTGGAGGAATAGAAGCTCCATGAGACTATCCGAGATCAAGGATGTGCTGGGCGCTGAAGTCCTCGTCGGTCATGATAAGCTCGATGTGGAGATCAAGGGAGGGGCTGCGAGCGATTTGATGAGCGACCTGTTACGGCTTCCAAAGGAAGGAGCGTTGCTGTTAACCGGGCTTACAAGCATTCAGGTCATTCGCACATCGGTTATCGCCGGCATGATGGCCGTCGTCTTTGTGAGGGGTAAGAAGCCGAACCAGGAGATGATTGCACACGCTCAGGAGCACGGGCTTCCTCTTTTGTCCAGCCCCCTCAACATGTACTCATCCTGCGGCATATTGTTCAGCAAAGGCCTCAAAAGCATCAGGGAGGATACCTAAACGGGAAGCGAGCCCGATGGGTTTGACATGACGCAGTTGACGAGGGAATACAGCATCAGGGCTAGGGATTTTCTGCGCGCCGGAGAAGGGGCCCTTCAGGTCAAGAGTACCTTGAAGGCGATCGGCTTCGATTCGGTGCTGGTACGACGAGCATCGGTCTGTGCCTACGAATCCGAGATGAACGTGGTGATGTACGGATCTGACGGCACCCTCTCTCTCAACGTCGACGGCAAAGGGATCGTGATCGAAGTCCGTGACGATGGCCCCGGGATTGAAGACATTGGGCTGGCCCTTCAGGAAGGGTATTCCACCGCTAAAGACGAATACCGTGAGATGGGGTTTGGCGCCGGAATGGGGCTTCCGAACATCAAGAAAAACGCCGACGAACTGGAGATTCGGTCCAAGAAGGGCGAGGGCACGTACTTGAAGATGTCGTTTCGGGTGAGCGTAAATGGAGCATAGCCCAGTTCATTACGTCCAGATTGATGAAACCCTGTGCAATGGCTGTGTCAGGTGCATGCAGGCCTGCGCCAACAAGGCGATCCGTATCAGGGATGAAAAGGCACGGATAGAAGGGATATGCATTGATTGCGGCAATTGCATTCGGGTGTGTGAGCGCAGGGCCATCAAGGCGAGCACGGCCGGCAGCGACGCCCTCAAGTTGAGCCGCTTTACCATCGTCAGCGTATCGCCGGTTCTCTATTCCCAATTCGGTGAACACGTCATGCCGAATGATATCCTCTTGGCGCTTCGCAGGGTATTCAATCACGTCTACGACCAATCGTATACCATGGAACTGTTCAATGTCGCCACCGAACTATACATCAAGGAAAACCGTAATCAGGAGCGGGCGCCCTGGCCCTTGATTTCTCCAATTTGCCCGGTGGTGAACAGGATCATTACCTATCGTTTTCCCGAGCTATACGACCACATTCTGCCGATCCTGACTCCGCGCGAGATCGCGGCGCGCGAGTTGAAGAAACGATTCTACGATCGAACCATCTTCAAGCCCGAGGAGATCGGGGTCTATCACGTAACGCCTTGCTCGGCCAAGATGATCTCGATCAAAGAGCCAGTGTTGGCGAACTGTTCATACCTGGACGGCGCCGTGGGGATCAATGAGATCTACGATGTCGTGTTAAAGAACCTCTCTGACGTGGAAGGGGACGTGGTACTCCACCGCTCCGGCGGGGTCGGTTTAGGATGGGCTCATTCAGGAGGTGAGATTGCGGGCTTGGAGTCCGGCAACTACCTGGCCGTCTCCGGCATTGAGGAAACTATCCGGTACTTGGAGAAGATCGAAATGGGTCTTCTTCGCGATATCGAGTATGTGGAATTCCGGGCGTGTCCCGAGGGGTGCATCGGCGGCCTGATGACGGCGGCGGACAAGTACCAGGCCAAGCGCACGGTCCAAAGGCTCGTCCGCACTTTCGGCATAGAGAAAAGGGTCAAGGTCGAGTACGCCAGCAAGCTCTATCAGGAGGGTTGGTTCTTTTGTGAGGAAGAGATGAAGTGCTCGCCCCGGGTTCCGACGCCACGACTGTCCATCAGCGACGCCATCCGGCGCCAGGAGAAGGTCGAAAAGATTCTGCGGAACCTGCCCGGCAAGGAGTGCGGCCTGTGCGGTAGTCCCGACTGCCGCACATTTGCAGAAGACGTTGTTGATGGTCGTAACCGAATGGAGAATTGTATTTGCCGGTTGAGGCCGAGGAATGAGGAATTTAAAGGTCCTCAGGTGAACGGGAGGAAAGAGGAGGGATGGAATGAAAGTGCGTGAGCTTCCGGATCGCTTACCGGTGGTGGTCGTGTGCGGGACGAGTGGCTTGGATCGGGAGGTCGAGAACGGCTACTGCGGCGATCTCCTCAGTGACGTCATGGCCAATGCGCCGCATGGCTCGATTTGGCTGACCATCCAGTCGCATCAGAATATCGTTGCTGTCGCGGTTCTCAGGGAGATGGCGGCCATCGTCCTGGTGAACGGGCGCGCTCCGGATGAAGACGCCAAGGCCAAGGCCGACCAGGAAGGGATTCCGATCCTCACGTCACAGTTACCTGCCTACCGGCTGGCGGGTGAACTTTTCGCTGCCGGGATTCGCGCCGATGCAGGCGAAAGGTAGCAGGCTCGTTTCCAGAAACTCACTAAGGCGGACTGCGTCCGGTCATGGGGGTCTTTTTTCAAAAACGAGGAATTGAGTGCGATGTCTCTGCATAAGGCGCTACCCGAGGCGGCCGGAGGGCCACCGAGGTATCTGTCGGGTTGCGTGCCTTTGCTCATTCTCTGAATCTGCTCCGGCCGCCTTGCCCCTCGGCCGTGAGCTCGGGGC
>CAZAGT010000231.1:4793-8179 GCA_964484515.1 uncultured Desulfobacteraceae bacterium | reverse complement strand
GTCAAAGGTACACGCATACCCTCCCGGAATATCCCGCTTTTCGACCAAGGTAACGGGAAATCCCTCTTTTGCCAGATAGGCGGCGCAGCACAACCCGCCAAGCCCCGCACCGATGATCACGACCGGATAGTCTTCCTTTGGGCCGATCCTAGCTGCGTGCGCCCGGAGACCCTTCCCATCCAACGCGAATCGGGCGGCCGCCATGGCCGAGAGAGTCAGAAAGGATCTCCTGGATAGCTTAGTAGTGATCATGGTCTATTCATGAATCGAAATACAGAAACGTAATGCGATCCCAGCCTTCCAATTATGCATACGATCTTCATTTACTTGTCTTTCCCTCGATCCTCGTTCCCCTTCGGCCTTGAGCTCAGGGCCGAAAGGCTCGAACCTCGAGCCTCACATCTCGAACCTTGTCTTTACGTCGTCAACCGACGATAGATATCCGGGATCTTGATTGGCAATTGGGCGATATCATCGATGAACGCGTAGTTCACGGCGCCGTACATGTGGGAGAGATAACTGTGTTCCGCCCGATCAATGGTGATGCAGAAGGGATGAATGCCCAAGGCCTTGGACTCGAGCAGGGCCTGACGGGTATCCTCAATACCGTAATCGCCGCGATAGCCGTCATAGTCATCCGGTTTCCCGTCGCTCAGGGTGACAAGCAACTTCGTTCGCGCCTCCACATGGCCTAGTTGTCTCGTGAGATACCGTATTGGTGGGCCCAAGCGTGTATATTCCAGCGCCCGCAGATTGGCGATACGGCGCTTTACCATCTCCTCGTAGGGCTCGTCAAACCCCTTGACGCGGTATAGCTCACAACGCCGACGCGTCCGGCCTGAAAAACCGAAGATTGCGAAACGATCCTCAAGGATCTGCATCGCCTCGCTCAAAATCAGCAAAGCCTTTCTCTCCATCTCGTTTATCCAGCCGCTCGTGGATCCGCTCAGATCGATGAGAAAGACGGCTGCGATGTCACGGCTGTCTCTGTTCAGCCGCATAAAAACCTTCTCCGAGGGATGAAGTCCGGCGCTCCTGTCCGCAAACGCCTCCACGGCCGCGTCGAGATCGACACGGTCGCCCTCATTCTGTCGTCTGAGCAGCAACTGTTCCATCCGGATGCGTTCAAATTGTCTCTTGATACGCCCGATCATCCCCCCATAATCCGCCAGGGTATCGTCGACGAAACCAAGCCCTCCGGGAGATGCATCGATCTCCCGGAGCAGGGCCCACCTTTTACGATACCCCTGTCTCCGATAATCCCATTCATCGAGGGCATGGATACCTTCCCCATGCTCAGACAATACGTACGCTGTCCCTGCAGGCATCTGACAGAGCGAACTGAAGGCGTGTCGGGACATGTCGTCGCTAATGGCGAGATAGCTGCTGGGGATGCTCCCTAGATCCTCATAGATCTCGGCCACCGTCTTTTGGAGGGCCTCAGGCATAGGAATCGGGTTACCGTTGATGAGGAGATGGTCGGGGATCTCTACCCGTCGCGGTTGGGCACCGGTGGCAGCGGTGCTTGTTTGGATAGGGACCTCGATGCGCATCTCTTCGCAGTCGGGGAGTTCGCCAAGGAGCTTGGCCAGGTCCTTTCGAAATTCGATGCGCTGCGACTCCCGCCTCTTCAAACGGCCATGCTCGGCCTCCTCCGGTCTCAATACCCCCACGTAGGGGATCGGGTCGATCGATCGATAGGGTCCTGGGAGCTGAACCATCAGGCCGTACAGGTCAGCCACAAGCGCAGCCACATCCTTGGTCCTTCGATTGGGTGTGTCGGTCTCAGCGATCCGTTCCTGGATCCGGCTCAGCAGATCGGCATATCCCGGTTCAGCAGGCGGTAATTGTTTTCCCGTCAGCCACCAATAAGAGAGCGCTTCCATCATCTGACTTTGCGGCGGAAGATCTCCGGGGAGTTCTCGAATGAGGCCGAGCTGCCTTTTCAGGCGCCCAAGCTCACGATACAGTCCGGGGAGGGTGTCCGCGATCCAGCGTTCTATCCTGACGGTCTCGGCAAGACAAAACACGTCTTCGGCTAGGGTGGGGTCCGGAAAGCAGCGCAGAAACCGTGAGAGACCAGATAGCAGGTCGTCGTTTCTGGTGGGGGCATAGGTCTGTGCCAATGACTCGGTCATACAAGACAGCTCGGCCAGGTCCAGCCGAAACGTACCTAGATGCAGCTGGCCGAATTTGTGGGTCACCATCACTTTGTAGAGCAGAAAGCCATCAGGAGGGCTGGAGAGGATTGTCACACGCTCGGGCAAGTAGATCGTCAGAGCATCCGTATAATGCGTATCGCTTCCCGCGAGCCTTATTTCCGCTCCACCAAGGGCATGGAGGTAGGTCTGCAGCACCCCCGCTACTTCTCCGAGCGAAGTCCCCGTCCCCCAATAGCGTCTGAAATCCGGGTGCTGATCACGTTTGAGAATGAACTCCCGTGCCGGGTTGAGTCCATTCGCGTCGAAGATATCGAGCACCACCCTGACCCAGTCCTTCAAGTCTTCCGGTTCAAGGAGTCTCAATAGCTGTCGAAAGCTAAGGAGGAAGTGAAACGCCAGCTCCGGCTTGATCCGGGCAAGGGTGTCGGCGTGAACCAGGATGGCATCGCGTTCGTCGTCCATGAGTTCGTCCAACACATTTACGAGGCCCATTTCTTTGAGGTCTTCCTCGAAATAGATGTGAGAGCTCGTGTAGAGCGGAATAGGAAAAAGTGACAAGATCTCTTCTTCCCAGTCCCTAATTTCTCGATCCCTCGTATGAACCTTCATGAAAATGGTCCTCGAATTTAACATTTTCAGATTCTTCGACGCTTGTTCGCCCGGCCTTGGGGGTCTCTTTTCAAAAAAGTGATTTAATCATCTCGTCCATCGAGATCTGCATTTCCGCATCGTCGCTTAACGGATAGGTGATTGCCACGCGGCAGGCCTTTTGGGGCTCGATGCCCGACATCATCAACTTTCCGGCATGAATGAGGAGACGTGTACTGGCCCCTTCGTCGAGACCTTTCTCTTTCAGATTACGGGTCATCCGTCCCAAGCGGACCAACTGCATGGCTGAATCTTTGTCCACGCCGGACTCCTGGGCCACGATTTCCGTTTCGGCCTCCTCCTGAGGGTAATCAAATTCCAGGGCGACAAACCGCTGCCTCGTGCTCGGTTTCAGATCCTTCATGATGCTCTGATATCCCGGGTTGTAGCTTACGATCAGCATAAACTCCGGGACAGCGGCGATGACCTCTCCCCGTTTCTCGATCGGGAGAATGCGGCGATCGTCTGCCAAAGGATGGATGACGACGGTCGTATCCTTGCGGGCCTCGACAATTTCATCCAGATAGCAGAGGGCACCGACTTTTACCGCCCGTGTCAAGGGGCCATCCAGCCAGA
>CAZAGT010000231.1:0-4783 GCA_964484515.1 uncultured Desulfobacteraceae bacterium | reverse complement strand
TCGGTTTCGTTGCCGCGAATGAGGTAGCGGCCGACCAGGTCGCCCGATGTCAAGTCATCATGACAGGCGACCGTAATCAGCGGACGCCCCAGGCGCCATGCCATGTATTCCATGAACCGGGTCTTGCCGCAGCCGGTGGGGCCCTTAAGGAGTACCGGTAGTCGATTGCGATAGGATTCAGTGAAGACATCGACCTCATTGGAGGCTTGTAGGTAATAGGGCGCCTCGGAGACACGATAATCTTCAACCACCGTTGCTCTTGTTTTCATACTGCCTCAGGCTTATTCGCCTTCGTTCGAATACCCCCGCAGCTTGCTGCGGGAAGCTTCATTAAGAAGTTTCCAAATGCATGCGCGTATCTGACCTGCCACGATGCTCATCCAGAAATGAAAACGCGCGCCGGGCGGTCACAACTTAAGACAGGAAGGACATTAGGCAAGCAAAAAGAAGGAGGAATAAGCCCCCTGCTCCGCGCGCATTGTGAGATAGGCCCAGAATCCAGAACTCTCGGTCGGAAGGGGATCGGCGGCGGGCATTGAGTGCAAAGCACGGCTAAGGGCTCACGCAAAGATAGATGCGCGGGATTGTCGTCCGGATCCATCCGGAGAATGGAGTGTAAAGACTTAAATCCGCCTCCATTCGCCTTTATGAAGGGGGGAAGATAGACCCCTCTTGATGGCAGGAGAGGTTTTGCCTGCCTCCTCGGTAATGGGCGAAACCTCCATGAACCCGCTAGGCCCCGACTCTCAATTGGGGATAAATGGTCAGGGCAAGAAAGCGAAGTCTCAAGGCCTCGCGGGGCAAGTTTGAAGGCCTCAGCCTTGAGAACGTACGCGGTGAAGCTCCTACCTTTAGTCGCGAAAGTTCCTTTCCCCCTCTGAAAATAGGGGGAAAGGAGGGATTCATAAGGCTAATCAAGTCTGGGCTTCGGGGTTTCTGTTGTGGCGGCCGGCAGAATGGGGTAGTCGACCAGCGGTTGTTCCCCTGTCGTAGTTTCCAGGAAAGCGATGATCATGTCTATATCGGCCTCAGAGAGTGAGATCCCCAATTGGGCGGAGCTCATGATCGCAACGGCCTCCTGCAAGCTCCACACCTTTCCGGAATGGAAGTAGGGTGGGGTGAGTATAATGTTCCTGAGTGTCGGTGCCTTGAAGACGTATTCATCCGATTTGGTTCCCGTTACCTTGGACCGGCCCACGTCACCCGCCATAAGGCTGGCCGCGGGATGTTCAACGACACCAAAGGCGAAATACCCGGCCCCGCCCATATTGATGCCGCCGTGACAGGCAGCGCATCCGTTATCCATAAAGAGCTGCAACCCCGCCTTTTCCGCAGCACTCATGGCACTCCGATTCCCCCTTAGATACATATCGAAAGGACAATTGGGCGTCAGCAGGGTGGCCTCGAATGCCTCGATGGCCCTAGCCATGTTTTCGAAGGTCACCGGATTACTTTCGCCGGGGAAGGCGCTCGTAAACGCGTCGATATAGCCGGGCATGCTCCTCAAGGTCTTGACCGCCATCTCAGGGGTGTTGTTCATCTCCACGGAGGCCTGCACCGGCCCCTTGGCCTGTTCCTTGAGGTCCGGAGCCCTGCCATCCCAGAACTGGGCAATATTGAAGACCGAATTGAGCACGGTGGGGGAATTTCTGGGGCCCTGTTGCCAGCCATGTCCGGTGGACGTCTCCTGAAAGTCGTCACCCCCCATTCCGATGTTGTGGCACGTGTTACAGCTAATCAGGGCGCTTGCCGAAAGTCGGGGATCAAAATAGAGCATTTTGCCCAGTTCAATCTTCTCAGGCGTAAGAGGGTTTCCCTCCAACCTTGGCGGCGTTGACGGTATGGGTTTGAAAACGGTCTGGGCCTGCTTCAATAAATCATCGGCCGCAAAGCCGGCTGAGGTGAACGCTACGAGTACGGCAACGCAGATGGCAAAGACCTTCTTTCTGTTCATCTTTCATACCTCCGTCTGAAGTCTTTGAAGCAGGCTGCCCCAACGGAAGCAGGGCAGGCGTGCTCCGTTTCATAACAGGGTTAGGGCAGGTCGGTCAACCAGGATGCATCCTCGAACCAGTGTGTCCTCATTTCTTCAAGTCGCCCACTGCCCTCAAGGGTGTTCAGGAAGTTTTCGACCCAATTGACCAGATGAGGGGCGTTCGCAGGCATCCCGATCCCTATCGGCTCATAGGTGAGCGGTGTGATCAGGGAGATGAGGCCTTGGTCAGGGTAACGGAATACGGATATGATACAAATCGGGTAGTCGGCGACGAAGGCGTCGACCCTGCCCTCGAGGACCATCTTCACGGCGGCATCATAGGTCTTGGTCTTGATGAGTTTTGCCCGTGGTATGACCGTCTCAACGAAGAGCTGACTTGTTGAGCCCTCCAAGGCCGCCACCGTCAATCTGGGACTGTCGATCTCGGCGGGGTCTTTGAGGCTAGCGATGGTCTGGCTCTTGGTCAGGAAGGATTTGCCCGAAAGGAAATAGGGGCCTACGAAAGCGATTTTCAAATTACGTTCGGCAGTCATCGTCATTCCCGACAGGATCATGTCGATCCCCTCGTCCTCGAGGGTCGGTATCAACATGTTGAAGTTCAAAGGAAAGAACTTCAGTCTGACGCCCATGGCATCCGCCATCATCCGGGCCAAGTCGGCCTCAAGACCGATGATAGTACCACTTTTGGTCCTCATGTTGAGAGGCGGCTGGTTACCGGATACGCCAACGATCAGCTCTCCCCGCTTCAGGATGCGGTCGAGTACCGGTGATTTGGCGTCAGCGTTTGGTACACAGAGCCCGAAAATCGTCAACACCAGGATTATGACAAAACCTATTCGAAACGTCTTCATCTTCAACCTCCTATCACAAGATATGTCGTTTTGCTCCATTGAGTTTTGCCAAAACCGAAAAGCCTTCAATTCAAGGCGATGTACTACCTCTGCCATGGCCACGACATATTATCGGAGTTCTATTCTGAGCCCTGAACCCCGAAACCCGAACCTTGAACCCTCGTTTCGTGCCTATCATTTCCTGCCGTCCATAGCAATGAAATCCTTGATGGCCGTCACTTTTCGCTCATGGTCTCCGACGGGCTTTGCTGGCGAGTCAACCTCACGAGGATGGCCTTATGGTCCGAAGAAGGGTATTCCAGCACCCGCGCATCTTGTTCCGTGAAACCCCGGCCATAAACTCGATCGAGGGGCAGTTCTTCATTAATACCAAAAAGCCAGTGTAAGAAGTCAGAATCTTTACCCGCGGTCGTGCGTCCGGGCGGGAAGCCCACAACTTCGACAAGGTGTGTTTCTCTCGCAAGATCTTGGACCAGGCTCAGCCGCTTTGTGTTCCAGGTGTTGAAATCACCTGCCATCAGGATCGGCCCGTCATGTTGAGAGATGATGGTCTTAAGTTCCTCAAGCTGATCGCGCACCTTCATGGTACCCCAGCGCTCGAAATTCAACAGGTGGACGTTGATCGCGAGCATGGTCTCACCGCCAGACAAGGGGTACTCGGTGATGAGGGACATCTTGGGCGCCGTCACAAAAAACTACCGCCACTTTGTTGTAACCGGTTGGGCCCTTACCGGCGCCACCTTGGAAAGGGTCATAACGCCAATGGTATCCCCGTCCGGCCAGGGATACTTCCAACTGCTTGCGAAATAGGCGCCCATGGCCCGTGGCTCGACAAGGTCGGCCCGGGCTTCCTGCAAGAAGATAAGGTCTGGTTTATGGCACTCAATTATGGCCTCTAGATCTTGAGGGAATTGGTTGTGGGCTCCCTTTTCCGCATTCCAGTTCACGAACGTGATCGTCTCAGGCATGAGGGCGCCCTCTTCAGCGAATGGGGCTACCTGGACGATCCCAGTGGCACGGCAGGAGCCCGCGAGGGCAAACAGCAGCAACAAAAGCCCGAATGCTTTTGATCCGGCAGGTGAATGAAGCTGTTTTGTCGTGCCGCAAGACCTCAACGCCCTATTTCCTTCAACCCTCACGAGTCCGCGGTCTCTTCCGTGAACAGGTGGGTCCATGGTGCGCGCTGTCATACGTGGTGGATATGGTTCCCTGTTCGACTTTGGTATAGTGATCTCGGAGGAGGTCGGTGCCGTCAATGCTCGGCACCTTACCCTATGGCAGGCTGTCTTGATGATTGGCAGGTTTGTGCCCGATAGAGAGCACGCCTTCTCAATCCAGCATGTCTAGTCCTAAGAATTCGTCCATGGGCGTTTGCTCAGCCCGCACAGATGTTTCCACCAATGAAGGCCTTGGGTCGCTGCCGAATCGAGCTATCGCGGCTGGTTCTTATCAACCGACCGCAGACGACAGACATTGATCGTTTTTCGACCGCCTCGCTATTCCAGCATGACCTTTTTGATGGCCTCGGCAACGTCTTGACTGTACTTCTCAAGTAGCCGACTTTGAGTCGCCACAAAGGAGGAGTAATCGTCCGCCTGGGGGACGGGTGCGCGGTAGCTGGAGGTCGTCGAGTAGAGCACCTTGCGGCTGTCCTCGCCCATAATTGCCCAGCGGGCCGTCATCATGGCCTCCCCGCCAAGGCTGCCGTCAAGCCGTACCACCTCCACCTGGACCTGGTAGTCGACCGGCGTAGACCCGCTCCAGGGAAAGACGGCTAGGGCATCCGCACAAAGCAGCGCCGATAAGTTCTCCGCCAGGACACGGGTGAAGTTGTCTTTCAACGGCTCCGCCCATTGGTCGAAATCGGCGAGCCTCATCTCGTTGCGGGTGAGCCGCGTGACGATCTGCGGCCGCTCAAGGTACTGGGGTATCGTTA
>CAZAGT010000230.1:0-8180 GCA_964484515.1 uncultured Desulfobacteraceae bacterium | reverse complement strand
ATAGAAGTACGCCGCAATGACGAGGGATGAGGGTAACGCAGCAGATGGGCGTTTTCCGACAGCCTCATAAGTGTTTCGTTGAGCTGGTGGAGGGTTACCGGCCCTTGAGCAAGGCAGCCGACAGGTAGCCGACGACGCGGCGTTTATCACCGGTTACATCGCCAGAGTTCGCACATTTGAGGATGACCGCCTGATCGGCACCAAGCGCTCGCGCGGCAAGTAGGACCGCGATGGTCGGTCCCCCGCCGCACGCCTCACATTGGCCGGAAGAGAGGGCGTTTGAAAGCCCCTGGGGATCGAAGGCCCGGATGCGTTCGGCAAAGGCCCCGTCCAGTTCTTTGGCGCGGTCGTAAGAGTGGAAGTGTGAAAGGTCCGTACTAGCCAAGATGAGGGTGTTGGTGGTCTGTTTGAGCACCCTTGTGAGGCTCTGAGCCAACATGGAGGAAGTCTTGAAGTCCTGCCGCCCCATCAGGATGGGGACGATCTGAAAATCACGCAGGACGACCTGCAGAAAGGGCAACTGGATCTCCAAGCAGTGCTCCCGGGCATGGGCTTCCGGGACCCAGCTGATCGCCTTATCGGCATCGATGATCCTGCGCCCGAGTTCCTGATCCACAGGTATGGGACCCAAGGGGGTCTCATAGGCCGGCTGGAGGTTGACGGAAGCGCCTTCAAACCCGACGTGATGGCTGGGCCCCACCATGATGACCTTTGTGAAGTGCTTGTCTTGGAGGAGTCTGTAGGCTTGCGCCGCCACGTGGCCGGAGTACACATACCCGGCGTGAGGGACGATCAGGGCCTTAATGTCTTCGGAGAGTCTAATAGCCTTGGCTTCGGCGAGGTAATTCTGGATCGTTTGGGCTAATCGATCCGGGTTTGCAGGATACCACGTCCCCGCCAGGATGGAAGCGCGCGCATTAGCGCGCTCCTTATCCACCGCGCTCGCGGCGCCAAAACCGACGAGCAGCACGCACAACATCAGGGTGGTAAGGATGTAGGTTCGTCGTATCGCCATATATCACCTCTTTTGAATCCGTGTCCCACCGGCAAATGGCCTCTTGCCCTTGAGAACCGTTCTTTCCGGGAACTTTGTCGTTTTTCCTCCAGCCTCGCACCTCGAGCCTTGTACATTTTATTCCTCGAAATCTCGGAAGCGTTGGATATGGATCTCTTGCGACGGCATCTCCGGGCGGACAAAATTCCTTGCAAATTATAGGCTCATGAAATAGATAATGAAATCCTTTTCAACATGTCTCAAGATTTCGGGACCCGCCGCTGAATGTGATTTGTGTCGCTCCGGCTTATAACTCGGGGTTTCGGGCACCAATTTCTTGCTCAAGCGCGTTATCGATAGTGACCCACTCTATTTTGGGAGGAATAAAGATGCATCCCGATTTTCGACCAAGGCCTTTCCTCATTGCGTGTCTGATGGCTTGTCTTCTCTGTATCGGAGCATTCGGGAGCGCCTTTGGATCCCAAAAGGCGCCGGATTTTACCCTGCCGGATCTATCCGGAAACAAAGTGACCCTCGAGCAGTATCGGGGCAGTGTGGTTATCCTCGATTTTTGGGCCGTTTGGTGCGTCCCTTGCCTCAGGGCGATCCCTCAGATGGTTCAGCTTCAAGAGAAATATAAGAGTAAGGGCCTTGTCGTGCTCAGTATTTCCTTGGATGATCCTGAGAAGCTCGACAACCTTTCCCTGTTGGAGTTCAAGAAGCGGCGCAAGATCAACTACCGGATCCTGCGGGGGACGGAACACGTGACAGACGAATACTTCCGCGGGGTAAGGCTGGAGATCCCCACCCTCTTCATCATAGACCGTGACGGAATGATTGTTGATCGGCATAAGGGATTTGATTTGGGAGAGGTTGAGAAGGCGCTGCAAAAAGTGCTTTAATGATCATAGATTTTCACACCCACATATTCCCCTCGTTCTTCAGAGAAACCAAGAGAGCATTCTTCGCAGCTGAACCGGCCTTTGAACGCCTCTACGGCTCGTCTCGATCGCGGCTTGTGGATCGGGAAGATCTCCTTCGGAGCATGGACGAGGCCGGGGTGCATAAGTCAGTGATTTTTGGGTTCCCCTGGGAAAACCCCGACCATTACCGCCGCCACAATGATCATATCATTGAGTCGGTTCAACGCCATCCCGACAGGTTGATCGGCCTGTGTTGCTTTTCCCCCCTTTCTTCCCATGCGGTTATCGAGGCCGAGCGGTGTCTCGCCTCCGGTTTGTCTGGGGTGGGGGAGCTCGCGGTCTACAGCACAGACTCCCTGACCGAGCCGAGGTATGCAACGGCTGAGATCATGAGGCTCTGCGAGCGTTTCGATGTCCCGGTCCTGGTCCATACCAACGAGCCGGTGGGACACGATTACCCGGGAAAAAACCCAATGACGCTGGCACAGACCTACAGGTTTCTAAAAGCTTATCCGAAAAACAAGATTGTTCTCGCCCATTGGGGGGGCGGGCTGTTCTTTTACGCCCTGATGAAGAAGGAGGTCAAAGAGGTCCTCCACAACGCGTGGTTTGATACCGCCGCCTCACCCTATCTGTATGAGGAGGGAATATACCGGTTGGCCGTTGAAATCCTTGGAGATGACCGGATCGTCATGGGCTCCGATTACCCTCTGCTGAGCCCGAGTCGATACTTGGCCGAGATGGACGCGGCCGGGCTGCCCAAGCGGTCTCTCAAGAAGATCGCCGGCGAAAACGCCGCCCATTTGCTGGGTGTTGATGCTGGATGATGAGCACTCCCTTTTTTGAGGCTGGAGTATGGGTGATTTCGCGTTGTGTGTCCGGCGAAATCCTAACGCAGGATGTTGTGGGTGCGCCTTGCGGGCCTAAAATGGGGCCCGGTGCTGGGCAAGGGTGAGGATGTCGACGCGGTGGCGGGGGGGCGTGATCATGAGGAAAGGGCGGGCGAAATGATAGCGGCTCCGCTTTGCCCCTGAAAAAGGTCCACTCCCACCGTAATCGCTAACAGCAAAACACCAAAGGCCCACGCCGCAGCCACCCTAAAAAACAAGCCGAACCCCACCAGCATGAGACCCCCGCCAAGGAATGTCTGGGTGCGGCTGCCGAGAACCGACAGAGATTCTCTTAAAGTCGACAGTGTTTTAAGGTGCGCCAGTAAAGATGAGTGATACCTTATTCTCACCAGGACATTTATGGCGCCCGCGATGATAAGCATCATCGCCGATGGCCACTGGGGCAACATCGCTTTCAGTCTTAGGCGCCAGCGGCTCGCCCATTTCGTGTGATTCCTCTCTCCTGCTCTTGAATCCTTCGTCATAAATACAGTTTGCCGGTGAGAACCGACGACCGCAGCAGGCACCTGCGATCTAAGTGGTCAAACGCTCTTTTCGAGGCCGAACCATAGGGGATTCGGTCTTGTCGTTCGTCTTTCAAGATGGAGGCAGGAATTTTAGCATACCGTGGATACGGTAGTTAGTCGTCGGAATTCCAGTATATCCCCGCTTTGTCGATTTCATTTTTGAGAACAGGGTCTTTCGGGTCGCTCGAAGCTCCTGTTCGCGGCTTGCCTTCAACGCCGAAGACACTCATTGATAACCCGGAAATTTTATTCGATCCATGGGAGCGGTCATTCATTGCGGTTTAAGGGCACGAAATTTGGATAAAAATACTTCGGAATACTATTTTAAATACACGATCTACCCTATTTTTTCAAAGTAGAATAGGGAATAATTGCGATACGAATAAGCTGATTATTGTTTCGGGAAACGCAAGGAAAACATTGAGGATCTTTTCCCTGGATTATTGAAAGGAGGCAGTTGAGATGACGACCGCTTCAAGAATTCGCTTTGATTATGATACGCTTCACAGATCTTTCGTTTTTCTCTTGGTGATTGTCACCTCGCTGTTTTTTCTGGCGGGATGCGCCACACTGGGAATCAAAAAACCTTCACCGGTGACTGTGGCCGACATTGTCAAAATGAGCAAGGATAACGTGCCTGCCGATGAGATCATTCGAAAGATGCGCGAGTCGCGCACCGTATATCGGCTCAGGGCCAGTGAACTGGCCAGACTCAAGGAAGAGGGTGTGCCGGATGCGGTGATCGACTACATGCAGCAAACCTATCTCAATGCCGTGCGCCGCAATCAGGCCCTGGAAGATTGGAATTACTGGAATTGGGGGCCCGACGGGTACTGGTACGGCGGGGGCCCCTATGGATGGCCGGAAGAGTGGTACGAGACTGAGTAACGCCGAGGCGGTAGAGTTCAATTATGGATCATGGAAGTATGGCTGTCGGATTCAAGGCCCGTTTTTTCTTTGGCTTTATCGCCGGGTTTTTTGCCACGCTTATTTTCCACCAACTGACACTGGCGTTATTATGGGGCATCGGCTTGGCGCCCTTTTCGCCCCAGGCGATGACCCCGACCCATCCCCTCGGCATACCCGCGGTCTTTTCGCTGTCTTTTTGGGGTGGTGTCTGGGGTATCCTGTTTGCCTGGGTTCATGGCAGGTTTCCGCACCGCAGTCCATATTGGGTGACCGCCTTTCTCTTTGGGGCCATATAACCTTCTTTGGTTGCTTTGCTGGTGGTTTTGCCAATAAAAGGGCATGCCGAGGGTGCCGGGCAAGGGCGAGGATGCCGACGTGGTGGCGGGGGGACATGACCATCAGGGAAGGGCGGGAAAATGAGGAAATCTGCGTAAAGTGGTCCCCGGGACCCAGATCCTTCGACTCGGCCGCGTGGCACGACCTGAGCCACTCGGCCTCGAGCGACTCGACCTGAGCTCGCCGAGAGGTCTCGTTGCGTGCTTCGAAAATCAATCGGGGTGACCCTCTGAGGCGGGTGAACTTCTGGACTCGGGGTCGACATAAAGCCAGTTATCAGACCCGCCAGAAGAACGGCGGGCAGGCTCTGGGAGCTGGGAGGTGGAACAGTCGATGCTGTATTCGGGGAGCCTTGCCGGCCCGATCGATTTGGGTGGAAGTCGGGGCTTAACCTCCCATAACCCCAGGTGCATGAGGATCTTCTTAATGACCTCCTCGTCCTCAATCACGCTGATTACTTTCATCTTTCCGGAACATTTCGGGCAAGTCAGGGGGACCACTTCATAGATTTTCTGGATCAGCCTTGACCAATTTTTATATCCCGGTGGCGCACCTTCCTGCTCAAGAGCTCCATTCTGCAAGGGTGGTGTCCTTTTACGGGATGCAGTATGTCGTTCCTGTGGTCGTCAACTGGCCAGGCACTGTGGTGGCGCTAAACCTTGGCGGAGCCGTCATCCGTGTCATCCTCTCTCTTTACTTGATCTTAAAGAATAGGCTTTTCGGAAGGAGCCTCTTGGCGGTTGGCCTTATGCGGCCGGAAAACCAGAACACGCAAAATAGGCAACAGATCCTATCAGAGATGCAAGAAAGAGCCTGTTTCGCACGGCAGAGCTTCAAGGGCAAAACCCCATCGAGGTGGTCCCATGCCACCCAAAATCGGCTACGACCGATAGCGCAGTCGACGAGGGATCCCTCAAACTGGCTGCATAGTCTTTCAAAGAGCTAAAGTGTTACCAGAGTCTCGGCTTTTTGGGGGCATCCCGCTACTCAGTAGCTTCTACGAGGACGTCGCTCGCGTCCATCACCGTCTTGAAGCGGGTCGCGTCACCAACCACCCGTCCGATAATATTGACGGCGCTTGCCGGTACGATCTTGCCAGGTGTGCTCATGGGGGTCGGGCCAAAAAAGATGCAGAAGGCATTTCCTGCCGGCCAGTACCCCAGATCCCCTAAATCCACCTCCTCACGGGCCGTTTCGTCCAGCTCGGCGTCGACCGGGATCGTGAAATAGATCTCGTCGCCCCAGGTGCTGAAGGGCGTCCTGATAGGCAGCGCCTCGGACACCTTTCGGCCGGTAGGCGTGGCGTCCAGTTCGCCGTCCATGGTCAGATTTCCCACCGTGATCTTGATCTTCATTTTGGTCGCCTCCTCCTATCGTACGATTGGGTCTGTTTTTCTCAGCAGTGTCATAAATCCTTGCCGTGGCTTCTCAGTGCATGGTGTTTCGTCCGTTTCTGTGTGGGAATGGGTCCTCTGCTGGGGTGGCCATGTTTCAGTGGTTATGCCCCCTAAGGCGGTACAATTGTCAATTCCGAAATTCGAATATCGAAATTCGAAACAAAATCGAAACCCGAATTTCCTAATGACAGAAATAACCTACCCCATTGTGCTTACCGTCCATACAGTTCTGCTGCACAGCTTGGGTCATTTGAATTTTGGTCATTCGATATTGTTTCGAGTTTCGGATTTCGTGCTTCGAATTTGTAAAATCATTGTGGAATTAGGTCTATTTGAGGGTGTATGACTTGTCAAGGAGGAGTGAGGCATCTCGAGGATTGTGATCGTCGACCGCGCCTACCGTGGGGGAGGCGTCGATTCTTTTTGAAGCCCTCTTGGCATAGGTCTTGCTGTTTCACTCACCCGGGCCACCAAGCCCGGATTCTGCTTATACCGACGAGTGACCGCGACTCATCATGCCGCAACGCAAGAGTGACGAGCCCAAGCAGGACACCAACGCGTGGATGACGACCTACACGGATCTCATGACGCTGCTGCTGACCTTTTTCGTCCTGCTATTAAGCATTTCCGTCATTGAGAAAGAAAGGCAGAAGATCGCCCTCAATTCTCTGATCGGGGCCTTTGGATTTAAGCCGGGGGCCCACTCGATTGTGGGGAAGCCAAAGGGGGCCAACATCACGGTCGGCGACGCCCCCATTCAGAAAGAAGACATCCAGTTTGAAAAACTACGTAACATCGCTATGAAAAACGGTCTCCAATCAGATGTCGAGCTCTCCAAGGAAGGCGAGAAGATCGTCCTGACGATCAAGAATCGGATCCTCTTCCAGGACGGGTCAAGCCACATTGATCCGGCGCATTCTCCGTTTCTGTTGGATTTGGCGAATGCGTTAAGAGAAGGTGGCTCCCAAATTGAACTCCGCGGATACACCGCGCACGCGGAGACGGCCTTCGACCCGGAGCCCTTGAAAGTGGCGATGACCCTCTCTGCAAGAAGGGCCCGTGCGCTCTACCACCTTTTTAGGGATAAGGGCAATATCCGTACGTCGCGGATGGTGACCCATGGATTCGGGATCGATCACGGCCGGGAGGGAGGTCCCAAGGAAAAGACGGCCTTGGGCCGCCAAGTGGAGATCATCGTCGATCAAAAGGAGAAGATCCCGTTTCGCCTGAGGAAGCGTGATCGGGGAGACTCCTGGTTGGACTATAAGGGATTCCTCTTCAAGACCCCCGGAGACGATGGCTGAGCAGAGCGACACCAAACGCCGCAAGGATGATGAGGAAGGCGGAACCGCCAATTGGATGGTCACCTTCTCAGATCTCTCGACCCTTCTGCTGACCTTCTTTGTCCTCCTCCTTTCAATGGCCTCTATGGATGACAGATCGCTGAAGACCATGTTCAGTAGTTTCACCGATGCCTGTGGCATCCTGTACTTCAAGGAACTCGGAGAGATCTATCGTCCCAAAGAGGTCCTCATCGATGGCATCTATGAGCAGCTGGAAGAGACTCTGATGGTGAAGCGCGCCGATGAACCGATCCCTGAGATAGTGGCGAGGACGGAGGAGACGCCCTTCGAAAAGATCGCCGGTTTCAGGATCGAGGATCTGAAGGACGGGTTCAAGGTCGTCTTTGGGCACGAGCTCCTTTTCTCCTCAGGTAGCGCCGTGATCAGAGAGGAGATGAAGACGGTTTTAGACAAGATTGCGAAGTTCATGAACACGACCCATTACCAGGTCTATATCGACGGCCATACCGACAATGTTCCCATCCACACCGCCCAATATCCCTCAAATGAGGAACTCTCCCTGGCCAGGTCTTACAGCATCCTGGATTATTTCGTGGCGACGCGTAAGGTCGACCCGAGTATCATCGCCATCACGGGATACGGGGACCTGCGGCCCATCGCTTCCAACCTCAAACCCGCAGGCCGGCAGAAGAACCGCCGCGTCGAGATTATCTTCAAGAACCAGAAGTACTTCTAGTTTCAAGACGGCGCAGCCGCTAGTCGCAGGAGTTTACCTGCCTCGGGAGGGCGGCCAGTTTGATCGACCGGGAAACTCTATGAAGTTGGTATCCGAATTTGGCATTTTGAGATTCTTCGACATCTGTTCGCCCGGTCATGGGGGTCTCTTTTCAAAAACGAGGA
>CAZAGT010000229.1:0-8187 GCA_964484515.1 uncultured Desulfobacteraceae bacterium | reverse complement strand
CCCCATGGTCGGGCGTTAGGGTATCAAAGATTTCATGGAGTTTCATCCGAGTAAGCATCGGATCGGTTTGACAGCAGGGAGCCTCAGATGCTAACAAGCCCTGAGCCTCAGGCATGCGGGAAAAACACGAAAGGGAAGGTACTCCAATGACGGTGATTGCCAAGGATGGACGGAGTCAGATCGAAAGGCTTCAGTTGGGACCCTTCGGAACAAATACCTATATCATGACCTCCCCAGAGACAAAGGAAGGCGTCATCTTTGATGCCCCGGGTGATCCGGGCAAGGTGCTTGAACGGGTACAGGGTGTGACTGTGAAGTACATCCTGATCACCCACGGTCACATGGATCATACCGGCGCCCTAACCGAGCTGAAGGCGTCTTTGGGTGTGCCCGTCGCCGTTCACGCGGGCGATTCCAGGAGTTTGCCGCAGCTGCCGGACATGCTGCTGGAGGACGGACAGACGCTTACCTTTGGTGATGTCCAGTTGGAGGTCCTGCATACTCCGGGTCATACCCCCGGCAGTGTCTGCTTCCTGACAGACCTGTATTTGGTGTCGGGCGACACCTTGTTTCCAGGTGGGCCCGGAAAGACCTGGTCGGCGGCCGACTTCGAGGAGATCCTGGATTCGATCAAGAGCAAGATCCTCACATTATCCGATGAGACGAATGTCTATCCCGGTCACGGCGATGCTACCACGCTGAAGATCGAGCGGCCGGCGATCGAGGCCTTCTGCGCAAGGCCTCGCGATGGGGACCTTTATGGGGATGTGGTTTGGTCGATGGTCTAGCAGGTCGGCGATAAAGCGGAGAAGGTTGAACGGCGTTGCGGAGAAAGGCTTGCGTCAGGCCGTGGGACTTACGGGTTCATCGGGTTGATTTTCAGCAACACTCCGTTGGATCCCGTTCTTGAGGTTGTCAATCCGGCAACAGCACCCGGTGGAACGCCTCGGCCAACTCAAAGTCTTCTCCCTCCGCCATTTCTCGGCAACGTTTTCTC
The DNA here is from genome assembly GCA_964484515.1 of uncultured Desulfobacteraceae bacterium. Classification (GTDB taxonomy): domain Bacteria; phylum Desulfobacterota; class DSM-4660; order Desulfatiglandales; family HGW-15; genus CAZAGT01. The sequence continues at coordinate 7,190 of CAZAGT010000229.1, read as the reverse complement.
ACCCAGTCTTCCACCTTCTTAACGCCATGTTCGCGGAGCTGACTCTCATGACTGCGTAGCGCCGCCAGTTTGAGATCAAATGTGTCCGTGATATCTGAACGGTAATTCAGATCCTCGGAAGCCCAGAACAGCATCTCCTCGACTTTGTGAGGTTGGAGGTCTTCCTCTAAGAAATCTGGATATGCGAGACGATCCCTGGCATACGGGAAGACGGCATCGAGGGTCACCTGGCCGGCGATCCGGTGGTCACGGTGCCACACGTAGCGGCGATAAGGGTCTGCGGTGACGACGATCTGCGGTCGGTAAAGCCTGATCAGGCGGACAATTTGCTTTCGGAATTCTGGGGTATCTTCAAGTTGTTGATCCGAATGCCGCAAAAAAAGCACCTCTCGCACTCCAAGGATCTCGGCGGCGGCCTTCTGCTCAGCCTCACGGATAGCTACCAGGCTTTCCGGCTTCATCAGAGGATCACTAGTTCCTTTATCGCCGTTTGTACATACCACGTAGATGACGGATCTTCCCTCCCTTGTCCATCGGGCCACTGTGCCGGCAACGCCGTATTCTGCGTCATCCGGGTGCGGTGTTACGACCATGATGTCTGCTGGGGTGCTCACGTCAGATCTCCTCATCGGATTGGGGAGCAGGGGCCCCGTTTATATGACTGCCGAGAAGAATACATCGTCTGTTCTCACATGAAACTTCATGAAAGGAATTCTTTGATGCTTTATCGCCCGGCCAAACAGATGTCGAAGAATCTCAAAATGTCAAATTCGAGTGCTATTCTCATAACGTTTCCCGATGGATCAAACCGGCCGCCCTCCAGCAATCGGCCGCGCTGACTTCCATCAATTGAAGACGTCTCCTCAATCGCAGTAGAATCAACATGAGCGACTCTGCCTATACTGTTCGGGCCTACCAGCCCTCCGACTTTGGAAAGATAATTCGCCTCCTGAGCGAAGCCAAGCAGATCGAACCGGATCGACCCTTTGCTTCAACCATTGCACTGGCCGAGCGGCTGGCCCGACCCAACTTCTCCCCACAGGAGCACCTCTTGGTGGTTGAGGCCGAAGAAGAGATCGTCGGCTACAGCGAAATCACCTCGGAGCTGGGGATCGGGCGAACCGTCTTCGACTGCCTCGTTCATCCACGGCGAAGAAGACGAGGGGTTGCCTCGAAGCTACTCTCCCAGGCAATGAAACGCTCCCGAGCGATGGGAGCAAGGGTTGCGCAGGCGAATGTGGATGAAGCCGCCAATGCCGGCAAAAGCCTCTTGTCGCACGCAGGATTTCGGTCTGTCCGACGCTTCATTGAGATGAGATTGGACTTTTACAATGCTCAACTGATCCATGTCAAGGAAGGGCCCTTTACGATTCGCAAGCTGCATCTTGAAGAATTGGGAAAGCTGACCGAGGTTCAAAATCGGTCTTTTGCCGGCTCCTGGGGCTTCAATCCCAACACCGATGAGGAAATCAGGTACCGGCTCACCCTGCACGACTGTGGACCCGAGGATGTCATTATGGCATACACCGGTCAGAGACCGGTGGCCTACTGTTGGACCAGGATACTGCTGCAGGCCGATGGTACACGAAAGGGTGAAATCCACATGTTGGGTGTGGATCCGGATTTCCGCAACCAGGATATCGGCCGCGAGATCTTGTTGCGGGGGTTATTGGATCTGAATTGCAGAGGCTTGAAGGTGGTCGACTTAACCGTAGATGAAGAGAATCATGCCGCTCGGCAGCTTTATGAATCCTTTGGCTTCAGGGGTCACAGGGTCAGTGTTTGGTATGAAAAGCCGATCAGACGCTGAGGGTTATCTTGCACCGATGGATCGGGATTTGTTTTCCCCCCATTCGATACTTGTAGCCCTCATCTCCTTTTAGCAGATCATATTTTTTTCGGCCCCTTTGGATGCTATCCTTAATATCGAGCACCTTGCAGAGCTGACCGACGCTGAGGCGGGCAAACCGGTCATCATAGCCGTTGTTATAAAGGTACATGGTGGATCGGTAGTCAAAACAAAGCGCGGCGGCGGCAGGTATGTCATCAACGCTGAGGATAGAGATCTTCAACAGCTTGACCTGGGCCATGTTTGTTGCCAACACCCTGAAAAAGGAGGCCATTCGGCTATCCATAAAGGCAGCTTTGTCTGGCCGGTTCTTTCCAAAGAGGGTCATAAATGTATCCATCGCCGCGCCGGCGGCATCGACATGGTCTACGACCTGAAAGGTGATCTGGGCGGCCTCGTGCATCCTTCTGAGCTTGCGCCTCACTTCGTGCCGTTGCTTGCCGGTTAGTAGGAGCAGGTAATCGCCCCACGTGGCTGGCAGGTCGATCTCAAAGGAGACATCTTCGACTTCACAAGATATCTGCCGCCCCTCCTTTCGGAGCAACCCTACGAGTTCTGAGAGCACGGACGATTCCGGACGTAAAGGCCCTAGATCGAGTCGCGAGATCCCTTCTTCGCTTAGATGGTCGATCAGGGCCCCAAAAAACTCCCTTTCCCTCCCCGGAACGAGGACGAAATCGAGGTAGTCGCAGACGTCGGCGTGTCCGATCAATGAGACCGTGTTTTCCACTCTAAAGAGTGGTGCGATGCCGATGAGCTCTCCCTCTTTCTTGACGGCAAGGATATTGAGATCTAGCCTTTCTCCAAATACATGCCACCAGGCCTTCAACCAATTCGGCAAGACAAAGAGACAGTTCCAATTCAGGCCGTTCGCCTCGTCGGACCAGTAGGATGTCAGGGTTTCAAGTTTCTCTTGAGTGATGGAGTGTCTCATGGGTCCTTCGTGACCAATGCTTCAGCCGAGAAGCCCCTTGGGGTCGCGACGCCATGCGGTCATTTTACAGGTCGTTCTGACTGGAGGTGCTTCGATAACACACATACATGATTTAGGCAATTGGCAACCGGTTGTTTCACGAAACCGAATGCGTGCTTCATACCCCAAGGTGATGCAGCAATTGAAATCCTCTTGAGTTTGAAATAGAAACGGGCGAGGATCAAGGGGTGCATTCTGCGCTCCCGCACGGGGCATCCCGCCCAAGGTGGATAAACCTGGCGAAGGCGAGTGAAGATCGGATCCGATACCTGGGAACCTAAGGGGAACGAAAAGGAAGGAACAATACCCCATGGCAGGCTATGTGCGTTTGCTGGTATTGAGTTTTGCAGCCTCAACGATTTTAGGCGCATGTGTGAGCACCGTAACCTCCTTTTCAGAGCGTTCCGGAAGACTGGAGGTGGCATCGCGAGGCGCTGAGCACATGACGATAAAGGAGCTGGAGAAGGAATGGCGGGACTATACCGTTTACTACCGCGGAGTCGATATCGGCCTTGCCTCCGCCGCCCTGTTTGATCCGAAAGGGGACGATCATGCCCTGGCCGACACCCGGAAACCCTGGGAGTCGACCGGCGGGAGGTGGGTCGAGGTCATCGGAAATGACGAGGCCAGCACGGAGAGAGAGATTTCTAGGCTCATTAACGCTATCAGGGTTCAGAGATGGGGGTCATTCTATCCGAGACTCTATCGGATCATGGGGCCGGATGGCGATTTCTGTGGATACCTGTATATGGCCTGGAGCGGTGCAGTCATCCGGTCTGACAACGGAACCTTTACGGTTCAGGTCTATGACGAGCCGCCTGCGAATCGGTTGATACCCTAGGGGCACGCACAAAAAGCGGAGCCGCAGCTCCGCTTTCGCACGCCGATAACCCATCTTCGGGTGACTTGCCGAAGGGATTCGGTTACCTTGAAACCCCTAGAGGCCAGATTCGTCAGGCGTGGTTGTCAAGAACTATAGAGAAGCTTTTTGCCGATTGAGTTCGCGTTCCATCTCGGTCCAATTTGAGAAGCATTCAACCATGCAATAGGCCGTCAAGACGGTTCAGGTCGTTCATGAGCCGCCAGTTACCGCCGCCCTCCTCAACGCGCTTTTTCCATTTGTCAACTCTGTCGAAGTATCCTCGCGGATCAACATTGTCACTGCGCAGCTTGGTGACGTTGAGAGCCACGACGTTGCAGCCGGACACGTCAATCGGGAAGTTGCGAATGTGCCCCTTCTTGATGTCCTCCTCCAAGTCGGAAAAAAGAAGAATGTATTTTTGTTGGGCGCCTGTTTCGTCCAAGTACTCTGAGGCCTGTAGAATTCCCCCTGTAATATCCGTGTAGGCGCTTCCTTTTTTTACGGATGTTACAAAGCTGTCAACCTTTTGCTTGAAGAGTCTTTTCTGCTTGTTGGTTACAGAGGGCCGCCTGTCGAAGGTCATCTTCGCGATGATGTCTTTTTCGCTGAAACTGGCGCTATCGATCTTGGCGATGCCGAAGGAGTCTCCCGGTTCCAAGGTCCCGAGAAGATAATTGATAATGGCCTGAGCGCCCTTTAGTTCAGTCGAATAGGTCCCGGAGGTATCCAGGAGCATGTAGATCCCCTTGGAACGACCCTTTGAATCGGCGCATCCGCCTGTCATCAATAGGATGGCCACTGCGAGTATGCTGAGAAACTTCTTCACCGTTACACCCCCTCATTGATAATCATTTCATCGGGCTGCTCCATATCGGTCATCTGGCGCTTCTCCCGCAACCAGTGCTCGACCCATAGGAGCGGGAAGGGCAACAGATCATACAGATGGACGAAGAATTCGCCTCCATATTTGGCCACATCCGCAAAGAGGCGGAGGACGAAGGCGATGCCCCGCAACGCGGCGCCCGCAACGGTACCGATCACCGTACGGGACGCCTGCACGAAAGACTCCAGGGGAATGGCAACAAAGGTAAGGGCGAATGGAAGTATAAAACCCATGACCATCTGACCAATCGTAGGAATCCAACTATTCAACGTTTCAGGTGATTCCTCCACCTGGGCCAGAGTTTGCCTTAGGGCCTGCATGTCCGCAGCAATACGATCGCGCATAAAGGCGAGGGCGGATTCAACACAAGCGAGGATAAGCAGGATCGTAAAGGTCACCCAGATCATCCTAATACGCATCTTGTCATCCATTTCTCCGATAATGGGGAACAAACGGGTGATCCGCAATGACTCCAACAGATAAAGACCCATCGCCAATTCAACCAGGATAATAACCAGCGCCGCAATATCGGCGGTCTTGTAAGTGCCGATATAACTGCCGCCCCCGACCATTTCAGACATCGGCAGGGCGATCAGATTGAAGTTGATCATTGCGCCGCCGATGGCAATCAGCAATACAATGGCGCTAATGCAGAACTGAGTCATGGCGGACGAGGTTAACCGCCGTGTGGCCTTGTCCGTCCTCTTCCTAATGTCCTCATACTCCGACATATGTTTGTCGATGATGCGCGCGCGCTCGTGTAGCCCGGTTACGGTCTTTCCAATTTGATCAAGGGATTGAGAGGCTCGTTGCCAGTACGGTCTCATTTTCTCCAAGAGCACATGTCGTGCGCCAACCGAGTTACGATACTCCTCCATCGTCCTTTTATGCTGGTTGACCGCGGTCTTGTGCATTTCAGCCATAATGTTGCTGGGCCATTTGTCACCCTTCGATTCGAGCTGGGCAAGACTGTCCACGGCCTGGACCCAGTCGGGTGATGGCTGGGGCACCTGAGCGGTTTCCCTATAGTCTTCATCAATGCGAGTAACAAGATCGGTCAATGAGCGATGGAGCGAAGGAAACCCGTTTAAATCTCGCTTGACAACGGCTTCGACGCGCTGGAATTCGCGCTCGATCATCCGTTCAGCGGCTTCGGCCCCGGCGGTTAGCATGACTTCCTTGTTACGCTTTTCCAGCCGTTCCTCCACATGCAATATCGAATCTGCCATCATGCGAAAACAGTCTTGAATTAGACGGCTGAGGGAATGAATGGCCTTATGGGCAGGTGTTCGGGCGAGGTAGAAGAAGAGCACCGCCAACACCAACACCATTATCCCGGAGAGTACCGGGGAACCAGGTAATGCATTGAATATTTCCGTGAAAGACATAGGTCCCTCCTTTTAAGAGACATCCTCTTTGAGCGAAACCGTTCAAAGTCGATTGGCTGCGGTTTGTTTTCTGTTGAGAAGGGGAAGAACTTGACCTCATGTTTAGCTATTCTATTCAGTAGGTGCTTAGGTTCATCCGGGCTCTTTCTATCAGTAGAACGAAGTCAATGAGCGATGGACAGACTGAGTCTTGAGCCGATTGGATACCCATGTCTTGACTTCTCAACGCGAGGTTTCGTGTGTGCAAGACATAGGCCAGCGAACAAGAGATCCGAGTCATATGGAATACGCCTCGCTTCAAGGGATTAACTGGTTGATAAGAAATGCTTTTTTTGTGAACATGGGTGCAATGAGGATGTCAACTAAAGTCCAATTTGGCATGGTGAGGCCAAGGATGATTTGCTATTGAGTGTACTCTTAGGTGGCAAAAAGAGTACGCTGCGGATGGAAACGAGAGCGAAACGATCTCTTAGGACGTATGTCTGAAGGGACGGTTTACCGCTGAGACGCGGCCGAGAGTCAGCCTCGACTCTCGCTCACAAAGGGCTGCGACCAGGGCGTGTGGAACCCTACCCGAGCGAAGTGTCAATGAAGGGTCCTCAATCTGTAGCCTTACAAAGCCCCGCTCTCACGTGCATCCTTCACAAAACGCTTCACACAATCGTTGACCATTTGCCTTGCCATCTTGTCGGTGAAAGGGGCTCTCAGTCTTCTTCGATAGGCCTTGAAAGCCTTTGTGTAAACAGGTTTCTCAGCTGCTAGCACCTCAAATTGAATCTCTAGATAATAATGGATAAATTCGAACGAATCATCGACCAATAGGTTCTTAATGGCTCCTTGGATGGTGCGGTCGGCGGAACCCGTTACCGTGAAGCCCATCGATGACAGTGAATCGATAATGGCCTCCGTAATAACGACGGCCACACCTCGCTCAAGATTGATGCTATTCGCCCTCCTGTTTTCAACCTGATTCGCTTTCACTTTGCCTTTTTCGTGCTGCAAGTACCTGAAGGTTTTCACCTCAATGGTTCGTTTCTCTTTCCCGATTCCGTCCGGAGCAATGGCCAAGACCAGCAGGGCAAGCAACGAGATCCCAATCGCTTCCTTCATGTGTTTCTCCTCCTCTCCTCGGAGATATTCCTCGTATGAAACTTCATGAAATGAGGTCTGTGATACCTTATCGCCCGGTCATGGGGGTCTCTTTTCAAGAAACGAAACGTTACCTGCTCGAACGC
>CAZAGT010000228.1:0-8230 GCA_964484515.1 uncultured Desulfobacteraceae bacterium | reverse complement strand
AACCCGGCCTATACCGCGGAGGCCCTCCGGCCGCCTCGGGTAGCGCCTTATGCCGAGACAACACACTTAATTTCTCGTTTTTGAAAAGAGACCCCCATGACCTGGCAAGGCACCTCGAAAGACCTGAAGATGTGAAATCCAACTACCGATTTCATGAAGTTTCCCAGTCGATCATCCTGTGGACGCCCTGCGGCAAGAGGTAGCGCTAACTTCCGCATTTTGAGTTGAAGACCTCCGGGCCGGCTCTATTGGTGTTACAACGCCCCTTTGACGCGTCTCGCGATCTCCCTTGCTGAAAAGGGCCTACCGTCGTATTTCAGGATTTTTTTAAAGATAGGTAGTCCGGTCTCAAAATGAAAGAGGTTTGCGAACTGGCCGGTGTAGTTGTTTTCGATTGCCAGAATTCGGGTCTCGTTGGAGAGAGCAGCGAAGGGATACTCCGCGGGAAAAGGGTAGACTTCGCTGAAGTGCAGCATCAGAGTTCTTAGTCCTTCGCGGTTCAGGATGTCCACCGCTTCTCTGAGTGCCCCTTGACTCGATCCCCAGCCCAGCATCACGATATCGGCTGTCGTTTTGGGGTACACGCGCGGGTGTCCCATTTCGCCTCGGATGCCGTGGAGTTTCCTCATCCGTTTATCCATGAGCTTCTTGCGGATGCCGGCATCCTCCGTGATATGGCCCGCCTCCGTATGTTCATCGCTGTCTGCGTACTGAACGGCAGCCGGTTGACCGGGTAGTATCCTGGGGGAGATCCCGGAATCGTCCCATGCGTACCGCACGTAGTTCTCATCCGCACCCGGCGAATTTTCGGGCAAAATGCCGCCACGATCGATCTCGATATGGCTAAGATTTGGTTTGTCAATCGTAAAAAAGGAGTCATTGAGATGCTGATCTCCCATGACGATCACCGGCGTCTGGTACCTGTCCGCAATGTTGAAGGCCTTGGAGACCAGATAGAAGGCCTGTTCGGCGTTGCCGGGCGCAAAGACCGCCCGCGGAAACTCTCCGTGGGAGGCGTGAATCACAAATTGCAGGTCCGCCTGCTCTGTCCTGGTCGGCAGACCGGTAGAGGGTCCTGGTCGTTGGGCATTCACAATGACCAGCGGGGTCTCCGTCATGCCCGCTAGACCTAGACCCTCCACCATGAGGCAAAAGCCGCCGCCTGAGGTCGCGGTCATCGCACGGACGCCGGCGAAGGAAGCACCGATCGCCATGTTGACGGCAGCGATTTCATCCTCGGCCGGCTCGACCACGATGTTGTATTCCCGGGCGATAGAGGCAACAGATTCCATGATCCCGGTGGAGGGTGACATGGGATAGCCGCAATAAAACTTTAGTCCGGAACAGACGGCCCCTAAGGCGATGGCCTGGCTCCCGTTGATCAACAACCTTTCCTTCGAGAGCGGCGTGCCGGGTATCTTGAGACCAACAACGCCTCTGCCGTTCTCCTGGACGTACTGATGGCCTGCGAGGACACAACGTCTGTTGTTCTCTACGATCTGCGCGCCCTTCTCTCCGAATTCCTCCTCGATACGGTTTAAGAGCGCCGTGAGATCAAATCCCAGCAGAGCGAACGCGGCCCCTGTTGCGACCGAGTTGACCATGCGGCTGCTTTTTGCCGTCTCTTGCGCAATGCGCTGAAGCGGGACGGAAAGATGGTTGGGATTGTCTGTAGCGAATTGGGCCGTCGGTCCGTCGTATATCATGGCCGCACCCTTGCTCAGATCGGGCAGATCCTCGTCGATGGTCCGCCGGTCGAGGGCAATCAAAAGGTCAACGTCGTCTCTTAGGGCCGCAACCGGCGAATCCGCGATCCTGACCTGAATGACGTTGTGACCGCCGCGGATCCTGGATTCCACATCCTGATTGATGAAGACATGGTACCCGTGACGCACGAAGACCTTCCCCATGATCAGGCCAATCGACTGCATTCCCTGGCCTGCCTCGCCCCCAACCCGGACGTTTACGTCAACCGTCATGATCTTTTTCTCCTCTACAAAGCAACGCCCCAAAACTCCAGTTTCATTTCCTTGTCAGCCTAGCCGCTGGCGGCCGAAACGGCCGGTTTGACCGAAAAAGCGACTCAAGCATTGCAGATTTTAAGGGCTAATAAAAGGCGAATATCTAATGTCGAATAGGGAATGTCGAAAGTCGAAGGAAGAAATAGTTCCTATCTATTCAGCAGCCAGAGCGAAGCGCTTCCATCCTTCAACATTCCGCGGTTCTCTTTTTCACTCAGACATAGGCATCGCAGCGGCAGATTTGATCCAAATTGAGATATCGACCTGCGGAGTCTCATCCAAGAAGGCCCCTGAGCCTATCCAGATTTACCCGGTCCCAGTCGATCCCGTTTTTATCTTTCTGGGTTTCGATGATCTTCGGGACATTGAAAAATCGGGGGTCGTTCATGAGCGCCCTGAACCCATCTACTCCGATCTCTCCCTCCCCAATGTGCTCGTGGCGATCGACACGTGACCCGAGCCCTTTCTTTGAATCGTTCAGGTGGATCACATAGAGCCGATCCAGCCCGATCACCTCATCGAAGCGTTTGATAGTCTTCCGGTATGATGTCTTTGATCGAATATCGTACCCGCCGGCGAAGATGTGACAGGTGTCAAGACATACTCCTACACGATTTCTTTGTTCGACACGTTGGAGGATCGCGGCGAGTTGCTCAAAGGTATGTCCGATGCTGGAACCCTGGCCGGCCGTGGTTTCCAACAAAAGGCGCACATCTAAACCGGGTGTTTGTTTGAAGATGCAGTTGATGCTTACTGCGATCTTGGCGGTCCCCTTTTCCTCGCCCATGCCCATATGCGCGCCGGGATGAAGAACGACAAAAGGGATAGATAACGAAGCAGATCGTAGGAGCTCCCGTTTTAGCGCCTCGCAGGACATGGCGTGCTTATTCCGATCCGGTGAGGCGAGATTGATCAAATAGGAGGTGTGGGACGCTGTTTTCGTGATCCCGCTTGCCTTAATGGAGCGTTTAAAGCGCTCGACCTCGGCATCGGAGACATCGCGCTCTTTCCAAGTATTGGCATTCTTGGTGAACATCTGAAGGGTGTTGCAGCCGTACGCGACTGCTTCCTCAATGGAGTGATGAATCCCCTTTGCGATAGAAAAATGCGCACCAAGGAGAGTATGCTTTTTGTTGCGTTTTGTCATCCTTCGACAGCGGTAAGGAGTACAAAAGATCAAAACCCGCTCTATTTTACCATGGTTTCGAGTTTCATTCTGATAGGGCATCGGTAATGACAGGCCGGGCTCGTAAGAAAAACATGAGCACGCCGATCACGACTCCCAGGAGGGCCAGGAACGAGACCCCCACCATAAAGGTCTCGGTCCAGTCGACCAGGAATCCGACGATGAACGGACCCCAGAAACCTCCGATTTCGGCCACGCAGAAAAAGACCCCCGCGGCAGAGCCGAGATACTCGGGACCGACTTGGGGCGCATCGATCAGTGCGAGGATGAGCAGAGGAAAAACACAAGAGCCGGCGAAACCGTAGAGGAACAACCCAAGGATCCGAAGATGACCCAATGTGACCAGGATAATGGCCGCCGCCGTCAGAAGTGACGCCAGGGCGATGACCCAACCCCGCATCGCCTGGGGCACGAGCCTTGGGATGAGCAGGACCGCCGGAATGCTTGCCACGAATGGAAGGGCGGCGGCCACCCCCGCGTTTGCCGGTGACAGGCCGCCGGTTTCAAGGATTTTGGGAAGCCAGTTCGTGAACCCATGCATGATGGCAAAGGAGAAAAGACCCGATAGGAGTATAATTCGAACGGTGGGGACTTTGATCAGGTCAAGCAGGACCCTATGCGGGCTGAACCCTGCTGAGTCACCACCGGCCTCGACCTCTCTCGCCAGCAGCCACCAGAGGGCTGCAAACCCAAAGGTCAAGCCACCGTAGCATACAAACGTGAGTCTCCAACTCTGCCCCGTAAGCGGCATGAGGAGGCTGTTGGTTATGGCCAAAGCGAGCATACCGCCGATCCAGGGACCGGTCGTATAAATGCCCACCGCCGTGCCACGGTCTCTCCCCTTAAACCAGATGGAGATCGTCTTTGGGGCGCCGATGGAGATCATGGGACCGCCGATCCCGAAGAGGCCCACAAAGATCAGCAGCGCCGCAAACCCGTTCGCAAAGAAACGCAGAGAAATCGAAAGCCCCATCACCAGCGTTCCAAAGAAGATCGAGTTCCTGATGCCCCAGTGATCCATGATCACGCCGGCGAGGATGGCAAAGGCGATGTAGGTCATCTGCCAGGAGCCGAGGACAAACCCCATCTGACCGTAGGACATGCCGAGATCCCTCAGGATCGGGGTTACGAGGGGACTCATGGAGCGGATCACGACCCCAAAGGCGAAGTATAAGAGCCAAAGGAGCCCCAACATGACCCAGCGATAGGGGTCCTCAGCTATAAGTGTCTTATGTTCGACATTCATGTTGAAAGACGATCTGTTTAAAGATGAAAGAGAACTCGCCCAAGGACCGCAGCCTTGGTGGACGTGCTTTCAGGGATTCCGGCTTTCGTCTCGGTAAGAAGGGGGGGATTATACCCTAATTGAGCGAAGCGTCAATCAGGGAGCATTCAGCTCTCGGCAGTCAGCTTAGGGATGCATCAAGAGGGGTTTACAACTCACTCCATGACGAAATATAGCTTCAGAGTGCGGTGCTTTGTTTTTGAGAACGGATTACAGACGACGGGCATGGCGCGTCGCGTCAATAAGGTTATGGCTCAATCGTCTTAAACAGATAAAAAGGCATGAGGAGAGTTGACTCGGTTGGGCTTTTTGGGTCGTGCTGGCCCGTCCCCGATCCATCTGGCGGTGGGAATTGCCGGTCGCACTGGGGCTGAGCGAATATGAGCGCTGTGCCGACGGAGGAAGATACCTGGCTAGGTCGCGGAGAAAGAACGAATTCCGGCTGGGCGCGGGCAAAATAGCCCCACCCGACCAGCTGGTGGATCGGGTGGGGGGATGAAAAGCGTTGGTGTTTGCGTAGATGGTGTTACGGCTTTCAGGAACCTTGGGCCATGATGAGCGCTTTCACGAATTGGTGGGCGCCTTCGCCGTAACGCTTCTTGAGACTGCCGTCTTCGTACCTTCTCTTCAGATAATTGTACAGGCCCTCTTCGGCGAATAGGGGCTGCGCGCGGTCGTTCTTCAGCCGTTTGTAAAGGAGTGACGTCGGCACCTCTCCAAATTTCTTTGATCCACTGTAGAGGGTGAAATGCCCAGTCAAAGGAGGGTAACTCCAGTTGACGGCTACCATGTGGGGCCGCTTGCCTAGGTAGCTGATGTCAGGTATGGCACGGGTGCCTTTCTGGCGGTATTTCGGATTACACGTCAGTCTGAAGCCCTGGGCATCGGTCTTCCGAAAATTTTCAGCCTTGAACTTGATGATGTCGCTCTTTCCGACATGTAGTAAGAGGTCGTGGTTCGTGTCGAATTCAAGAGATGGCTTCACGCCCGGAAAGTGGTAGATCTTTGCGAGATTCCTACTGTATCGATCCATGACGCAGTCATGAACGATGAGCGCATCATGAAGGATGATAACGCCGCGGGTCTTTATTTGACTCTTCTCCTCGAAGGGGGTCGTGATCTCGGTTGAGGTGATCTTGCCACCCTTGATATGGACACGGACCGCGTTCTTATACTTGTTCACGTATGTAAGCTCTTCCCTGACCTTTTTGCAGTCCTCAGCCATATCCGGGTTTTCCCGCAGAAATATTTCGCTACAGGGTTTATCATCTCTCCTGTAGTAGATCATGAGTTTGTCTTTCGACTCCACGTCAAAAAGGGGCAGGCCTTCAACGTTCTGATATATCCTGGCGACATAGGGGCCATAAAGCTTCTTCAACTTCGCCAAGTCAATCGAGTTCGTGCCGCCGGCCCCCAGGGTGAAAGAAGGGGCAGTGAAGAAGACTAGGCAAACGAGTGATGTGATCAGAATGGCTCTATGTTTCATGTCAAATTCCCCTCTCGGCAGGATTTGTTGTATCCATTTGTTGAACACCACGTTGAGCTAAAATGCTCAGGTACTGCTCTTCGGAAAGGAAGCTCGATTCGGCCCGGACCGACATCGGATTCCGAGGCCATCACGGAGAGCCCATCCCTGAGGGTGCCTTCAAAGGGCGTAAAAAGGGCCGATTCAACGCTATTTTTGAGATGCGAATTATATGCCAAAATCGAACCCTAGTCAATGAGTCGGAAATGATGGGGCGCGGGCTTGTCATTTACTCGCCGTCGGCAGGGTACGATCTGCCCAAGTGCGGGGCTCTTCACTTGTCAAAAGGATCGACAACATATAGTCTTCCGATATGTTGCCGGTCGGCCGCCAACTGTTGGAAAGAGGGGATTGCCATTCGTAGAGGGAAGAATCGAAATGCGGGTGCAAGCCAACCGCTGATAGATGAAACCTTCCTGATTGTGGTCTTACTCAACCCTAAAGTTGCAAAAGTTGAGGATGCTGCAGATTCAAGGCGCCGAGGGTGCAGCCGTAGTAGCCTACTGCAAACCCTTGGCAACGCAGAAGATGCGGTATCATCGGCTTTCCCGGAGGGTAAACAACACGGCGTATTTTGGGTTTCGCTAGATGTCACAGCCGGTGATATCCAGAGTGGAGGTGAAAAATGGCGTAGGGCGTTGTTATTCTTGTCTTTCCACACTTTTCGACGTGTTGTTTATGCAACAGTAGGGTCAATCAGGATATAAAAAGGAAGGGGGGTTAACATGGCTATTGCTCACACGAGTCGCATCCGGATCGAGAAGCACGAGGGGCCGCATCGGACAGCTCACGTAGAGGGATTTGACGAACCGATTCACTTCGGCATCCACGGGGGGATCAAGCAGTTCTATCAGGAAAAATACGGCCGAAAGATAGGCGGTCCGGAGTATGCCGCCACACTTGATCACATCATTGCGGGCGTCGCAGGGTGACTGACCGGGACGCTAGGCAGCGCGCTGGATGCGCGCGGAATCGGTTCGGCGGAGAACCTACGTGCTGAGGTGGATGGGGATATCGAAGATGTGGACGGGGTTTTGAGGATCACGAAGATCAGAATTCGCTATCATTTCAAGATCCCGCCGGGAACGAGGGAAAAGGCTGAAAGGGCACTCGAGGTGTACGCAGACCTATGCCCCGCTTACCAGAGCATAAAAGGATGCATTGATTGCTCCTGGGAGGCCACAATGGAAGAGGAAGGTTCTTGATCAGCTCGTCTACGTGTACGGCTGCATGTTGATTTGCGGCTCGTATTTGTTGCCGACATGCCAGGCGGTCTGTTTACTCCTCCAGATCACTATGCGGCGCGCGGCTGAAATCGATCACCTTGTCCACTTGTACAACCAGCCGTCTTTCGACTTGTGGTGATGGGTGAGCCCTTTCCTCCGTAGGGATATAGCCATTCAAGAACGACTGCTCTTCGACCTGCTTTACGTCTCCGATCAGTTGATAACCGTCGTCTGATAGGGCATCCCACACGACAAGGGAAACGTGGGGATTTTGTCCCAGATTGATTACCGTGCCCGGACAAAACCAGGCTTCCACAGCGACGCTTTGCTCAGAGAGCAATTCGATACGGCCGGCAATCGCCAGGTGCGGCCTCCCCGCGGAATCCGCTGTTGCCACAAAGACGCACTGGAGCTTCTGTCCAAGGTTCACAGTCTTTCGGAGTACGCTAGGTTTCATTTCGTAAGGCCTCTCCAGTTCCATTTGCCGCGACGTCCTTTGAGCGTCCTTGCGTTATTGGGGTCGCGTATCGCATCGGCATCTTTAATCTCCTCGCAGGAAGGGGATTATGCGATCAGCACTCCCGTTTGTCCAGGGTTAGGACAGCCCAAACCCCATCGCGGCATACTCGCGGATACTCGCCTTGGCTTCATCTACAGTCGTGCCCAGATGCCACGGTCCCATAAAGCCTACGAGGAACATCTTCCAGCCCTCTTCGTCGTGAAAGATTTCGGCCTCCTTGCAGGCTATGCCGCATCCCTCTTCTCCGATTGCATCGAGTAGGGCGCTCAAGATAAGCTTCTTGCCTTCAATGGTATTCTCCATCGTCTCAAGACTCCCGATGCTCATCTTTTTTTGGCGCATATACAGACAAAATAACCCGTATGCATCCAGAATTAAAGTGCAAGCCCCTGTCGTGAGTAAAAATATGATCTTTTGTAACATTTTAGATTCTTGAAACGTTTTTTCACTTGGTCCGTCCGGTCATG
>CAZAGT010000227.1:0-8270 GCA_964484515.1 uncultured Desulfobacteraceae bacterium | reverse complement strand
TCTTGCGGCCTCTATGATCAGATCCGCTGGTATCCATGTGATTTCAGACACCCTATCCGGAGGATATTTCCGGACGTGTTCCTTGAGCCGATCAAAACCGACGGTCCAATGGCTGACAAAGTCCCTATCGTAAAGGTCCTCGCTGATGATGACATTCAACATCCCCAGGGCGAGCGCCAGATCCGTTCCCGGCCTGATTTGCAGCCAAAGGTCCGCTCTCTTTGCAATCCCCGTCTCCAGGGGGTCGATCGAAACGACCTTTGTTCCTGCCTTCACGGCCATGTTGAAGCTTCGGTATACATTAGAGCGGGTGGCCGCCATGTTGGAGCCCCAGACAAGGACACATGCCGGCGGATGTCCGTAATCAGCAGCCGGTAAAAACCCAAACGTCAATTCGGCCGCCAGCATCCGCGGGACATGGCAGACATGGTCGGAGCAGACCACGTTGGGCGTGCCAAAGGCATTGGCTAATCGCACGAGGTGCGTGTCCATCGCTCCCTTTGCCGATCCATGCACCATCACGACCGATTCGGGACCATGGGCCTGCTTCGCCCTGTTCAGTCCGTCAGAGGCCAGATCAAAGGCCTCATCCCAGGAGATCTCCTCCCACTTGCCCTCACCCCGCCCGCCGGATCTCTTGAGGGGGCGTTTGAGGCGATCGGGATGATTGAGATATTCCAGGGAGGCGAGGCCGATCTTGCACATGCCGCCCCTGTTGGGCGGACTTTCGGGGTCCCCGTTGATCGTGACCGGTTTCCCGTCTTCCAGGGTGATCAGGACACCGCAGCTGCCGGTGCAAAGGCCGCAAACACTTTTCACTATTTTGACTGTCATAGGAGCTTCCGATTCTGATAAGAACTCGCTTTTTAATGAAAAGCTTGTGGGAATTTGCCTTGTGTGTCAAGGAGAAAGGAACTACAAGATATGCGGTGTTCAGGCCGGAATGCGGCTTGGGGGTTAGAGGCCATGGGACAGGTTTAGAATTCATAATCACTACAGAGAGGCAGTACGAGAAGCAGCTAAGAACGATCTCTGGCCACAGACCCACACAGACCAGGCTTTCCATCCTCCGTAGCAGGGTACTGCGGAGGACGGGCGCTCAGTGAGCTACGAACCGGCAAGCAGACACAGACATCCGTAGACTCATGTCTGGACGACTTGTCCAGGTATGAAACGTCAGGCCCTTCGGGCCAGACATCGGTAACACGTAAACGTGAAATAGTGTTTCTTTGGATGCAGCTACTCAGCAAGAAACGGTACTAGGCCTTGAATGATGTATCGCGAAGCGATGGCTGTTTCCCGTCTGCGAAGCTTGCCCGCCTCAGGAGGGTTTACCCGCCTCTGGCGAGTCCGCAGACGGGAAGTCCGTGTGTGTCTGCGTGAGTCTGTGGCAAAATATCCTTTCTTCACGCTATCTTCGTGAGATCAAGGTGAAAGAAGGGGAGCTATTGTGACTGTCAAGAAAACCAGATGCCGTTGGGCGGGCGATGATCCCCTTTACATCACCTATCATGATACGGAGTGGGGGGTGCCTCTGCATGACGATCGGAAGCTCTTCGAGTTCCTCATCCTGGAGGGTGCTCAGGCCGGGCTTAGCTGGATCACCATATTGAAAAAGCGCCAGAACTATCGCAAGGCCTTTCAGAACTTCAATCCCCGGAAAGTGGCCGGGTTCAATTCTGCCAGGGTGAAGAAGCTCCTCAGCGACCCCGGGATCGTCCGAAACCGGCTCAAAATAGAAGCCGCAATCCTAAACGCAAACGCATTTCTGACCGTCCAGAAAGAGTTCGGCACGTTTGACGCTTTTATCTGGCAATTCGTAAACGGGACACCTATGAGAAATGCTTGGAAAACCCTGGACGAGATCCCCTCAAAGACTGAGGAATCCGAGCACATGAGCCGCCATCTCAAAAAAAGGGGGTTCCGATTTGTAGGGTCCACCATCTGTTATGCCTTCATGCAGGCGGTGGGGATGGTCAACGACCATACGGTCGATTGTTACCGGTATAGTGAGGTGTGATCGTTTTTAAGTGAAGTAGCGAAGCTGTCGAAAAACCGACTTCTCTGAGACTGATGGAAAATGTCCAGTGCAAGGCTTCCGAAATCCCGAGGAATGAGGCGTAAATGAAAGGCGCAGGGCTCAAGGCCCAAGACTCAAGGTCTGAGACAAAACAAAAGATTTCAGAGAGTTTTGCCCTTCAGCCTTCCACCTTCTACCTTTGAGCTCTTGCGTACGCCGCAGTGACGAGGGATGAGGGTAACGCAACAGATGGGCGTTTTCCGACAGCCTCAGCACAATTAGGAAGAGCCGCAAGCCAGGGGACAAGAAGAAGTTACGAGCGACAAGCCCTTCGGCCGTGAGCTCAGGGCCGAACGGTGACGAGTGACGAGAAAGAGAAGGACGGGACCATGTGAAAGCCTGGGGTTAGGGTTTGGCTCAGTTGAAGTTCTGGTCTTTCAAACAGTGGGGTTGATTTCCCGGAGTGAAGAAATTGAGTACTAATTTACATAGGATGCTGGAGAAACAATTTTGGCATGTTCTGGCGATCCTCATTCTA
This sequence comes from uncultured Desulfobacteraceae bacterium, assembly GCA_964484515.1. GTDB lineage: Bacteria > Desulfobacterota > DSM-4660 > Desulfatiglandales > HGW-15 > CAZAGT01. Next base: position 5,712 of record CAZAGT010000227.1, on the reverse strand, counting down.
CTTGGGGGGCTATTCGCCGCGCGTCGAATCGATGGATTTTATACCGGCTCCTTGTGGGGTGTTACGACACGGACCTGGTTCATGACCCTCATCATGGTGACCGTATGCCATCAGGTCTATGTGTGGTTCTGCTGGCGAATCGAGCTCTACGGCGGACATCTCACGAAATGGTTTGGTGGTCAGGGCTTTCATGTCTATGCTGCCGGCTTTATTGTATTCATCCTGCTCCGACCTGTCTTGATGACCCTGTTATCCATATCGAACAGGAATACCATTCCATCGAAGCCGATAATCACAGGGTCTCTGGTTGCCATCTTGGCTATTCCCCCCTTATATTTGATGTATTCCGTCTGGAAGTACTTCGGATTTCGGCGAGCCTTTGGCATTGACCATTTCGACATGTCCTATAGGAGTCGGCCACTGGTCAAGAAGGGCATTTTTAGATTTACAAATAATGGAATGTATTATTATGGTTTTCTGGTTCTGTGGATACCCGGCGTACTGTTTTCCTCAATTACTGCGCTCGTTGCAGCGCTCTTCAGCCACATTTATATTTGGGTTCACTTTTTCTGTACGGAAAAGCCCGACATGAAATACATCTACGGGGGGGGAGTGACTGAGAGTGAGAGGTAAAAGGTAGAGATCCTGAGAAAAGAGTCCTCTGTTTTGATTCAAGCGTTCCCAGATGGCTGAAGTAATCCGGTCTTCAACCTAAATATCTGAATAGTTTCTGAAAAAGCACCTTATCGAAAAAAAGGAGAAGATGATGAGCTATTATTTCTCAAGAACCGTTGATCTGTCCTTCGAGGACGCTGTCCAGAAAGTTACGGAGGAGTTGAAGAAGGAGGGTTTTGGAGTCCTGACGGAAATAGACGTCAAAGCGACCCTCAAGAAGAAGCTGGACGTGGAGTTTCGCAATTATAAGATCTTGGGCGCCTGTAATCCAACGTTCGCATATCAAGCCCTTCAGAACGAGCGTATGATAGGTGCCATGCTCCCTTGCAACGTCATCGTTCAGGAAGCAGAGAATGGAAAAACGGAAGTCGCCGCAATCGACCCGGTGGCTTCCATGCAGGCCATTCAGAATCCAAAGCTAGGGGAAATCGCAGATACGGTTCGCTCAAAATTGAAGTCGCTTATTGACAATATATGACCTTACTGGGGGAGAATGGTCAATTATGACCCGGGGATATAGGTGGAAGGCCGAAGGCTGAAGGTTGAAGTGGAAGGTGGTTTTTCGACAGTCTCGTTAGGAGGAGTGCATGATGAAGAGAACGGCAGTCGTTGTGTTTTTAATTGCTTTGATTATGCCTACGGTCGCTGCCGGTATGAAGGAGGGGACGCGTCATATCACCGGCAAAGAGACAGACCTCTATTTTATGAACGACAAGGTATTCGGCGTGGTTCAGAATCGTCCCCTCTGGGCGATTTACAACTGCGGGTCAGACATCGAGGGCGAGATCGATATTGGAGGATCCTACCAAAGATTCAATTTTCAGTTTCGAAATGAAGGGGCTCAAAGGATTATGGGGTCATTCGGATCACTGAAGATGGCATTGGGAAAGATCGAGAGAAAGGACAAAGGCTTCACCTATCATGTTATCGTCGGTGATACTGAATATGAATTCTCCATCAGCTACAAAAGGGTTGAGGCAGAACACCTGGTCGACTCGTTGATCGAAGGAGAACTCGACGGAAGGAAAATCAGCCTATCTGTTGACGGCCATCTGTGTCCCTTTGCGACCACGGGAATCATCTTGATTGTGGTTGGGTCTGTCGCGCTTTCTTAATCCGTGCCCATCTGGGAAATGGCCATTTTCTTCCTGAGCAGCGTGCTACAGATCAGGGAGGCGAGCAATGAAGGAATCTGACCTCAGGAGATGGCATCGCAATCTGGACATCATACTGGCGAGGCTATCTAAAAAACCGACTTCTCTGAGGCTGATGGAAAATGTCCATCCCGCTCTCATCGAGAAGGACGAATCCCGAGGAATGAGGCGTAAATGAAAGGCGCAGGGCTCAAGGCCCAAGACTCAAGGTCTGAGACAAAACAAAAGATTTCAGAGAGTTTTGCCCTTCAGCCTTCCACCTTCTACCTTTGACCTCTTGCGTACGCCGCACTGAAGAGGGATGGGGGTAATCCCGATGGAATCGGGACAGATGGGCGTTTTGCGACAGCCTCATCACAACGAAAGGACGTGACCATGATCAAGGCCAAAGACATTATGACGAGAGAACCTCTTACCATTACTCCTGAAACAGAGATCGCCCAGGCCGCCAAGCTTCTGCTTCAAAAGGGAATTAATGGAGTTCCGGTTGTTGATAAAGCCGGCGACCTAAAGGGCATCATTTGCCAGAGCGACCTGATCGCCCAACAGAAAAAATTCCCCTTGCCCTCCGTTTTCACCCTCCTCGACGGCTTTATTCCTTTAAGCTCCATGAAACACTACGACAGAGAGGTTCAAAAAATCGCGGCAACCACCGTGGCCGATGCCATGACCCCAAATCCCGTCACGGTCCATAGCGAGACGAGCATAGAAGAGATTGCCGCTCTTATGGTAGACAAAAACTTCCACACCCTGCCCGTCGTCGATGAGGGCGAGCTCGTTGGGGTCGTTGGCAAGGAGGATGTTCTGAAAACACTGATGTCGGGATAATGCTCGCCGGCAGGATCATCGGCGTTACCTGTGTAATAACAACCGGTTCGGGAGCAAGAAGTATTTCGGCTGCTCCTTTTTTGCCTCTTTTTTCATTCTTGATCTTCGTCTTTCCGACCTGCATGGTAAAGGTCTGCAAGAAGTCTAACCATCTGTTTTTTTGATGCTTCTTCCTGCCTCCCCGAATGGAACCCATAATGAAAAGAACCCTGATCGTGAGAGGCGACCCTAAAGATGTTCGCAAATTGAGGGCCCTTTACCGAATGCTCTATCCCGACACAGACCTGGAGATCGTTCGAAAGCCGCTTTGCGGCGCAGTTCGGCCTGTGTTTCCGAGATCGGTGCGGAGTGTTGCCCGGAATTCAGAAGATGACAGGGACCGACGGAAGGGGGCAGAGAGGAGGACGGGGAAGGATCGAAGAAAGGTCATTGATTTACAGCTACCCGCAAATCGGCGGAGCGGTGCCGATCGCAGACGTGGCGCAGAACGGCGGGTGATCGGGGCCGTTTGAACGTTTAGTCTCCCTTGCCCAAATTTGCGCGCTCCTTCACGTCAAGAGCGTCCGTCCCTAGGCCCTGCCAAGGGCCAAATTGGCATGTTTCCTGCTGAATATCTCCCTCACAAAGGATGATCCAATCTTCAAAACGCATCACGAAAAGATGGATTGACGTGTATGAAACTTCATGAAATGAAATCTGTGATAGCTTATCGCCCGGCCATGGGGCAAGCGGCGGGGCTGACATGAAAGACGTTCGCTTCTCCATGATCATACCGGCTCGCAACGAAGCAACCCTTCTGCCGCGCCTGTTAAGGAGTGTCGATCAGGCCAAGGCCCGTTATCGAGGCGGCCCGGACGCGATTGAAGTCATTCTGGTCGATAATGAATCAACGGACAACACGGCTCGTTTGGCCCGTGATGGAGGGTGCCGGGTGGTTCGAGAAGAGAGGCGAGTCATAGCGGCCGTTCGAAACGCCGGTGCTCGTGTGGCCCAGGGAAGTATTCTTACCTTTATCGATGCCGATTCCCAGATCGATCCAGACACCTTCAATGCCATCGAAACGACCCTTCAAAGCGGAGAGTACGTCGGCGGGGCAACCGGCGTCAAAATGGAACGCATGTCGCTTGGAATCGCTATGGCGTACATCGTGGTCGTCAGCATGGTGCTCATCATGGGGATGGACACTGGGGTCGTATTCTGCCGACGCGAGGATTTCGAGGCTATCGGGGGTTACAACGAAGGACACCTTTTTGCGGAAGACGTCCAGTTTCTTTGGGATCTCAGGAGGTTGGGCAAGAAACGGGGCCAGCGACTCATTCGGCTCACCTCTGTGAAAGCATTGGCCTCCACCCGTAAATTTGATGAATTCGGCGATTGGCACTACTTCCGGCTGCTCGGTCGTTTTTTGTCCAGCCTTGTATTCTCAAAAGACGCGATGAATAAATTTGCCCGGACCTACTGGTATGGCAAATAGGCCCCGGTCCAAACCTTCAAGACGTGGCCTTCAAAGGCCGCACGTCCTCATCCTCTCTTTCTTAAATACCTCGACCCTGTTGCTGAATCCCTTTTCCGTTTGAAATCACACCTTGAATCTTCTAGAATCGGGCCGCTTTTCGTCACCCATTTCAGGAAACCCTATGGAACGGCTATTCTGCAGCCAGGAGGAGCAACAAAATGGCACCATCGTATTCTTTTGGGAACGACCCGGCCAAGATTGATGGTTATAAGGCATTCTGGAATCTGGACGATGTAAAACGCCCGCTCGTCGGTTTCTCCTACGTCGGCTGGTTTCCCTTGGAGTATTTCAAGGCGTGCAAGTCCTGGCGCGTCAACGAGTATATCACGCCCGACATGATCAAGCCGGAAGAATGGCTGGAGGACCAGGAACGGCTGCTCCTCGAGGGGGAAGAGATCGATGACGATATCCTCAGGGCGCGTGCCCGTCTCAGGTTGCGTTTCCCTGTTTTTTGCCCGCCTCTCTGGGCTGCAAGATCGTTGTCTTGCCCAGCAATGTGATGGGAGAGGAGCGAAAACTTCCGTGGGAGGAAGCGCTTAAGGTTCGCTTGGACCCCGATCATCCGTGGTTCCGGAAGTACATCGATTTCGCAAAGGCCCTGACCCGGAAGGCTGATGGGCGATACCCGGTCAGTCATGGCGCCGAGCTGGGGCCGACGGATATCCATGCCCTCCTGCGCGGCCATAATGAAAGCATCTTGGACTTGATGGATTACGAGAAGGAGTCCTCGGAGCTCCTCTGGAAACTCGGCGACATCTTCCGGGATTTCACTCAAGAACTTTGGAAACACATCCCTCTATACCATGGTGGTTATTTCGATGCGCAATATCAGCTCTGGTCGCCGGGACCCATTGTTCGAATGCAGGAAGACGCGACGGCCGTTTACTCGCCCGATCTCTATCGGAAACTCGTGCAGCCGATCGACCGGATGATTGCCAGCAACTTTGCGAGCAGCTTTATCCACCTGCACTCGACATCGATGTTCTTGCTCGAGGCATTTCTCGAAATCGAGGAGATTCGGTGTTTCGAGATCAACATTGAAAAATTCAACATCACCGTGAAAGACATGATCCCGTATTTCCGGCGTGTACAGGAGGCCAAGCGGCCTCTTCTCATCCGCGGTTCCTTTGATGAGGATGAATTGCGCCTGGTGTGCGATTCGTTGGACCCGAGAGGACTCTACCTGCATATCATCATCGAGAAAAAGGAAGAGTACGAGCCGTTGCGACCGATATTGGGAATGTAGCGTCTCGATTGAGCTCAACCGCCAGATCGAGAGGAATCAGGAGCCTGAAATCAGCTACGCCTCTTGCCGAAAGGCAGCCAAGTTGACTGCCTGGCAAACTTCATGAAAATGCTGCTTGAATTTGACGTTTTCAAATCCTTCGGCGCGTGTTCGCCTGGCCATGGGGGTCTCTTTTCAAAAACGAGAATTGAGTGCTTGGTCTCAGCATAAGGCGCTACCTGAGGCGGCCGGAGGGCCCCCGCGGTATAGGCCGGATTGACAGCCTTGGCGCATTCTCCGAGTCTGCTCCGGCC
>CAZAGT010000226.1:0-8293 GCA_964484515.1 uncultured Desulfobacteraceae bacterium | reverse complement strand
TTTTCACCGAGGCGTAAGAATTCTCCGGTTTGAGGCCTGGGGCTTGAGGTTTGAGGCAAAAACAAAAAGAGCTTTCATCCTACCTTTCCTTAGGCCTCATGCCTTGCGCCTTAAGCCTCTCTCGATATACGTCGCAGGGGGAAACCCGCAGAGAACGCCGATCAGGGGGAAAGGGGCCATTTGCGGAGGGACACCAGTCTAACCACCTGAGTTGCTGCTTCGACCTTTATCCCTCCGCTCCTTCACTGACGGCCTCTTTTGCCGCCCGTCTCTTCCCCGCAATCTTAGCGATGACGACGCTGATTTCATAGAGGACGAGCAGCGGGGCGGCCATCATGAGCTGGGTAATGACATCCGGCGGTGTCAGGATCGCAGCCATCACAAAGGTCAGCAGGATGGCGTACTTGCGTTTGCGTCGGAGGAGGTCAGACGTGACCAACCCCATCCGGGCCAGAAAATAGATAACGACCGGAAGCTCGAAGACGACACCGAAGGCTATGAGCAGCTTGATCGCGAAGGAGAAGTATTGTTTCACCGAGGGCAGGGCCTGGATGTAGTTGTTGGCGAATCCCAAGAAGAACCGAAACCCGAAGGGAAAGACGACGAAGTATCCGAATAACGCCCCGCCGACAAAGAGAATAGTGGAGAAGATCACGAAAGGAACGGCGAATCGTTTTTCGCTCTGGTAGAGACCCGGTGCTATGAACATCCAGATTTGATAGAACAGCACCGGCGCCACTAGAAGAGCACCCGCGAGGAAGGCGGTCTTGAGGTAGGTGAAGAACATCTCGGGCAGATTCGTGTAGATGAGCCGGTCGCCGGCGGGCATGTTCGCTTTTAGCGGCATAACGAGTATCTGAAACAGCCTTTCCTTAAAGAAATAGCAGGCCACAAAACCGATCCCGATTGCGATGGCACAGGCTATGAGTCTGCGCCGCAGCTCCTCCAGGTGGGTCATAAAGGGCTGTTTTTCGTCATCCTGCATCCTTCTTGCTCTCCTCCTGTGAGACCTCCGCCTCTAGCGATTCTTCCTCGATCTCTTTGTCGGTCTTGGTCTCCTGATCCGCTTTCTCCGCCTCACTCGCGTCATCATCTTGGGATCCCTTATCGTCTTCTCTGCGAGCGCCGCCGACCATACTCATCGGGCCTCCGCCAAAACCGCCAATCGAATCGACGAGGTCATCTTTAGCCTCTTTGAGTTCCTGCAAATCTCCGTCTAGATCCAAGCTGTCCTTTATATCTTGGGTCGCCTTGCGGAACTCCGCCATCCCTTTCCCAAGGGCACGCGCCAGATCGGGCAGTTTGCTTGGGCCAATGACGATTAAGGCGATAACCATGATCAGAATCAGTTCCGGAAATCCTATACCGAACATAATATCCTCCTAAAGCTCGACAAGCATGGCGGTCTCGTCGCAGTCAGGGAACTTTGGGCATCTCAAACACTCGGCCCACACCTTGTGGGGGAAAACGGACTTATCGACTTCCTTGAATCCCAATTTGGCAAAAAAACGGGGCACATAAGTCAACGTGAAAACCCTTCCGAGCCCGAGCGTCCGGGCCTCTTCGAGACACGTCTCCACCAGTTTCGCGCCGTAGCGTTTCCTCTGCCGATCGGGTACTACCGCAAGTGACCTGATCTCCGCCAGATCTTCCCAACATACGGCCAGCGCGCAAACACCAAGGGTTGTGGCCTCCGGCCCTTCTTCCTGCAGAATAGAGAAGTCCCGCAGGTGGTCATAAAGCTCACTCAGTGGACGCGGCAACAGGAGCCCCCGTTCCCCATAGTCCTTGAGAATGCCGTAGATCGTCGCGACATCGCCCGTGACGGCCTTTCGTATGATCACGTTACTCAACAGTCGAAACGAAGCCCTCCATATTTATCTCTTTGGCCAGTTTCCGGGCAAAGCTTCGGGCTTCCTCCTTCTCCCTAAACTTACCGCATCGGATCCGGTACCAGCGTTTTCCATTCACGCTCGCTTGGTAGAGATACACGGGGTAGTCAAGATCCGTGAGGCGCCTCATAAGGTCCTCGGCCTTCTGCTTGTCTTCGAGCGAGGCGATTTGTAGCGTATAGAGGGTCTTGTTTGGTCTGTTTTGGAGCTCAACCCGAAGGGCCTCAATTTTTTTGTCGATCCTCTCTTCGCCCTTCAGTTGATCGTCGCGCTCGATCACCGGGGATACGGCCCGCTCAGGACGTCCCGACACCTTGCCACGAGCCTGGTCTTTCTTCGTTGAGAGCTCTTGATAGAAAGACAGTTTAAGATCCGGATTCGAATCTTCCTCTGAGTCGAATTCATACGAATCACGACGACTCAACATCCTCTGCCACTTGGCGACCTGCCCTTCCAACCCTGGCACGATCTTGAGTGCACTGGGCAAGGACCCCCGACCGACAAGGATCCCAAGGACAAAGATCCAGGTCAACAGCAGAAGGAGACCAACGCCCCAGAGGGACATGGATGCCGTTGTCATCTCAATTCTGTATGTCTTCCCTCTCTTCTTCGGCATGTTTCTTCACGGGCGCCTTTACATCCGCTGCGGCGCGCTGACGCCCAGTAAGTCAAGACCATTCCGCAGGACGTTCCGGATCGCCGCCACGAGACAGAGTCTCGCCTCGGTCAGGACCTCATCGTTTGTCACAATCCTGTTTTGCGCCTCCTTGTTTCCCAGATTGAAATACTTGTGAAATGCGGCCGCCAACTGGGTCAGATAATAGGTCACACGATGGGGCTCCAACATGCGCGCTGCTTCCTGGACTAGATCCGGAAACTCCGCAAGCATCCGAATCAGCGCCAGCTCTTCCTCCAAGACGAGCCGTGTGAGCACGCGGTTTGGTTGAGCCGGCAATGAATGGCCTGTTGCAGCCGCCTTTCTGAACAGGCTGCAGATCCTCGCGTGAGCGTATTGGACGTAGAAGACGGGGTTATCACTATCATGTCGCTTGGCGAGGTCGATATCGAAATCGATCGGCGAATCATGATTCTTGGTCAAGAAGAGAAACCGGGCGGCGTCAACCCCCACCTCATCCACCAATTCACTGAGCGTCACGTATTGGCCTGCCCGCTTTGACATCTTTATCTCCTGGCCGGCCTTATATAGTTTGACCAGCTGGATAAGCAAGACGGACAACCAACCCTCATCCACGCCGTCCGCCCTTAGGGCTGCCCGCACTCGTTGAATATATCCGTGGTGATCCGCACCCCAGATATTGACGGCCCTGGAAAAACCCCTTTTCCACTTTTCGAGATGGTAGGATATATCCGAAGCGAAATAGGTGTAATGGCCGTCGTTCTTTCTTATAACGCGGTCCTTGTCATCGCCAAAACGGGAGGTCCTAATCCAGAGGGCGCCGTCCTTTTCATACATGTGGCCGGCGTCCTTCTCCTTGTTGAGGTCACGCTCGAGGAGACCTGATGCGTGGAGTTCGGTCTCACTGTACCACACATCAAATGAGATCCGAAACCTGGCCAGATCGCGCTGGATCTCTGCGAGCATCTTTTCCTTGCCCCGCGAGGCACAGTGGGAGATGGCCTCCTCCGCCGTCAACTTAGTAAGGTCGGTCTCGGCCGCGATTTCCTCGGCCAGGGCCCCGATATATTCACCATGATATCCATCCGGTGGAAACGGGTATTCAGGTTCCGTCAACTGTCGCCAGCGACTGTAGATGGACTCCCCCAAACACCTCACCTGGCGGCCAGCGTCGTTGACGTAGAATTCGCGAACGACGTCATACCCAGCGAAAGTCAGAATGCGACAGAGCGAATCGCCCAGGGCTGCGCCGCGGCCGTGACCCAGGTGTAAGGGGCCGGTCGGATTGGCGCTTACAAATTCCACCAATACCCGCTCCCCCTGGCCCAGGCGGCTGCGGCCATACTCATGATCCAAGACGAGGACATTGGAGAGCACGTCGTACCAGGCCTTGGAGGCGATCGTGAAGTTGATGAAACCCGGTCCCGCGATATCGGCCTTCTCAATCAGACTCTGGTTGTCACTCCACTGATCCACGATGATCTTTGCGATCTCCCGCGGCGGTCTTTTCTGGGTGGCTGCCATGATCAACGGTACATTGGTGGCATAGTGGCCGTGCTCCGGGTTATTGGGGACTTCGATGACGTAGTCCGGCAGGGGACCCTGAATCAGCGTGCCCTCCTCAACGCACTTCTCAATCGTCTTTCGCAGAATATCATTCAGTACTTCTTTCATGGCGAAATGTGTAACCTACGGCCAAACCCAAAAGCGCATAAACGCATCTTCAAGAAACATACTCTCTCGGATTTCGTGCGCCGAGGGAACAGAAGACCTCGTATGCGATCGTGTCTGCCCAGCGCGCGATATCGTCCCCGCTGATGAAATGATCTCCTTGCGCGCCCATGAATACCACTCGGGTACCCGGCTTGACGCCTTTCAGACCGGTGATATCGACCATCGTCATATTCATGCAAACTCGCCCGACAATCTTGACTCGCCGCCCTCCGATGAGGGCCTGACCCCTGTTCGATAGGCCTCGCGGAAGGCCCTCTGCGTATCCCGCCGATACGACGCCGATCGTTCGTTTGCCGGCGGTATGATAGGTACACCCATAACTGACGGGGCTCCGATCCGGCAGGCTCTTGGTATGGAGGATCCGGCCTTCAAAGCGCATGACCGGTTTCAGGTCAACCGGACTTTGAAACCCTGGCGAAGGGAGGCCCCCATAGAGCATGATCCCCGGCCTGACCATGCCGAAGTGGGCATTCGCGTGAGCCATAACGGCCGCGCTGTTCGCCAGGTTGTTTAAAGGGAGATCGAGCCCGATGGAACGTCCGGCGTCGATGGCCTGCTGAAAGCGTTCGATCTGAAGTCCCGTGAAGGTGCTCTCCGGTTCGTCGGCCATGGCAAGATGCGACATGAGGGCTTCGGGATGCAAGCTCCTGTAATCCTTCATCGTTTGCAGGAAAGGGACGACGTCCGCAAAAGAGATCCCGAGGCGACCCATGCCGGTGTCGATCTTTACCTGGATAGGGATCTTCTTTCTCTTGCGGGCACAGGCCTCCGCCAGCATTTCAGCCGAAGCCTTGTCAAAGATGACCGGCGTCAGACGATGCTCAACGGTCGCATCGGCATCTTCCCTGGTCCTTACACCGCAAAGAACGACGATCGGCAAACGCACCCCCTGCTCTCTCAACTCCAAGGCCTCGTGGAGATGGGCGACCCCCAGGCTGTCAACCCCGCTCGCTGCCAGGGTCTGAGACACCTCTACCAAGCCGTGGCCGTAGGCGTCGGATTTGACGACCCCCATGATCCGCGTCGCGGGAGAGACCAACCTCTTGACCTGATTCATGTTGTGGACAAGAGCGGCTCGATCTATCCTGACTCGGTTTGGCGGATGGATCACAGGTCCAACCCCCTTCATCGTCGCGAAGGCGAACGCGTATGCCAAGAACGCAAGCCAACAAATAAATCGGTAAGTTAACTGATCCCGATCTTTATAGCAAGGCCTATATGGGACTCGCGCACGGCGGTTGACACCACAGAGGCCCGCCACTATCATGGCTCATTGACCATATCGCGCTTAACCTTGTCCCGGCTGGGTTTCCAGGTGTTCGCGAGGCCGGGTTTCCTGACATCCCCCGGATTATAGCTGCAACGCAATACCATCCGAATGGACGTCATTGAATGCTGCGTTTCTGAAAAACCTGAAGTGGTGCGAATGATGAAATTGTTGCTTTGCCTTCTCGGACTGGTCCTCGTGGTCGAAGGTCTCCCCTATTTCGCCTGTCCGGATAAAATGAAATCGTGGATGCGTAAGCTCCAGGAAATACCCGATCCCCACCTCCGCGCTATGGGTTTTGCGGCCATGTGTCTGGGACTTGTCATGGCCTATCTATTCAGGACCTAAAATCCTTTGACTTTGACACCTGTTTTGTTTAAGTTACGCCGCTTAAAATAATGTTTGACCTAGATGATTACAACTACGACCTGCCCGAGGATTTGATTGCGCAAGCGCCCGCTTCGAGCCGCGATAGGTCGCTACTCCTCGCTGTGGAACGCTCTAAAGGGTCTTTCTCTGATCACCGCTTCTCTGAACTGCCCGGGCTCCTGAGGGACGGCGATCTCCTGGTGGTGAACAACACCAAGGTGTTTCCCGCTAGGCTTTACGGCCGCAAGGAGAGTGGAGGTCGAATCGAGTTGTTGGTTATTGAACCGTCGATCTCAGACGGCAACGGCTCTCATACCCGCTGGTGCCTGCTGAAATCGTCGAAGCGACCCCAGAAGGGCTCTCGCCTCTTCTTTGACGAGCAGGCATTCGGCACTGTGAAGGAGCTCCGGGAAGACGGACGCGCCAAAATCGCTTTTCAAGGTGTAACATCTCTGGAATCTCTCCTTGCTAAAAGGGGCTACATGCCTCTCCCGCCCTACATCAAGGGTGGCGATCAGAAAAGTAGAGAGCTCCAGGCAAGGAGGCGATATCAAACCATTTTTGCCCGTACAAAGGGTTCCATCGCAGCACCCACGGCGGGGCTTCATTTCACGCCACGCTTGATTGAAAGGCTGCGACGCAGGGGGATCGCCGTCGTTGAGTTGACCCACCATGTCGGCCACGGAACGTTTCGGCCCGTCAGGACCGAAGACATAAGAAGACACAAGATTGGGGTAGAGAGGTACTCTATTGACGAGCCTACCGCCTTCGCCATCAAGCAAACCAAACGGGCGGGGGGGCGTGTCATCGCGGTTGGGACCACCGTCGTGCGGGCCTTAGAAACGGTTGCGGCGACAAAGGGGGATATCGTCGCCGGAGAGGGGGAGACCGAGCTCGTGATCGTACCCGGTTTTCGGTTCAAGACGATTGACGCCATGATCACCAATTTTCACCTGCCCAGGTCCTCACTCCTGTTCCTGGTGGCTGCCTTTGCCGGCTTGGAGCTTATCAAACAGACCTACCGGTGGGCCGTCGAGAAAAGATACCGTTTTTATAGCTATGGCGACGCCATGTTGCTCCTGTAGATCGGTTTTAGTGAATCATTTATTCGACAAGCTTCGGCACGCAAGAGGGGCGCTTCCAACCGGGTGATGGGGGCTGGCATTGGAGGTATCAGCAGGGTTGTCCGGAAACCGAATCTTCAGGGGCTGATCGGCCTCGTTGGTCATGGTCCAAGGGACGGCACCAGTCGAATGATGGTCCATTGAGATTTCAAGTTCTTCACAGATGCCCTGATAGTCGGGCCAGGATCGGGGTCGTCAAGACCGAGCACGGGGAGTTTGAGACCCCCGTGTTTATGCCGGTAGGTACACAGGGTGCTGTAAAGGCGGTCTCTCCGGAGGAGATGCGAGACGTGGGGGTCGAGATTCTCTTGGCCAACACGTACCACCTGTATTTGCGGCCGGGCCATCGGATTATTGATCGGCTGGGGAAGCTCCACCGCTTCATGAATTGGAATGCACCGATTCTGACGGACAGCGGTGGTTTCCAGGTCTTCAGCCTGTCCAATCTGCGGCGGATATCGAAAGAGGGGGTAACATTCCAATCTCACATTGACGGCTCAACGCATTTCATAGGACCAACGGAGGCCATGACCATTCAACAGGCCTTGGGGGCCGATATCGTCATGGCCTTTGACGAGTGTGTTCAGTACCCCGCTGACTATGAGTACGTGTCGAATTCGGTTCGGTTGACGAGCCGTTGGGCCCGGACCTGTATCGACCATAGGCAGGACGCCAACCAGGCCCTATTCGGCATTGTACAGGGTGGCATGTATCTAGATCTGCGCGAACAGAGTGCCCGTGACCTGGTCAGCTTGGATTTCGATGGTTATGCCTTAGGGGGGCTCGCGGTCGGAGAAGACCGAGAGACGAGAAGCACCATCGTTCGGGAAACGGTAACGTTCTTACCGACGGAACGGCCGATATACCTGATGGGGGTCGGCAAGCCCCAGGATATCATCCAAGCCGTAGGCAGCGGTGTGGATATGTTTGACTGTGTGTTGCCGACGCGGAATGCGAGAAACGGGGCCCTCTTTACCCGGCGAGGTATGATCGCCATCAAGAATGCCTGCTACCGAGAAGACGAAAGCCCCATCGATGAACGGTGTGGCTGTTATACCTGTTCTCATTATTCACGGGCCTATCTGAGGCACCTCTTCATGGCAAAAGAGCTGCTGGGATACAGACTGAGTACGATCCACAACCTCGCTTACTACATGCATCTTATGCGAGATATCCGGCGGGCCATTCAAGAAAACTCGTTCGCCGATTTTCTTGAGAGCTTTGACCGGGATGCGGACGAATAACCGGTCGGAGGTCTTCGGTTTGGGCC
>CAZAGT010000225.1:0-8304 GCA_964484515.1 uncultured Desulfobacteraceae bacterium | reverse complement strand
GATGTCGATCGATAAACGATGGTACTTCAATGTATGGTGCTCTCGATATCAACCTATTGACCCACAAATTCTTGTGAGGAGCCTTAAAGCTAATAGTAACACCCACTGTGTGACACCTTTAGTTTATAGGGGCGAAAGGGCTCCAACCAAAAACTTCGCGCCTCGGTCCTCGTTCCTCGAGCCTGTTTCTCATCTCCACCGTTTTTTCCGCTTCCAGCGTTGGTAGCCCTTGACCGATTGTTCCGAGCAGACTCCCAGATAGAACTCCTGCACATCTTGATCGTCGGCCAAGACCTCTGAGGTGTTCGCCAGTACAATACGTCCGTTTTCCAGGACGAAGCCGAAGTGGGCGGTTTCAAGGGCCATGCGGGCATTTTGCTCAACCACAAAGATCGTGGTACCCTCCTTGTTCAACTCCGCGATGATGCGAAATATCTCTTTGACCAGCAGAGGGGCCAGACCCAACGACGGTTCATCCAGCATGAGGAGCCGCGGCCGGGACATCAGGGCCCTCCCGATGGCCAACATCTGTTGTTCTCCTCCGCTAAGGGTCCCGCCCAACTGGTGACGTCTCGCATCGAGCACGGGAAAGTGGCTCATGACACGGCGGTAATCTTCCCGGACGTGAGCGGTGTCGGAGCGGGTGTAGGCACCTAGACGAAGGTTTTCATAGACGTTAAGCTCAGGGAAAACCTCGCGGCCTTCGGGTACGTATGCCAGCCCCAGTTTGACGATCTTATCCGGAGCCTTGCCGTCGATCCGTTGTCCCAGGAACTCGATGCTCCCTTTGTCCGGCTGGTCATCCAGGAGGCCCATGATGGTCTTGAGGATGGTGGTCTTGCCGGATCCATTGCCCCCCAGGAGGGCCGCAATCCGGCCCTGCCGGACGGCCAGCGAAACGCCTCGTATGGCAATGATCGGGCCGTAATAGGTCTCAATGTTCTCAAGCTTGAGCATGTCCCGCTCTCTCCTGCCCACCGAGGTACGCTTCGAGGACCGCCGGATGACACTGAATCTCCTCGGGTGGACCCTCCGCGATGACCCTTCCATGGTTCAGGGCCAGCACTCGATCCGAAATGTCCATGACGAGGTTCATGTCGTGCTCCACCAGTACGATGGTGACACCATGAATATCCCGGATATCACGGATCCAGAAGAGCAGGTCTCCTTTTTCCTCTGCATTCATACCGGAGGACGGCTCATCCAGAAATAGCAGTTTGGGTTCTAAAGCTAGGGCTCGCGCCAGCTCCACGAGTTTTTGGGTTCCGTAGGGCAAACTGGCTACCGGCTTGTCCCGGGCAGCCTGAAGGTCGAGGAAATCGATAACCACCTCCGCCTTTTGTCGATGGGAGATTTCGTCCCGGGCAGCCTTTGATCGCCGCCACAACATCGTTGCCGCGCTCCAGACGCCGCTTTTCATGTAGATATGTCTCCCAAGCAGGATGTTGTCCATCGTCGTCATATGTGAGAACAGCTCGATATTTTGGAATGTGCGCGCAATTCCCTTCGTGGCAATGCGATGCGGCCTGAGACGAGTGATGTCCTCGCCCTCCAGAAGGGCACGGCCCGTATCGGGGCGGTAAATCCCGGTGATACAGTTGAATATAGTGCTCTTGCCCGCCCCGTTCGGACCAATGATGGAGAATATGGCGCCTTTTTCCACTTGGAGGTCCACGTGGTCAAGCGCCCGCAGTCCCCCAAAGGAGAGAGTCATCTGTTCAACTTGAAGTTGGGTCATAATGAGGTAAGGCTCAATGTTTGTTGTCCGTGGCCCTTTGTCCGTTGTACAGAAAAGACCTCGGGGCCAAAAAGTGAGTGACGAGTGACGAGAAACGAGTTCTTCGTCCCTCATACCTCCTTCCTCCCATATTTGGTCTTTCCACCTGAGTATTCACGATCGCCTCATTTGGTAATCGTCAACCAATCGAGCAGGGGCTTCAAGTTGCCTTGGGCATCAACCTTGCCGATCTTGACACTCTTGCCGCCCTGATGGTCCGTCGCAGTGAAGGTCAAAGGGGGGCCGATCCCTCGCCAGCCCCTAATACTCTCCATGGCCCTGATGAATGCCTCGGCGTTCAGGTTGGGACCCGTTCGGATGAGTCCCTCGACCAAAGGCTCCGCAAAAAGGATGCCCGCATAGTAGAATGTGCCCCAACGCTCTTTTGGAGCATACTCTTTCCAGGCTTTACGGTACTTGACCATCAAAGGGTGATCAGAATCCGGCACTTCGCCAAAGGATGCACATATGACGCCCTGCCAGAGGCCTTTCGTGACCTGGAACATGAGGGGGGCATCGGAGAGGGTACTACTCGAAACCCACTGAGGAGCAAATCCGATCTTGGCGGATTCACCCAGGATAATGGCCGCATGCTTTGGGAGCAGCCACATGATCACGGCCTCGGCACCGGATTGCTTGAGCTTCAAGGCGTGGGAGCTTAGGTCCGTATCCGGGACCTCAACCGAGACCTGGGCCACCAATGTTCTTCCCTTTCCCTTAATAAATCGCTCTGCCCCCTGAAGCCCCCCCTTTCCATAGTCATCATTTTGATAGAAAAAGGCGATCTTATTCATACCGAGTGTTTCATAGACGTACTTGGTCAGCAGGTAGGCCTCGTCCTCGTATCTTGGATAGACCGCGAAGATGTACTTCTGAAAAGGAACCGTCCAATGGCTCGATCCGGTGGATGGCGCAACCCAAATGACCTCGTTTTCCACGAGGTAGTCCCGACACGCCATTCCCGGGCCGGTTCCCACACCTCCGACGACGGCAAACACGCCGATGCGGTCGACGAACTCCTTACAAATGGCCTTCGTTCTGGCGGGATTGTAGGCGTCATCCCTCAAGTAGTACTTGATCTTTCTGCCGTGGATACCTCCCTCATCGTTAATCATCTTGAAGTAGAGGTCCGTACCACGCGCCACGGCGCCCCATGCCGCGGCCGGTCCGGTCTGAGGACCCCACTGCCCAATCTTAATGCTGTTCTTGGTAACCCCCCGCACCTTGGATAGCGCCGGTGAATGACACAAGAAAACGAGAACCACTAGAATTAAGGCTACAAGTACTGGTCGTTTCATGTCTAACCTCCTTGTTCTTGTTTATGGCCTCTGTTGAAGCTGCAACAAAACGCCCATGAACCCCCATTTCATCGGGATCACCCCTGCCCCGGCACACCGTAGAGTAGGCGAAAGGCACGAGGCACGAGGAAAAGAATAACAGAACCGTCTCACTTGCCTTCGCCAGGATGCCTGGCTCGGAAGTGCGGGGTGTTTCACTGTTTTTGCCTCCAGCCTCGTTCCTCGAGCCTTTTCAGTACTTCGCCGTGGTCAGCGAGAAATCCACCCCTATGCAACCGAGACAGATGGCCCCTTTCTCCTCCCCCTCACACCTTCCTAATGTAGTGTTTGGCCAGTAACCCACTCGGCCGGATGCACAGGACCAGCACAATGACGACAAAAGCGACCACGGATTTGAACTCCAGGGAAACATACCCACCAAACAGATTCTCAATGACCCCTACACACTCTGCCCCAAGGACGGCCCCCGGTAGACTCGTCATTCCGCCCATGACGGCACCAGCGAAGGCCTTTAACATCGGATCCAACATCATGTTCACGTCCAACGGGTAGGTGGACGCAATCAGCATCCCGGCCACGGATCCTATGAGAGAACTCAGCGCCCAGGTGAGGGATAGGACCCGTTTCGTACTAATCCCCATGATTCGAGCAGCCAGTTGGTTTTGCTGGGTTGCCTTCATGGCTAACCCGACCTTGGTATATCGGAAGAAAAGGAAGAGCAGAATCATGCATCCTAATGCGACCACAAAGACCCAGACACTGAGCTTGCTAATCGTAACGTCTCCCAGCTTGTAAACGTCAATACTCGAAACGGGAAACGGCATGCCGCGTTGATCCGGTCCCCACTTCCATCCCGCGAAACCGTACAGGATCATCTCGAAACCGAGCGTGATGACGATCAGGCCTAGGACAGTTGGATTCTTGGCCGGGCGCAGGAAAAGGAACTCCAGGACCACACCGAGGACCAGGGCAAAAAGGAAGGTAACGACCACTGTAATCCAAAAGGGTATCTGAAAATCACTCAAGAGCGTGAAAGCCACGAAGGTTGTTAGCATGGCCATCTCACCTTGAGCAAAGTTTAGGACTTCCGAGGTCTTGTAGATGATGACCATGGCCATCGCAATCAGCGCATAACACGCCCCAATGGCCAAACCTCCGACTAGGAGTTGTGAAAACATGTTTTTGTCCTTATTCCTGGCAGTGGTTCCAATTATGTCAGCGACTGTACTTGTTCTTTGTCATTGTAGCACACGAAAAAGAACGAGGAACGAGGTCCGAGGTTTACCTGCCTCTGACGGTGCTCGGGGCCAGAAACGTCAAAGCCACAACCCCGAGTTCTGCCGTTTCTATTCCTTGAACCATCCAAAATTCGTCATTCACTATCCGACGTTCCCTATTCGCTCGTCTATGTTGACGCTAATTCCTCGCAAGCTGTTGAAAAATGCTCAGATGCTAGGCGCCCGAAATCCCGAGGAGCGAGGCGTACAGATCGGTACGTCGCAGCGACGAGGGATGAGAGCAACGCCGCAGATGAGTATTTTTCAGCAGGCTGCCTAGAAGGGCCAGGTCTTCCAGTATAGCTTTGTCCGCAACCAAAACCCGTAAAGCCCCAAGGGTTCAAAGATCATTATCAGGACCAATATGAGGCCGAGGATAATATTCTGGATATTGGCCATTCCGCCCACGTTCATCCATCTTTCGGATATGTCCACGATCAAAGGCCCTACGAGCCAGAGTTCCTGCACGGCCGAAAGCTGGATCTGAATGACGGTCAGAAGGGCAGCGCCGGCGATGGAGCCGGCAATGGTTCCGAGACCACCAACGACGACCATGGCCAGGAAGAAAATGGACAACATCAGATTGAAGTTCTCGGGGGAGATGAAACCGAGCACAAAGGCCATCAGGGCGCCGGCAACACCCGTGTAAAAGGCGCTGATGGCAAAAGCCAGGGTCTTGTAATAGGTCAGGTTGACGCCGATGGTTCCCGCAGCAATATCATTGTCGCGAATGGCAACGAGCGCTCGCCCAACTCGAGTCTTCACCAAGTTCCGCGCCGCAATCGTCAACAGAAAGGCTATGATCATAATGGGATAAAAAATCTCTTTGTCAGTCTTGAACTGCCAGACCAGGATTTTCAGTTGCGGTATATTGATCCCCATCCGGCCTCCCAGGAATTCCCAGTGACCGATGAATTGGGTGACGGTCATGCCAAAGCCCATGGTGGCGATCGCGAGGTAGGGTCCCTCTAACCGCAAGGCGGGAAGACCCAGCAGGAAGCCAAAGATTGCTGAAAGAAACCCGGCTAGAGGTAACACAAGCAAGAAGGGGAGATGATAGACCGCGTAGAGCATGGCGCAGGTGTAAGCCCCAATAGCGAAAAACCCAGCATGTCCAAGGGAGATCTGCCCCGTATACCCGACCAGGATGTTCAGACCGATGGCAACGATGGCGTGGATGGCGATGAGATTGAGAAGATAGGAGAAGTAGTTTCCTGCAATCAAAGGGAAGGCAGCCAAGGCAACGAGGAATATCAGGGTCCAGAATAAGGTCATCCTGTTCTTGAAAAGCCTTATGTCCTCGTAATGATCCCGTTTCATATCCATGCGCCAGTTACGTCCTTTCCACCTAAGGATCTAATCACTCAGAGCCTGGATAGTACGACTGTTGTCTGAGAGGCGCTCGGCGAGTAGGCGAGCAATGAATTGGTGGAAGGCCGACGCAAGCTCTGGTTCGTTCTTCTCCATTCGGCCTAGGGCGTCTGAAGACAAGAAATAGAGCTTGCTCGGCTTGCTGGTGACGACGGATGCCGTGCGCGGAATGCCGAGGTACAAGCTTACCTCACCCACGACCGTGCCAGGCCGCATGGCCCGCAATCGGATCGTCTTACCGGCACCGGAAGACACGTCTTTTTCGGAGGGCCCGCCTTCCGTTGAGATCTCCGCGATGAGTTGCCCGGACTCAATGAAGTAAAGGCCGTCGGAGGCCTCACCTTGACGCATCAGGTAGTAGCCTTCCTCAACCTCTCTTTTTTCAAGGTAGGCCATGATCTGCGCCGGATCGACCTCCTTGGGAAAGCACTTTTGGAGATAGCTGAAGAGCGGTCTCTCTTCATCGGAGACTAGGTTCTCCATTTCGAGAATCGCATTCTCGCACCACTCGATGCCGTGGTCCTGATCAGGGAATATGTAGAAGACCGAGCCGTGTTCCTCCGTGAAGACTGCCCGTTCGAGTTGACGTTGAAGCTCCGCCGTGATCTGTGTGAAGACCAGCTTGACACCTCTCGCACTTGCCAATTGTATCATCTTCACGAAACAGATCTCGGCCGATGAATCAAGACCCGATACCCGGGCAAAGTCCAAGAGGACAAAGTGCAGCTTCGGAAGCGCGTGGTTATTGGCCCGCTCTCGAACCCGGCGGTACAGGTTGTGGGCCGTCCCAAAAAAAATATAGCCTTGGAGCCTGAGGATAAAGAGCTCTTCTCCCTTTTCGCGCAGCCGTCGTCTATGTTCAACGGGGCGATCCACGTTACTCGAAGAGGTGGCTCCCGAAAGGGCTTGCTTCACCACATCAACGCTGCTGTACTTGATGACGAAAAGAACAACAGCGATCACCAGACCGAGGCCGACACCGTCAAGGAAGCCTTTCACCGCGATGACGAGGAGGATCAGGATCACGATGAGATAATCCGTCCTGGGCATTCGAAACCAAGCATCGTAAACCCATTCAATCAGAAAACTCAGACCCAGGAACAGGAGCAGGCCGCCAACGATGAGTCTTGGCAAGAAAGAAAGGAGGGCTGCACCGGAGAGAAGCGTGATGGCGCACAACGTGGCCGCAATGATCCCAGTGAGGCGGCTGCGAGAACCCATCTTGTGACCGAGCGCCGAAAGACTCAACGCAAGATACCCGACGGGCCCTCCGCCGAGGCCTGAAAGGGCATTGGCAAAACCGGTGGATCGTAATTCACGATTCAAGTCGATATCACGCTGGGCAATGAGTTCAAGCCCGCTGGCATTGAGCAGCAAAGAGATAACGCTGATGACCAGGATGGTTCCCAGCTGGCCAGTCTGCCCGAAGATAAGAGACCAGTTGGCCTGATGTAGTATCGCAACGCCGGGTGGCTGCCAGAGGGATTCACCTGGGAATGGGCCCAGGAGGAGGCCGTGGGCCCCTGCTTCACTTACGGCTGTGCCCGTCAAGAGTAGAAAGGCATAGAAAATAAAGGCGGCTGCCGCAATCATGGTCGGCATAACCAGGTAGTGATGGTAGCGGCGCTCTGCAATCAGCATTGCCACGGCGAATAGGACGCCCGGCAGCCACCTCAGCAGCATCTGTCCATGGAGGAGATCCGGTAGTTGCATAAAATTGAAGGGTGAATCGGTCATGACGCCCACGGCCCTCGTGACGAGGAGCAAGCCCGTTCCGGCCAGAAAGCCGCCGCTGACCGGATAGGGGACAAAGCGAATGAGCCTGCCCAGTTTAAACCACCCGAGACCGAAGAAAAAGAGACCAGTCAAGAGAGAGGTCAATCCAATGGCTGCCACGACGGTGACAAACGTGTCATCGGCCGTGGCAGTGGTCGGCATACTACGAACAATGGCGCCTGCCATCAGGGCCAGGATGACCGCCGGACTTCCCTGGAGACAAGCGACCGCGCTTGGAAAGGAGCTTGTAAGGGCCACCACGACTGCAATGCAGACAGCGCCGAAGAGAGTTACACCGATCCCCCGCGAAAGGTGAATGGAGAGTTGGCCTGAAAAGATGAGAGCGGCAAACGAGATCTGCAGGATGATGACCAAGACGCCGGCGATAAGGCCGGTCGTCACGGCGGGCAGCATTGAGGCCGGGGCATAGCCCTTCAAGGATCGGACCATAATAATCACACAACAAAAAGAGCAAAGAATGTCGAATCAAGAACCGCAGCCCGCGACGAGCCCCTCGGCCGTGAGCCTTTCGGCCACGAGCTCAAGGCCGAGTGGCTCGGGGTCGAACGGCTCAGCCGAGTCGAATGAAGAAGGACATCTATTTCGAAATTCGACATTCTGCGATTCATGAGTGACTGAACCCTAACGCTGCAAAAGTCGAGGATGCTGCAGATTCCAGGCGCCGAGGGTGTAGTCCCGACGCGTCGGGATAACCTTCTGCAAGCCCTTGGCAACGCAGAAGATGCGGTACGGCTTTCCCGAAGGGTAAACAACACGGCGTCTTTTAGGTTACGCTGGATGTCAC
>CAZAGT010000224.1:0-8318 GCA_964484515.1 uncultured Desulfobacteraceae bacterium | reverse complement strand
CGGTGGCCCTCCGGCCGCCTCGGGTAGCGCCTTATGCCGAGACAACGCACTCAATTCCTCGTTTTTGAAAAGAGACCCCCATGACCGGGCGTTAAGGTATCAAAGACCTCATTTCATGGAGTTTCATACGAGCTTAGGAGAGTCAAGGTCAAGCCGAAACGATCATATACGAGAGGAGGACGGGAATGACAAAGGGAGAGCTTGATCCACAAATCGTGGCGCTGTTGAAAGACATAGAGAAGCAGGGTTCGCCGCCTATTACTACACTCACACCGGAGCAGGCACGAGAACTAAGGCATCCTGTATTCATCAAACTGGGGGGGCCTCCGGAGGCTGTCGCAAACGTTGAAAACCTCAGGATTCCGGGACCCGCAGGGGAGATTCCCATCCGTGTCTATACGCCCAAAGGTGAGGGACCATTCCCTATTCTCGTTTTTTTCCATGGCGGCGGCTGGGTGATAGGCAACCTTGACACCCACGACAGCATCTGCCGATCCCTTGCCAATGGGGCGGGTTGCGTCGTCGTCAGTGTAGACTACCGCTTGGCACCGGAACACAAGTTTCCGGCGGCGGCCGAAGACGCGTATTCCGCCACCCGATGGGTGGCGGCCAACACCGACCGACTAGACGGCGATCCGGCCCGGATTTCCGTAGGCGGAGACAGCGCCGGAGGCAATCTGGCGGCCGTGGTCAGCCTGATGGCCAGGGATAAGGGCGGTCCGGCCCTCATCTATCAGCTGCTCATCTACCCGACGACAAACCTGTCATCTTTTGACACCAAATCGTTCAGCGAACACGGCGAACGCTATATCCTCACGAAGGCAAGCATGGCTTACTACCGTGATCACTACATCGGGGGTAAAGAGGACGCGGAGAACCCTTATGCGTCGCCGTTGCTGGCCAAGGACCTAAAGGGCCTGCCACCGGCCCTTGTGATTACGGCAGAGTTTGACGTGTTGACCGACGAGTCTAAGGCCTATGCGGAGCGTCTCGTTGAAGCGGGGGTACCGGTGACGTACACCTGTTATGAGGGGATGATTCACCCCTTTTTTAGTTTCCCCGCGGTGGTGGACTGTGCCAAAGAAGCCATGACAGAGACCACGGCGGTCCTGCGCTCGGTCTTCGGTACGTGAGGATCCAATGAAGATACCAATCTATCAGATAGATGCCTTCGCCGATCGCGTCTTCACCGGAAATCCGGCCGCAGTGTGCCCCCTGCAGGAATGGTTAGACGATGCCGTGCTCCAGGCCGTGGCCCAGGAAAACAATCTATCGGAAACGGCCTTTTTCGTGCCCGAGGACGAAGGATACCACATCCGGTGGTTCACGCCCGTGGCGGAAGTCGACCTCTGCGGGCATGCCACGCTGGGGACGGCTTATCTCATTCTCCATGAGCTCGAACCTTCTCTTGATCGAGTCACATTTCGCTCACGAAGCGGAACACTAAGCGTGAATCGAAAAGGCGATACGCTCGCCATGGACTTCCCGGCCCAACCCCCGAAGCCCTGCGACATGCCCCCGGCGATTCCAGAGGCGCTTGGGACGGCCCCGATGGAGGTCCTGGCCTCTGAAGACTATTTCGTGGTCCTTCCCAAGCAAGAGGATGTGGCGGCGACCCAGCCGGACTTCATGCGACTCAGAGATCTGGGGCTCCGGGGGATCATCGTGACGGCCAAAGGAAATCAGGTGGATTTCGTCTCCCGGTTCTTTGCTCCCAAACTGGGGATCGATGAGGACCCCGTGACCGGATCAGCTCACTGCGCCTTGACCCCCTACTGGGCTAACCGGCTCGGCAAATCCCGCTTACGGGCGCAACAGCTTTCCAAACGGGGCGGCACGTTGTACTGCGAGGATCGAGGGGATCGGGTTGTGATTGCGGGCAAGGCCGTCAAGTACCTGGAGGGGCATATCACGATCTGAGGGCCTTCGATTCGGCGGCCTGACTTTTTGCTGTCGATCAAGGCGCCTGGTAGTATCGGCGACCGGTTGATTTTCAAGGACCCCTCAGATAGAGTGCCCCCCAGGACTGGGAATGAGTTGAAAAAGGAGGATTGGTCGAACATGGAGATCAAGACGTTGGGCGTGGTCGGCGCCGGGCAAATGGGTTCCGGGATCGCCCAAGTGGCTGCGACGTGCGGGATGGATGTGCTGATGAGCGACATCAAAGATGAGTACCTGGAAAGAGGTTTTACCGCCATCGAAAAGAGCCTCTCCCGGATGGTGAAAAAAGAAAAGATCAGCCAGGGTGATCAGGAAGAGGCCCTGGCAAGAATTCAGGGCACAACAGCCATCGAAGATATGAGTCAGGCCGACTTCATCGTGGAGGCGGCTATCGAAGATCGCACGCTAAAACTCGATATTTTTCGAAAGCTCGACAGCACCTGCCGCGAGGGTGTCATCCTTTCCTCCAATACGTCTTCGGTATCCATCACGGAGATTGCGGGTGCCACCGGTAGGCCGGAACTCGTTATCGGCATGCACTTCATGAACCCTGTGCCTATGATGGCCCTGGTGGAGATCATCAAGGGATTGGCCACGTCGGTCGAGACCTTCCAGACGACCGAGGATCTTGCCTTGAGAATGGGTAAGACCCCCGTGCCGGCCAATGACTCACCCGGTTTCATCAGCAACCGAATCCTGTTACCGATGATCAACGAGGCCATCTATGCCCTCTACGAAGGCGTCGGGACGCCGGAAGACATCGATCAGGTGATGAAACTGGGCATGAATCACCCTATCGGGCCGCTGGCCCTCGGTGATCTCATCGGGTTGGATACATGTCTGGCCATCCTGGAGGTATTACAGACCGGTTTGGGTGAGGATAAGTACCGCCCCTGCCCATTGTTGAGGAAATACGTCGCCGCCGGATGGTTGGGTCGGAAGTCGGGAAGAGGCTTTTTTGATTACTCATGATCACCACGAGAGTGAAGCACCCCGCACTTCCACGCGGGGCATCCCGCCCAAGGCGGGTAAACCTGGCGAAGGCGAGCTGACCGTTGCCGGCCTTTTTGACCTGCCCTTTTCATAACACTAACTATTTGTAATCATATGTTTTTTCATCAAAGAAAGGCTTTTCCCAAGGGATAGTATTTGCGTCAGAGAGGCGGTTGTGGTATTTTCGATGATACTCTAGGAAAGTGGGGAATTGCAGCATGGCGAAGATATTGGTCGTGGATGATGAAGAACATATCCGATTTCTCTATTCGGAAGAACTCACCGAGGTAGGTTACGAGGTCATCACGGCCGACAGCGGTTACAAGCTCCTGGAAAAGATCGAGGATGAAAAACCCGACTTAGTCGTGCTCGATATCAAGATGTTGGATTACAACGGGCTCGACCTTTTGCAGGATATCCGAAACAAATTCTACAACCTACCCGTTGTCTTGTGTACCGCCTATGACACCTTCAAAGAGGACATGAAATCGATAGCGGCAGACTACTATGTCATCAAGTCGTTCGACTTGACGGAACTCAAGAGTAAGATCGCCATGGCCCTTGAAGCCGACTCTCAAACCTCATGAAATCCGTTCCAGATCAATTCCCATCCTGATACCGCCCTCCAGCCTTACTTGTGGTACTTTTCACCTTTGATGATCGTGAGGGAACGATATAGCTGCTCAAGGAGGACAAGGCGACTCATCTCGTGAGTCAAGGTCAGCCTTGATAAAGAGAGGATGTCTCGTGCCTGGGCAAGGAATTCTTTCGGCAGGCCTAAAGGGCCTCCAATCGCAAAACAGACCCACCCGCGCGCTCGGGTCGACAGCCGTTCCAGCCAGGCAGCCAGCTTCTCCGTATCATAGAGGCGACCGGTGCGGTCGAGAGCAACGATATGATCGTCAGGGGATAGTTTGTTCGCGAGGGCCTTTGCTTCCTTGACCTTTACCTCTTCAAGGGGTCTGCCTTTCCCTATCTTTGCCGATTTGACTTCGACCCAGTCTACCCGGATATACTTTTTCAACCGTTCAAGGTAGAAGGCCTCGCCTTCCCTGAGAAACGAAGCACGCGTACGGTCAACGACTAGTACCTTGACCCTTAACATAGATCATTCGCCCGGAGGCCTCCGTCGCTCCGCTTAAGAGCTTCTTCGCTTAGGTCCTGGCAATCGGTTCAAGTTTCAGAATCCGGCCGATTTCACCCGCCACCTCGCGGACAAAACGTTTCATCTCTTCTGGTGGAAGCGGGCTTCCAGGCCTTGGGTAGGTGGACACGTTTTGAGGCTTAACCAGTAGCGGGGCGTTTTTGAGCTCCTCCCTGGGTTTGATTTCAAATTCAGGCCCAAAGCCATCGGTGAAATACATCTCCTGGAAGGGAATGAATTTAAGCATGTGAGCGGTTGAGTTGAGGACCCCGACTTCCTTGGAGCCCACATAGCCTTTCTCGATTGCCCTCATCAGGCCGGCCAAGGACTCTCCACCCTGGGTGCAGGCGATGTTTCCATTCCTATTGGCTACGATCATGGCGTCCATGATCTCCTGCTCTTTCACCTGGACGAAATAGATTCTCTCCCCGTCAGCGATTTGATTGTACTTTTGGGCGATATCAATCACCCTGGGCATCGAGACGGGATCCCCGATCATGGCGGCCTGGGCAACCGAGGGCCTGACTGCCACCGGGGTGAATCTCCGTTTTTGGGGATCTTCCTCGCGATAGAACCGGTAGACGGGGTCAGCGTGTTCTGACTGGACACCAACGATCTTGGGGAGGTGTTGGATGATGCCCGCCGCATGGAATTTGAGGAAACCGGCCATGACCGCCGTGATGTTGCCGGCGTTGCCAATCGGCATGACTACAACCTTATCGCCCACGTCGTAGTCGAAGGCTTGCGCGACCTCAAAAGAAAAGGACTCCTGACCCAAGATGCGCCAGCTGTTCTTTGAATTCAGGAGCGCCACCTGATAGTTCTCCGCCAACAACTCGACCACCTTCATGCAATCGTCGAACAGGCCTGGTATTTCAAGGACCGTGGCCCCGTTTCCCAATGGCTGCGCCAGTTGTTGGGGGGTTATCCTTCCGTGGGGGAGTAGGACGACCGACTTTACCGAATCGCCCATATGGGCCGCATAGAGGGCCGCCGCGGCAGACGTATCGCCGGTCGATGCGCAGACGGCTATCAGATCTTTTGACCTCTTCCTCTTGGCGTAGGTGTTCAAGTAGCTTAGGGCACAGGCCATACCGCGGTCCTTGAAAGACGCGCTCGGGTTGAGGCCCTCGCTCTTGAAGTAGAAGTCCATGCCGACCATCGATCTGAGTTGTCCATTGGCACTCACCAGTGGCGTGTCTCCCTCCCCCAGGTAGAGGATGTCATCCAAGGGGATGACAGGGGCCATGAATTCGTAATAGCGAAAGATGCCCTTCAGGGCCTGCTCGTTGAGCATCTTGCGGTAATCGAAGATGTTGCGCCACGTTTCGCCACGTATCCGTGTGAGTCGCTCGAAGTTCAGATCACGAATTAGGAGGACATCCCTGCACGTCGGGCAGACGTAGAGGAGACGGTCTGCATCAAACTGTTCTTTACAGCCGAGGCATTCGTAAACCATCCGGCCCCTGTGCTCGGGCATAAGATAGGGGCGTATGTCTGCTGGAAACTGATCAATTTTCATCATCGATACCTTTTGGCTCATGCCTATTAGATCGCTGACTACTTTTTCTCACCACTAGACTATTACAATTACTGCCAGATTTCAATGTTGACCGTATTGGTGGAGGCTCGTCCGAGTCCAATTTTCATTGACCACGGCCTAAGGGATCCGCAGCGATTCCCCTTGAGTCGCCTTGGTGAAAATGCTAATGATGCCCACAAGCAGAAAACCTCGCAACTCCCGTATGGATACTCAAGACATTGTCGATGATCATGAAACAGGTAGAAGAGGTCCTCAAGATTGAGGCCCAGGCTATCCTGGACCTGATCGAGCGGATCAGTCCGGCGTTCGAGACAGTCGTTGAGATGATCCTGAACTCCAAGGGAAGGGTCATCCTCACGGGGATGGGCAAATCCGGCTTGGTCGGCAGAAAGATATCAGCAACCCTCAACAGTACGGGGACCCCATCCCTTTTTTTACATCCCGCCGAAGCCACCCACGGTGACCTTGGCATGGTTACGGGAGACGATATCGTCCTGGTCATCTCGAATAGCGGGCAGACGTCTGAGATTATACGGATCATACCGATCGTCAAGAACATAGGGGCCAAGGTCGTTGCGTTGACGGGCGGCCTCGACTCACCGATTGCTCAGGAGAGCGACGCGGTGATCGACGTCGGCGTTGAGAGAGAGGCTTGCCCCATGGGCCTGGCGCCGACGGCCAGTACGACCGCTGCCCTCGCCATGGGCGACGCCTTGGCCGTGGTCCTCATCAACAGCCGCCGCTTCGACCAGAAGGATTTCAAACGATTTCATCCCGCCGGAAGCCTGGGAGAGCGGCTCTCCGTCAAAGTGAAAGAAATCATGCACACGGGCGATCATATTCCATTGGTTGTCCGCGGCACCGGTGCAGAACACGCCATCAGGGAAATGGACGCCAAAGATATCGGTGCCACCCTGGTGCTTGATGAGGAAGGGAGACTGGAAGGGATCATTACAGACGGAGACCTTCGCAGGGCTCTGATCACAAAGGACGACATCCGCAAGCTGAAAGTCGAGGAGATCATGTCTCCCAAGCCAAAGACCGTCGAGGCTGATCAGACGGCGGCGGAGGCCATCGGTCTCATGGAGTTATACGGCATTACCCACCTCGTGATCCTGAATCGACGAAGGAAAGTTCAGGGTGTCGTCCATCTCCACGATCTGCTGGGAAGGGAGGACTTTCGGTTAAATGGGGCATCCAAGCTCGCCACGAGGCCTGATCCTCGACCTGATCACTCCGCGTAGAAGCAGCGGAGATATCGACGGGCGAGGACTGGGGCGGCAGCTGGACAGGGTGCTACCCCATGTTCAAGCCCTATTCATCGCGGGCCCACATATGGGCGAGGGGCAGAGCTTGGGGCCCGAGCAGCGAGAAGAACTCCTGGAAAAGACGTTGGTTGTCGTCCGAGGGCGTATCCCCGTCCTGGTGTGGATAAGCTGCGAAACGGAGGAAAAGACAAGGGCGACCCTTTCGATACTCGAGAAAAGGGTCGTAAAGCGTGATTACGGATGTCAAATCTTCTGGGTCGACGCTCCGCTCTATTACCATAGCAACCGGGGATTACCTTCCCTTTATGAGAGCCTGCTGAGCCAAACCGAGAGGCCTTGCCTCCTTTACAATGATCCGGAGCTGATCAAAGATCTTGCCCACGCGCTCAAGCGCAACAACATCCGCACCAGCATCCTGAAAGAGTTGGTTCATATCCAGGGCGTTTGCGGCCTAATCTTTCAGGGCTCCCTCGATCGTGCCCGCAACTATCATAAGGCGACGCTGTCGCGCGCCGAGTTCAGGTTTTACGATGGAGACGAATCCCAGTTCTTGAACCACCCCAGCCTCAGTGGGGTTGTTTCGGCCGGAGCCAATCTGGCGCCGAGGGCATGGCAAAGAATAACAAGCTCGTCTCTTAATCAGGGCGAGGATCAAAAGGGTTACCCGGATTATTTGCACCAGGTATGGGAGACCGGGACCTATTTACGGAACATGATGGATGTTTATCGTGCCGCACCGGTCCCCCTCGTCAAACAGGTACTCTCAGACATGGGAACGATCGAAGCACCGATGACCACATCGGAGGACGAATCAGTTCAAGGGGATCTCCAACGTCTTAAGGAAATCATGGCACGCTACGGGGATTATTCGCCCAGGAAAGCTAATATCATCGATCGGACAAACCGCGATTTATAGAGGTCAATGCCCACAGCATTCGTTTCCGCACCCGGCCATATCCGCCAGGGCCTTGATGATCTCTCGTTGATCTGCCTCCCTGATCCCTGCAATCCGCAGCTTCAACCAGCAGCCATCCAGCATATTCGGTAGGTAAAAGCTTGGAATGCGCACGTGTTGAAAGGTGTCTGCTAGATCCTCGCGCCTGATGTGCAGAAGTACTTCGTCCCCGATGTGTTTGCCGACCAATTCGAATTCGAGGGGCGTCAACCCCTCACGGCCAATCCCGAAAACAAACTCACATTCCTGAGGCGTCGGCGTCAAATCCATCGTTTGCGGGGCCCTTCCGACTTCCACTGAGACGGTTACCATCCGCATGTTGTCAACACGATCACGGGCCATGTCTTTGCCTCTCAAAATAATGCCCGGCTCCTCACAAGAATTGGTGGGTCAATAGGTTGATATCGAGAGCACCATATATTGAAGTTACATCGTTTATCGATCGACATCCGGATTTTCGAATCTCAATCTGAT
>CAZAGT010000223.1:0-8340 GCA_964484515.1 uncultured Desulfobacteraceae bacterium | reverse complement strand
TGAAATACCCCTTCGCATATACGTCGATGTCTAAATGAAAATGATCTTATTAGTAACGAAGGAACGAAGGGTTTAGCAATGAACGATGACATCTATAGAAAGTTGGCCCGACACCTCGATGATCTCCCCGCCGGCTTCCCACCAACGGAAGGCGGTGTGGAATTGCGTATCCTCCGCAGACTATTCAGCCCTGAGGAAGCCCGGCTCGCCTGCCATCTGACGCTTATCCCCGAAGAGATCCCCGTGATTGCGCGTCGCGCCAAAATACCCCGTGAGGAGGCCTCGCAACGGTTGGAGGAGATGGCGCGCAAAGGGCTCATCTTCAACATGACATCCGACGGTCGCCCTATCCGCTACATGGCCAGCCAATACGTGATCGGTATCTGGGAGTACCACGTCAATGACCTCAGTTCCGAGCTCATCGAGGACATGAATGAGTATTTGCCTACGCTGATCGACACAAAGGTCTGGCGAAAGGCGCCTCAGCTCAGAACCATCCCAGTGAATCGAAGCGTTGAGGCAAAGCTGGAGGTCCTTCCGTTCGAAAAGGCCGAAGAGCTCATCGACTCACAAAAGAAGCTGCTGGTGGCGCCCTGTATCTGTCGGCGGGAACGGTCCGTCATGGGTGAGGAGTGCGACAAACCAGAGGAAGCCTGTCTCATTTTTGGAAAGGCCGCTGAATACTACCAACGAAACGGGCTCGGCCGCCTGATCGAGAAACAGGAGGCCCTTGATATTCTGAAGCAGGCAGACGAAGCAGGACTGGTACTTCAGCCCAGTAACGCCCAGCGGGCGGCAAACATCTGTCTCTGCTGTGGTTGCTGTTGCGTCGTGCTCAGGACCCTCAAAAAATACCCTCAGCCAGCCCGCCTGGTCTCTTCACCCTTTTACGCCGTACTGAACCGGGACGACTGCAAGGGCTGCGGGAAATGTATCGAACGTTGCCAAATGGACGCCCTGCAAATGGAAGGCGACAAGGCTTCTCTCGATGCGGACCGTTGCATCGGCTGCGGACTGTGTGTGACCACTTGCCCGACCGGGTCACTGACCCTGGAGCGAAAGCCCGATTCAGAGCAACCGAAGGTCCCGCGAAATTTGTTCGAGGCCGCCACCAAGCTTGGCAGAGAGCGTGGCAAGCTGGGTCCTTTCCGGACTGCTCATATGATACTGAAGTCGAAGTTTGATCGGCTCATGGCCCTGAGGTAGTCTCCATCCGGAAATGGTTTTTTCCCACTTACGACGTCTACAAAAGGAGTAAGGAACGAGGAAAGAGATGCAACCCTAACTGAACGACCGATGAATTAGTCGTGAAGCACGGGGCATCCCGCCCAAGGCGGGTAAACCTGGGGAAGACGACTGAATTGACGATTCTTGTTTAGGCGTAATGTCTATATGACGAAAGGAGGTCAACATGCTCAGCAGGATTTCTTCGATCTTGGCAGCGGCGTGCGTCGTGATGGTCCTTGCCGCCGTGGCTGTTCCCAGTTCAGATGCTGCACCCATCAGATTGACGTACAGCAACTTCTTCCCTCCGACCCATATTCAGAGCAAACTGGCTGACGCGTGGTGCAAAGAGGTTGAAAGACGAACCGACGGCAGGGTTGTGGTGGAACATTATCCCGGCCAGACCTTGACCAAAGCGAAACAGTGCTACGATGGCGTCGTGACCGGTCTCTCGGATTTAGGGCTCTCCGTTTTTGCCTACACCCGAGGCCGATTCCCGGTCATGTCAGCCGTCGACTTGCCTCTGGGTTATACCAGCGGCAGAGAGGCCACCGCCATCGCCAATGCAGTCTACGAGAAGTTTAAGCCTAAGGAACTGCTCGATACGCAAGTCATGTACGTCCATGCCCACGGCCCGGGACTCCTTCACACCAAAGGAAAACCGGTGGCCAGGCTTGAGGATGTCAAGGGCCTCAAGATCAGGGCGCACGGCACGAGTGCCCTGGTGGTGAAAGCCTTGGGCGGAACCCCGGTGCCGAAACCCATGCCCGAGACATATCAGATGCTCCAGAAGGGCGTTGTGGACGGCGCGGTCTACCCCTTCGAAGCCAATAAGGGCTGGAAGCTGGGAGAGGTCACCGACTATGCGACGGCGGCCTTCTCTATTGCCTATACGAGTTCTTTCTTTGTGGTTATGAACAAAGATAAATGGCAAGCGTTGCCCGCGGACATCAAACAGATCATCGCGGAGATCAACGCGGAGTGGGCAGTAAAACATGGCGAGGCCTGGGATTCCAGTGACATGGTCGGAATTCGTTTCTTCCTGAACCAAGGCAACCGGATCATCGGGCTCGACAGCAAGGAGTCGGCCCGATGGAAGAAGGCGGTCGCCCCTATAATTGACGACTACGCCCACAACATGAAAGACAAGGGGATCAACGGCCGCGAAATCGTCGACTTTATCGTCGAGACCCTTTCAGCCCAGTCAAAATAGCATACGCCAAAAGGTCAGACCCAAATGCTCTTTGGGCTGACCTTTTTTGCACGACGACCCAGTTACATATCCTGCAGGCGGGCAACTCGATTGCACGACAAATGACCAAGGATGAAAACCGACTTGTGGCAAGTCACTGATCGAATCATGGGTGCCATGAAGGTCGTCGGCGCCGGTTGTCTCATCGGCATGACCCTTCTGACCTGTGCCGATGTCGTCGGCCGATTCTTTCGTCATCCCATCTTCGGATCCGTTGAGATCGTGGGCTTCATGGCCACCCTCGCCGTGGCCATGGCCCTACCCTATACCCACCAGATCAAAGGGCACATCGGCGTTGAGATCCTGGTGCGCACACTCTCAGAACGGACGCAGAGCATTGTCGATATCTGCACCGGGTGCTTGAGTCTGACCCTCTTTGGAATCGTGACCTGGCGGATGGCCGCCTATGCCCGCACCATGCAGAAGTCAGGGGAGGTTTCGATGAACCTTGAGCTCCCCGAATACATGGTCATCTACCTCATGGCCTTCTGTTTCGGCGTGTTCACACTGATCATCCTCCGCGAGATCATCGACGACATCAAGAAGCTTCGAAAACCATGAACCCGACCCTTATCGGCATCATCGGCATCGTCGTCATGGTCGCTGTATTCATGACCAGGATGCCTGTCGCTTATGTCATGGCCATGGTCGGCTACGTAGGCTTCACCGTCATGGTGTCGGGCAAGGGCGGTCTCAATCTCCTTTCGCGAAACATCTACGAGGTCTTCTCTTCCTATGGACTGACGACCATCCCTCTCTTCATCCTGATGGGTCAACTTGCCTTCAGTAGCGGTATCAGCCGCCGTCTTTATGACACGGCCTACAAGTATCTCGGCGGTACCCGGGGGGGGCTGGCCATGGCCACCGTCTCGGCGTGCACCGCCTTCGGTGCCGTTTGCGGCTCCAGCCCGGCCACCGCCGCAACCATGGCCACCGTTGGCCTGCCCGAAATGAAGCGTTACCGCTATGCCGATGAACTGGCAACCGGTGCCGTAGCCTCGGGCGGGGGCTTGGGGATGATCATGCCCCCGAGCGTGGTCTTGATCGTGTACGGCATTCTGACCGAGCAGTCTATTGGACAGCTCTTTGTGGCCGGAATCATTCCCGCCATCCTCGTAACCATCCTCTTTATCATCTCCATCTATGTCAGGTGTTGTCTGGCGCCCGAGCAGGGTCCACCCGGGGAGTCCTTCCCTTGGGGCGAAAAATTGAGGTCTTTGTGGGGCATGGGTGAGACCGTCGCTGTCTTTATCCTGGTCATCGGCGGCCTTTTCATCGGCCTCTTTACGCCAACGGAGGCCGCTGCCGTCGGAGTACTCGGTGTGCTTATCGCGTCCCTGATTCGGCGACGGCTGACGTGGGCCGGGCTTGTGCAGTCCCTCTACGAGTCCCTCCGGACGTCCTGCATGGTCATGCTGCTGATCGCCGGCGCCGCCATTTTCGGAAAATTCTTGGCTGTCACCAGGATTCCTTTTAATATTGCCGCTGGGGTTGGAGGGCTCAACCTGCCGCCCTCTATGATCATGGGAATCATCATCCTGGTCTACTTCCTGGGCGGGTGCTTTATGGACGCCCTTGCCTTCGTCATGTTGACCATCCCGATCTTCTTTCCTGTGGTGACCGAATTGGGTTACGATCCCATCTGGTTTGGAATCATCATTGTGATGGTCACGGAAATGGGCGTCATCACGCCCCCTGTGGGCATCAACGTCTACGTGGTCTTTGGCGTAGCTCGCGGCGTCCTGGAGGACATCTCCCTCGAGTCCATATTCAAAGGGATCCTGCCCTTCCTGATTGCCGTGGTCGTCGGATTGATCATCCTGATGGCATTTCCACAGCTGATTCTTTTTTTGCCAAACTTGATGTATTAGGAGTGCGCCGGAGAGCTAGTTCCTTTGGAGGTTTCCAGAAAACACTCAGGTGGAAGGTGTACGGAATCCTGTGGAGTGAGGTGTTTGATTTCTCCGGCGTTAGGTGGGAGGTTGGAGGCAAAACCGGGAGAGAGTTTAGTTCTTCCTTGCCTCGTTCCCTTTCGGTCCTGAGCTCAAGGCCGAAGGGCTCACACCTCGTGCCTCGCGCCTTTTGCGGGAGGAACAGGCTCACCGCATCTTATGGCAAATGATTTGTTTCTTGAAGCAGTACTCTACTACCACTCACACAATCCGCAACCCCATGCCTGACGACAGCAAATATTGGAATCCTGTACTGGAAACACTCCCGCTGGAGAAGATGCGAAAGCTCCAGCTCCTGAAATTCAAAAGGATCTTCGGGCACGCTTACAACCACTCGAAATTCCACCAAGCCCTCTACAAAAAGGCTGGTATTACTCCCGACGATATCCAGTCCTTAGAGGACATCAGGCACGTACCCACAACGGAAAAGGCCATGCTGCGCGACATCCAAGCGAAGCCGCCATTCCCTTATGGCGACACCCTCTCGGTTCCTCTCGAAAGTGTTACCCAGTTCCACCAAACGAGCGGGACCACGGGGCAGCCCATTTACCAACCCGACACCTGGCAGGATTGGGAGTGGTGGTCTGAGTGCTGGTGTTACATTCTGTGGGCCCAGGGATATCGTCCCACGGACCGCGTCTTCATTCCCTTCGGCTACAACGTCTTCGTCGCCTTTTGGGCCGGACATTATGCTGCCGAGAAGATCGGCTGCGAGGTGGTACCAGGCGGCGCCCTGGACACCAGAGCACGGATCCTGAAGATCCAGGAACTACGCCCCACGGCCCTGATGGGGACACCGACCTACATCCTCGGGATGGCGGACAGGGCCAAGTCCGAAATGGGTGTGGATCCCACCACGACAACCGTCGACAAGATCACCTGTGCCGGCGAGCCCGGAGCCTCCATCCCCAGCACAAAACGGCGAATGGAATTGGCATGGGGCGCTAAGGTCTACGACCATGCCGGCGCCACGGAGATTGGCGCGTGGTCCTATGAGTGCGTGGCGCAACCCCGCGGCGTCCACGTCAATGATGGGTTCTTTCTGGTCGAAATCCAGGACATCGATACAGGCGAGCCTATTGAGGAGCCGGAACGCCGGGGCAAGATGATTATCACGGCGTTTGACCGGCTGGCCATGCCCTGCATCCGGTTCGATTCAAAGGACATTATTGAGTGGGCCCCAGATCCCTGCCCCTGCGGAAGAACATTCAGGCTCATCAAGGGTGGTGTTGTCGGCAGGACTGACGATGTGACCAAAGTCAAAGGGGTGCTGCTCGCCCCTTCGGCCATCGAAGAAGTCGTGCGTGGAATTGAAGGTCTCGGCGACGAGTACGAGGTCGTGGTTGACAAGAAGGGCGACATCGACCGCATCACCCTCAAAGTGGAACTACTTCAAACGGTCCAGGACAGACACGAGGACATCGAAAGCCAACTCCGAACCCAGCTCAGGCTCAAGACGAATTTAGGCTATCTCTTGGAATTCCACGAGTACGGAAACCTCCCCCGCTATGAAGTCAAGGCGAGGCGGTTCAAAGACCTGAGAAAGAGAGCTTCTTGATTTTTGATCTCAGATTTTGGATTTCGGGATCGCGTCTGCTG
This sequence comes from uncultured Desulfobacteraceae bacterium, assembly GCA_964484515.1. Taxonomy (GTDB): domain Bacteria; phylum Desulfobacterota; class DSM-4660; order Desulfatiglandales; family HGW-15; genus CAZAGT01. The sequence goes on along the minus strand of CAZAGT010000223.1, from coordinate 2,313 downwards.
ACTTCCGATCACTCCTCAATGCCAAGAAGAAATGGTGTATTAGAATGACTCATTCGATCGATCTTCATAAAATCAACGTTAAGATCCAGGCAATCAAAAAGAATGCCGAAGACCTCACCCAAATGGCTGACGAATTCCCTGCCCTCGCCATGTCAACGGCGCGCGTCCTGGCCAGCATAAAGATGATGGAACTGAACGTCTCCGATCTATGTGAAATGGGTGGGGCTGAGATCGACAAACAAGCACCGACAACTTGAACCTTAACCTTCTCAACTCACAGCCTTTTTCGCTCTCAACCCGTCCGCAGAATCTCCTTCCATTTCTCGTATCCTTCCGATATAATCGCACTCAAATCGAGGTCTCGGCTTATTCTGGTCTCTAGCTCTTAGCCAACTAGCTCTTTCCTTTCCTATCAAAGCTGTGAATCGCTTATTGAGGTCTCGCGCGTCTCCTTTTCTACGGTGGCAAATCAAAAGCCGCTTGATCGGCAAATAGAATCACGGTCAACCACAATATCCAATTTGAAACGCCCTTAGTTGAATGAATGTCCATCTTCTCGAAACTGCAAGCTGAATTCCGCTTTCCCAATTTCATTCAATTTTGATGTATCACAGTCCTTGCCTCTTTTGCCGGAAGCTATGTTTCGTGATCGTAACCTTCAAAAAATTCAAATTAAGGGCTTTTGCAATAATGCTTGAATGGGCGATCCCATCGGCCCCCTGTGATGTATGGAAGCAACGGAGTCACTATGGATGATCTCAAGCATCTCAAGCACGGCATGACGGAATATCACTACGAAATAAATCCCGATCTCCTGGATACGTTCCCAAATCCGAGGCCTGAACGGTCCTACGACGTGTGTTTCACCACTTCCGAGGTGACAAGTCTTTGTCCAGTGACAGGACAACCGGATTTCTACAGGCTGACGATCACCTATATTCCGGAAAAACGTTGCATCGAATCGAAATCCCTTAAGCTCTATTTGTTCAGCCTTCGCAACACGGGTCTTTTTGCTGAAGACTTAACTAATCGGGTACTGGATGACCTAATCGCGTGCTGCCGCCCTCGATGGATGAAGGTAACGTGCGACATGAAGCCCCGGGGCGGGATTTCGTTAACGGTAAATGCCGAACATGGATATCACTCAACCAACAAACCCGATTAACTATGTCTGACCGGCATCACAAATCAAGTAGCCCACCTTCATTCTTGTTCCTTATTTTAGTAGCCGTTTTCATTACTTGTCTCATTACCGCAAATATCATTGCTGTTAAATTGATCGCCGTTTTCAGCATGGTTTTGCCTGCTGCCATAATCATCTTCCCGATAAGCTATATTATTGGCGATGTTTTGACCGAAGTATATGGTTTTCACCGCGCGAGGCAGATAATATGGTTGGGGTTTTTGTGTAATCTTCTGGTTGTATTAGCCATCCTAGGGGGGCAGATACTTCCACCTGCTCCCTTTTGGGAACAACAAGCAGCTTATGAGCAGATACTGGGTTATACGCCTAGGCTACTTCTTGCATCCTTTGCTGCATACTTGATCGGCGAATTTTCAAACTCTCTTGTGCTCGCAAAGATGAAGATTATCACCAACGGTCGCTGGCTATGGACCCGTACCATCGGATCGACTCTTGTTGGACAAGGGCTCGATTCGTTGGTGTTCATCACCTTGGCATTTGTAGATGTTATTCCGCTCGGAGCGTTGGCAAGCGCCATAGTGACCCAGTGGTTATTTAAATCGATCTACGAGGTCCTAGCCACTCCCCTCACCTATTTGACGGTCAATTTCATTAAGCGCAAGGAAGGCCTAGATGTATACGATTACCATACTCGATTTAATCCTTTCGTAATATCTGGATGAACGGATAGCGGTCCACATGTTCTCAGCCGTAGAGCGAGATGATTGGGACCGTCATTCTTTAACGAGTGTCTAAACTGCGAAGCCTAAAGGGGGCGCGTACGTTGGTGCCTAATTGTTAAAATCACCTCCAAAAGTTTGATTTCGCACGGCTGACATTCAAATGTGTTCATTAATGGGTAAAGCAAAATCATCAGCTCCCATGTGGCAAAACAATCAACAGGCAAGCGTATCGTCGTTCCGCGAGAGACCCGAGATTCATATACCAGCGCATACGAAAGGTAAGCCGTTTACCGATTGACAATACATCCTCTTAATGAAGACCTGGAACACGAAAGCCGTGGTTCTTCCGGCGGATGTGACATTTCGTTATCAGAATTCAATTTGAGTCAACCTTACTGTTGCATAAACAACACGTCGAAAGGTGTGGAAAGACAAAAATAACAACGC
>CAZAGT010000222.1:0-8351 GCA_964484515.1 uncultured Desulfobacteraceae bacterium | reverse complement strand
CAAGCTTCTTCAGCGTTCGAGCAGGTCACGTTTCGTTTCTTGAAAAGAGACCCCCCATGGCTGGGCGATAAGGCATCAAAGATCTCCTTTCATGAAGTTTCATACGAGGATCTATGAAAATGATGAGCTATCTTGAGGCCATCCGTGAGGCGCTCCGCGATGAGATGAACCGTGATCCCAACGTGTTTCTACTGGGGGAGGACATCGGGGTTCACGGCGGCGCCTTCACCGTAACCAAGGGCTTGATCGAGGAATTCGGCCCCGCTCGCATCAGGGACACCCCGATATCGGAGGGCGCTATCGTTGGCGCCGCAGTCGGGGCCGCCATGAACGGCCTCAGACCTGTGGCCGAGATCATGTTCGTCGATTGGATAACCCTGGCGATGGATCAGATCGTCAATCAGGCAGCCAAGGTTTCTTACATGTTTTCCGGGCAATACAGGGCCCCGCTTGTTGTCCGCGCACCTTCAGGCGGCGGGGGCGGTAAGGGGATCGCGGCCCAGCACTCCCAATGCTTCGAGGCCTGGTTCGCCCACGTCCCGGGGCTCAAGGTCGTTGTTCCGGCCACCCCGGCCGATGCAAAAGGGCTCCTGAAGGCCGCTATTCGGGACGACAACCCGGTCCTCTTTCTAGAACAGAAGGCGCTCTATAATCTGCGCGGGGAAGTACCTGACGGGGACTACGTAGTCCCCCTCGGCCAGGCCAGGACCGTTCGGGAGGGCCGGGATGTAACCCTTGTGACGATCGGTGCCCTCTTGCATGAAGCGTTGAAGGCCGTGGAGCGGTTGGAAGCGGAAGGAGTGGACGTAGAGGTCATTGATCTAAGGACCGCGAAGCCTCTGGACACGCCGACGGTCATCTCTTCGGTCAAGAAGACCAATCGTCTCGTGGTCGCTCATGAGGCCGTGAAGCGCTTCGGGGTTGGTGCCGAGATTGCCGCCACAATCGCAGAGGAGGCATTGGACTACCTTGACGGACCTATCGGCAGGGTAGGCGCACGTGATGTTCCGGTGGCCTACAACGATAATGAGGAGGCTCGCATCCTCCCGCAGTCCCTCGAAATCGAGCAGAAGATCCGCGCGCTTTTCTAAATCCGCTGATGGAGAGCACCTCTCCGTCCCCTGCGCAACGCGGGCACTCGACATTCATTTTTCAGCTATTTAAGACCCGATTTTGCGACGCTCACTATCTTGCTGTGAAAGATCCTAGCCGTCCCTCAATTCCTCTTCGCTCAGCACCTCATTCAGACTTCCTGAACGATAGCCCTCCAGATCGAGGGTCACGTAGGCAAAACCCACCTCCTTGAACCGGGAGACAATCCCATCGATCAGTCCGTCGCTGAAGAGGCGTCCCCTTTCCGAGGGAAGGATCTCGATTCGGGCGATCTCGCCGTGATGACGCACGCGAAACTGCTTGAATCCCAATTCGAAGAGGTGCTTTTCGGCACCTTCGATCATCCGCAATTTCTCCTCGGTAATGGGGCTTCCGTAGGGAATCCTCGACGCCAGGCAAGCAAAGGATGGCTTATCCCAGGTGGCCAGGCACATCTCCCTGGATAGGCGCCTAATATCGTCCTTGGTCAGCCCGGTTTCCTTGAGCGGGCTTACAACGCCCAATTCTTTGGTCGCCCGGGTACCGGGACGAAAGTCGCTCGCATCGTCCGCGTTGGAGCCATCCGCCACGTAGGCGATGCCGTTTTCCGCTGCGACCTCTCCTATCCTTTCAAAGATGCCGCGCTTGCAGTAGTAACAACGATCCTTGAGGTTTTGTTTGAATTCCTCCACGGCGAAGGCATCGGCCTCCAAAATCACTAACCGGACGCCCATGGCTTCAGCCAAACGCCGCGCCTCCTCAAATTCCCATTCAGGATTCATCGCGGCCCGGACCGTTACACCAATCACCTTGTTGCCAAGGACCTCATGCGCCGCGGCCAGGAGGAAGGTGCTGTCGACTCCTCCGGAAAAGGCGACACACAGGCTTCCCAGCTCCTTCAGGTAGTCTTTTAAATGATTGTGTTTATCTTTCAACTCCATGGAACACCTCCTTTGGCTTGTCTGCAGCGGTCTATTCCACGGATAGTGCTCAACCGCCCCTTCAAAGAATACTGTCAGATACTATGCCGGCTTCCGCATCTACCGGAGCCTCTCAGATTGTCATAGCCGGGCCAAGTCGAGGCCTTCTTCAAAACGCTCAATACTCTGATTTTCAATATAGACACGAACACGCCTTTTTGCATTGACTTAGGTCAAGCGTGCCTCGACCTGCCCTCTCACACCTTGGCCTGCAACCCGCCCCTGGTCCAAGATCATGACGTGGGTGATACATGCAAGGACTTCACTCTCACGATGGGTGACATAGATGAGGTCCGTGGATGTTTCCGCGCCGATGCGTTGAATGACGTTTAGGATCTTCTCCCTGTTGGGCGGATCCAGCCCGTCACAGGGATCGTCCAGGATGAGGAGCTCCGGAGACTTCACCATGGCGCGTGCTAAAAGGACCATCCGCTGCTGCCCATACGAAAGATGATCGAAGCGCTTTGCGGCCAAATAACCGAGTCGAAAGAACCCGACCCACTTCTGCGCTATTTCGTATTGCTCCCGCGAGCAGTGTCGATAAATACCGATGGAGTCGAAAAAGCCCGAACAAATGACATCGTGAGCGGTAATCGGCTTTCTGTACTGAATCTGAAACTCCGATGAGATCATACCGAGCTTCGACCGGATATCCCAGATGCTCTCGCCAGCCCCTCTCTGCATTCCAAAGAGATAGATATCGTTGGCGTAGACCTGCTGGTTCTCACCCGTAATGAGCCCGATCAGCGTTGACTTCCCTGATCCGTTTTCACCCAGGATGGCCCAGTTTTCGCCCCGCCTCATGGTCCAGTTGACCCGGTCCAGGACAACGGTATCGCCATATTGAACCGTGCTGTCGCGCATACGAATAAGGATCTCAGCCTCCGCGCCGGCGCTCTTTTCGGGCTTGTGCAAGACCGGGTCGTTGAGCGCGGAGGAAGCCTCGTCATCGTAGATCCGCCTGAGGATCTCGGGCCTCAAGATCTCGTCCCGGTTTCCCTTCGCATAAACGGCGCCGTCCTTCAGACAGAGTACGTGGGCAATTCGGTCACCGATCTCATCAAACCGGTGCGTAACGAGGATCACTTGCGTTGAACCGTTTGTCAGTTGATCGATGAGCCCTTTTACGAGGCGCCTTGAGGGATCATCGAGCCCTTCAAAAGGTTCGTCCAGGATCAGGAGCCTTGGCGACCGCACCAGGGCCCGTGCAATCAGGAGTTTTCGCGCCTCACCGTTCGATACGGTATTCAATTTGCGCCTCAGTAGGGAGCCGAGGTCTAGTCGTCGAAGCAGCGCCTTGAGTGTGCTTCGCCCATCACCTGAAGGGGTGTTAGAAGACAATGCCGTTTGCAGAACCGCCTCCGCCGGCGTATCACCGTATCGTCGGATCCAGTCTCGTTGCTGTTCAAAAGAGATTCGCGCAATCGAGCTGAGGCGTGATGGGGTTCGCCGGCTGTCTTCGCCCAGGTAATGATAGACAATCCGGCCCTTTACGACCGGTGCATCACCGGAGATAGCCTTGATCAGGGTCGACTTACCGGCGCCGTTCGGTCCAATGACCGCCCAATGCTCCCCTCTCTTTATCTGCCAATAGGTATCCTCCAACAGAAACCTATCCCGCAGACGCACCGTGATATGGTCCAGGGTGACGAGGGCATCGTTTTTGTCGACTTCGGTTACCATCTTACTCCTGTGATATGTTCCGGCTTTCGTGTAGGAAGGCCATTTTTGTGGCCTTTGAAAAAGATGTGTGCTATACGGTCACTACCTCGCTCTATTTAACCAGTGTCCATCCGGAAATGGCCCTTTTCCCCTTGAGCGGCGTTCTCCGCGCCTGAGGCGGATACATCCGCAGGTCTCCACCTGTGACGTATATGAAAGGCGCAAGGCATGAGGCCTAAGGAAAGAGGAGATGAAAACTCCTTTTGTTCCTGCCTCAGGCCTCAAACCGGAGAATTATTGCGCCTTGGTAAAAACCCTGGTGCGGCCGTGCTCAGAAGAAAAATGTCACATTTCCGAATTGGAGACCGCTTGGCCCCACTGTTATTCCTGTATGGGCACTAGCGTCTTTCATTAGGCTCTCCACTGCGTGTCTGACTGAAAATAAGGACGAACTCTCGGTTCGTGGCCTGAATCTTTGCTTTGGAGGGTTTCCCGAAGCGCGCAAAGCTTATTTGAAAGGGGCCCTTTAGTAAACAGGGAACGTCTATTTCATACCCTTTATCGGAATATATGTGAGCCACGGTTTGGCGCGGCGGTTACAATAAGTTCATAAAGCTGAGGACGAAAGGAGGAGTACTATGACCATGGATGCAAATTCAATGGCCAATAAGTTTTACGAGGTGTTCGATTTTTGTACAGCCGGGATGATGCCACCCAATCGGCTGATATTCGGCTGCGGAGCGATCGAGCAGATTGGCAGTGAGGCGGCCAAATTGGCCGAGGGGAAGGTCCTGCTCGTCAGCGACAGCACGCTTGAGGAGATAGGTGTTGTCGGGCGCGTCGCCGATTCGCTCTCCTCTGCCGGTCTCGAGTCGGCATCCTTCGCCGAGGTCGAGCCCGAGCCGCACCTTGAAACCGTCGAGAAACTCTATGAGATGTGTCGATCGGAGGGCTGCGCCCTGATTCTGGGGGTCGGCGGCGGCAGCGTGATGGACGTTGCCAAGCTCACGGCTCAATCCGCCGCACGCGGGGCGTCACCGCGGGATTACATCGATGGCAAGGTGGCTGCGGAGTCGCGTGGATTGCCTTTGATCCTGGCACCCACGACGGCGGGCACCGGCAGCGAAGTCAGTCCGAATGTGGTCCTCGATGCGGGTGAGGAAAAACGCTTTTTGAACAGTTCGTTCTTCTATCCTGATATCGGTCTTGTCGATCCTTTGCTCACGATAAGCATGCCGTCCCACATCACGGCGATGACCGGCATCGACGCAGTCAGTCACGCCATCGAAGGCGTGCTTCACAAACAGGCCAACCCTTTTAACACGGCCTTTGCCCTAACGGGTATCGAATTGGCCGGCAAGTATTTGCGGAGGGCGGTGGCCGATGGAGAGGATCTTGAGGCGCGGTACTACATGGCGATGTCTTCGACCCTCTGCATGATGGCCATGGCCATGACCAGGGCGGGGTACGCCCACAGTGCCGCCTACGTCATCGCCAAATACAAACATAGCCCGCATGGGCTCACATGCGGTCTGGCGCTCCCTTATGCGATGGCCTTCAATCTCCCCGTTTGTGTCGAGCCCCTGGCCAGAATCGGCGAAGCCCTCGGCGAGAAGACCTGGATGCTTTCAAGGCTGGATGCGGCCCATCTGGCGGTACAGGCCGTGGCGAACCTCATGGAGGACGTTGGTTTGCCGGTGACCCTGGAGGAATTTGGAGGCATCGAGGAAGCTAATCTTGAAGATATGGCCGACATGATGATCAAGCTTTACCATCGACCAATGAATCCCCGACCCATGGGACGCGACGAATCGCTTCAGTTCTGGCAGAATATGTGGGACGGTATCTTTTGACCCTGATTGCCCTAATGACCAAACAGGGCTCTTCCCAAAGGGGGGTGGGGACCGAAGTGAAGCATAAGTAAAGGAACCTTCAGGAAATAGGCGTCCAACCCTCCGGGGTTGGGGTGAAACAGGGAGTACCTTCCGTTCTTCTTTTCCCCGGACCTCGTGCCTTTTATCTACGTCCCAGTGACAAGTAAAAGGCTAATCCTCGCGGAGTCGGGACTGATGGAAGCCTTGAACTGGCCAGTCAAGGTTCTTCTCTCGGAAGCTGATAGGTTCCGTCCAGTCGCTTGACCATTTCTTCATAGCGGGTTTCGAGTTTCGAGAGGGCCTCCTGCAGTTCTCCTTGATTCAGGCGGCCCTTTTTGTATTGAAGTTCGAGTACTGCCCGCTCGTTTTCGTACCACTGATCCGGATCAAAATTATACGTCACCGCCTTACACCTAGATGCCTAGATAGGCCTTCCTCACGTGCTCGTTCCCCGATATCTCCTTGGTCGGACCTGAAAGCACGATGTGCCCTTTCTCCATAATATGGGTGTTGTCGGCAATCTCGAGCGTATGATGAATCTGCTGTTCCACCAAAAGGATTGTAACACCTGACCGCGCAACTTCCTGCACCATCTGAAACATATGTTTCACGAGCAGGGGAGAAAGCCCTAATGACATTTCGTCGATCATGAGCAGGCGCGGTTGTGCCATCAGGCCACGTGCTATGGCGCACATCTGCTGCTCACCACCTGAAAGGGACCCCGCCTTCTGGCTTGTGCGTTCCTCGAGGACGGGGAAAAGCGCGTAGACGGCCCTAAGATTCTTGTGCAGATAGCTGCGGGCCTTGCTCCCATACGCACCCATTTCGAGGTTTTCGAGAACGGTCAAGGTCCCAAAGAGCCTGCGACCTTCAGGCACGTGGGCGAGGCCTAAGTCAACAATCTTCTCCGGCTTGATATCGCTGATCTGGACACCTTCGAAGAAGATATCCCCCCGGGTATATACGATCATTCCGCTGATTGCCGACAGCAAGGTAGTCTTTCCGGCGGCATTGGGCCCCAGGAGGGCAACAATATCTCCCGCGGCCACCTCCAAATGCACGTCGCGCAGGGCCTGAAAGTCTCCATAATAACAATCGAGGCCCTTGATGCTCAGCATTGAGGTGCCTCCTCCCCCAGGTAGGCCTTGATGACGCATTCGTCCCTTGTGACCTCCTCCGGAGTGCCGGAGGCGATCAAGGAACCCTGATCCATCACCATGACTCGCTCTGAGACGGACATCATCGCATCCATAATATGTTCGATGAGTAAGATCGTCACACCGGTATCACGCACCTGCCTGATCACAGGAATATTCTCCGCGACCTCCGCGGGATTCAGACCGGCCAGGACCTCATCGAGCAACAGGAGCTTGGGTCTGGTTGCCAACGCCCGGGCGACCTCGATCCGCTTGCGTTGGGCCAGGGTCAGGCTTCCAGGCATAGCCGCAACCATCTCGCCGAGTCCCATGGTCTCGATAATGCTCAGGGCATCCCGTCGCGCTCGGCTTAGATTCTTGGTTCTCGCAAGGAGTGGGACCATCACGTTTTCGAGGACCGACATTTCGAACGGACGCACGACCTGAAATGTCCGTCCGATTCCGGCCAGACTGCGGCGATGGGGTTTCAAAGATGAGATCTCGGAACCATCCAGGAAGATACTGCCTCCATCATGGGAGAGAATTCCGGAGATCAGATTGAAGAGGGTTGTCTTTCCGGCGCCATTCGGCCCGATCAAGCCGAGGATCTCCCGTTCTCTGACCTCGAAGCTCACATCATTAACCGCAAGGAGACCACTGAATCGCTTACTGAGATTCTTGACCTGCAAGAGTGGGGTCATTCTGCCTCCCGCTCGACGGATGTCGGGGGCTGTCTCCGAAAGTAGGGGCTGAGCAGGGATACGATCCCGCCCGGCATGAAATTCACCGTGGCAATTAACATGATGCCGTAGACCACGAAATTCAGTCCCTGCTCGATCGTGCCGAGATAAAAGCGCAGGAACTCGCCTAGGGGAGTCATCAGGATCGCCCCGATAACGGGTCCCCAGACGGTGCCGAACCCGCCGATGATCCCGTTCAACGCCGGTTGGAGGGAAAAGAGGGTCAACGAGAACACCGTATTGGGCTCAAGGACGTAGTTGAAGAAGCTGTAAAGAACGGCGACCACGGCGGTCAAGCCGGAGCTCCACATCAATCCCAGGAAATGAGCGCGGGATGTGTTGACCCCGAGGGCCCCGGCGGCCTCCTCATCTGAGGCGGTGGCCCTGAGATGATACCCCAGGGCGGAATACCGCAGCCGATAGGTGAGGATCACAACCACGACGGCCAAGATGAGCGCAATATAGTAGAATGGTTTGCCACTGGTAAAGGTCAGGTTGCCCCAACCGGGCTTAAAGGGGATGTTGAGACCGACGGAACCGTTTGTCAGACTCCGCCAGTCGATCGCCACCATCCGGAGTGCCTCGGCGAATGCGATCGTCGCCAGGGTAAAGAAAGGGCCCCGCAGGCGAATGAGCGGTACGCTCATCACGACCCCCCCCAGCAGCGATGCCCCTACCGCCGCGCCCAAACCGCGCCAGGGCGACACACCATACTTCACATACAGGATTGCGACGGTGTAGGCTCCAATCCCAAAAAAAGAGGCATGACCGAGGGAGAGCTTGCCGCCGAAGGCGGGAATATTCCAGGCCGAGGTCAGGGCGATGTAAAAGAAAATGAGCGTCCCGATGTGGAGAAGAAAGGAGGCC